>JAQTNF010000137.1 GCA_028713995.1 Deltaproteobacteria bacterium | reverse complement strand
AGAGGTTGCCGGTGAGTACAACGGGTCATACGGCTACAAGGGCGAAATGACGATCACGGACAAGCTCATCTCGGGATCGCTCTCTTTCGATTGCGATGTCGACGTGATCGAAGCCGGTTACAAATACGTGATCACCATGGACGTTTCATACAACGACGTGGCGGTTGCCGACGCCTGCCCCGAGAGCGGCTCCATCGACATGACCGGCGACTGGTCCTACGAGCTCGGCGGCGAGTCGTACGACTACGCCCTCGACGTGACGGCCGAGTTCGCTGGCTGCGACAGCGCGACCGTCTATTACTAGCCTTCCCGTGCACGAGCACGCCATCGACATCCACGAGGGGAGGATCCGGATCCGCGAGTCCGGCAAGGGCCCTGCCCTGCTCATGATCCACGGCCTGTTCGTATCCGGGGACGTCTTCCGCCCCATCGTGGACCGGCTCTCGGATCGCTTCCGCTGCCTGGCGATCGATCTGCCCGGGAGCGGCCGTTCGATCGCGTCGCTCTCCTTCATTCCCGGATGGCTGAGCTACGCAAAGGCGGTCCTCGACACGGCCGATGCGCTGTCCCTTGCGCGCTTCTCCCTGCTTGGGCACTCCATGGGCGCCGGCATCGCGATCGTGGCCGCCGCGAACGCCGCGAGGCGCGTGGAGAAGCTCGTCCTCGCGGACGCGGTCAGCCTGCCATACAACGTGCCGATGAAGGGGCGCCTGCTCCGCGTCCCGGGCCTCGGCGGCCTTCTCTTCCGGTGTTACGGCCGAGGCATGTTCGTGAACTACTTCCGCCACGACGTGTTCCGCGATCCCCGCGCGATGGACCTCGACCTGGTGCTGCGCCACTACGAGATCCTCTCGGCGCACCGCACGATGACGCTCGCCGCCTTGCGCATCACGGCAGATCCCAGGCCCGTGACGACCGCCGTCCCGACGGTGGGTGCTTCAAGCCTCGTCCTGTGGGGTGCGAACGACCGGCTCGTGCCGCCCGACGTGGGACGCAGGCTCGCGGACGCCATTCCGGGCGCTCGCCTTGAGATCATCCCGGAGTGCGGCCACTCGCCGCTCGAGGAGAAGCCGGACGAGTCGGCCAGGATCATCGGGGAGTTCCTCGCAATGAGGGGAAAATCATGACCGGTCGATGCACGGCGCGCCTGCCCGACCCGCCCTCATCTCACGGGAACCTGCCCTGGACGCCGAGCCCGCCGGTGATGTCGAGACGGAACTCGGTGATGAAGGAGATGTTTGGCGCAACCTGCACGTAGGCGCCGAACCACGGGACGAAGTCGAATTGGGCCTGGATCGGTACGTGCACCACGAAATCGTAGCCCAAGTCCGCCTTGCGGCCCGAGAAGTCGAAGAGCGGTGCCACGCCGAAGCCGATCTTGAACAGGCCGTCGCTCGGCGAGTAGATCTTGACGCCCGCGCCGATCTGCTCGCCCCGCGGCCGCGCCAGCGCCGGGCTCTCGAGCCCCTGGCGGAACATGACGAACACCTCGAAGCCCGGGAGCACGCCGTACCCGCCCAGGATATCGAGCGTGACCCCGGAGCGACCGGTGCAGACCGGATCGCCCGCCAGTTGGCCCGAGTCGTCGGGCTTGCGCTCGGAGCAGGCCTTGTCCTCGTCGTTCTTGTCGTACGGCGCGACCATGTACCAGCCCGTGCCGGCGTACACGTTCACGAAGCCTTGCACAGCGTGGTCGCGGGGCCGTTCCTTGGCCTGGCCCTCGACCGGCTTCGCCTCGGGTGCGGCCCTTTCCTCGGGCTTCGTGGTTGGCGCAGCCGCCTGCGTTTCCGTGGTCTCGCCCGAGAGGAAGGCCTCGTCCTCGGCGTCGGATCCCTCCTGCTGGGCCGCGAGCGGCGCGGCGAACAGGAGCGCGACGAGCATTGCCGCGGCGTGGGTCGCGTGCAGCCGTTGTTCTCTCATCGGGACCTCCCTCGCCGGGCTTCGTCACCAGCCCGCGCTTCTGATAGAATGCCGCCAACAAAGGGCGGCACATTATAGAATGACGGCGCGATGAAAGAAAACCCACGAAACAGCGATGGTGCGGCCTCAACGCCTTTTTCGAGGAGGAAGCTCCTCGCGGGCGGTTGCGCGCTCGGAGCCCTCGCCCTCCTGCCGTCTCGCTCGCTCGGCGTCGGTCCGGCGTCACAGGTGGGCGTTCTCCAGCTCGTCTACCCAGGCGGCAACTGGCGCCCGCGCCCGACCGCGCTTCGGCGCCTCATGTGGGAGGTGCACAAACGCACGGCCGTGGACTCGACGCTCGAGCCGGTCGAGGCCAAGCCCGAGATCGGGCTCCTGTCTACAAGCCCGCTCGCGTACCTGAGCGGGGATCGCGCCTTCCCGGACTTCGAGCAACCCGCGATCGAGGCGCTGCGGCGCTTCCTCAAGCTGGGCGGCACGCTCATCCTCGATCCGGCTTTTGCGCCGGACGGCGACACGGGCGGGCTCGCGCGCTCGCTCGACCGGTTCGTGGGCGCCGTGCTGCCGGACTCGCCCCCAAAGCCCGTGCCCGCGGTCCACGTGCTGTACCGGGCGTTCTATGCCGTGGAACGCCCGGTGGGTCGCGTGGAAGGTCCGCCTTCGCTCCTCGGCTGCGAGCTCGACGGGCGCCTGGCCGTCATCCGCGCGAACCACGATCTGGGCGGGGCCTGGGCGCGCGACAACATGGGCAACTGGGAGCTCGAGGTGGTGCCCGGGGGAGAACGGCAACGCGAGAACGCGTTCCGGCTCGGAGTGAACCTCGTGCTGTACGCCCTGTGCCAGGGCTACAAGGACGAGGAGACCCACCGGCGCTTCGGCAGGCCGGCAACCGGAGGCTAGCGGATGCACCTCCCCGCAGCGGCCGGACAAGGAGCGCTCGACCTTTGGCAGATCACGGCGGCGGGCGGGCTCGATCCCTCGCTGCTCGTCGTCATCGTCGCCGCGGCCCTTGCGGCGGTCGTCTTCACGTGGCGCTCCCTCGACCCAGGCCTGGGCCTCGCACGGCGTCTCGCCATCACGGGCATGCGCACGCTGGTCCTCGGCGTGGCCCTCTTCATCCTTGTCCAGCCCACCCTGCGCGAGCGCACCGTGCGCGAGGTGCAGGACCGTGTCGCGATCCTGGTTGACGCTTCGGGCTCCATGACCCGCGGCGGCGGCGCCTCGCGCCTTGCGGCCGAAAAACGCATCCTCGCCGCGGCCAAGGCCGACCTCGATCGGCTCGGCCAAAAGCACCGCATGGACTGGTACGGCTTCGCGGGCGGGCTCGCGAAGGCGCGCGGGGCCGACGACATCGCCGAAGCAACGGGCGACGCGGGCGGTACGGACATCCGTGGAGCCCTCGCCCGCCTCGTCGCCGAGAAAGCCGAGGAACCGCTCGCGGGCGTGCTCCTGCTCAGCGACGGAGCGGACACCGAGCTCACGCGGTCAGCGGACGGCGAGCTCGATCTCTCGTGGTTCAAGAGCATCGGCGCGCCCGTGAACACCGTGGCCGTGACCGGATCCCCGGCCGGGCAGAAAGACCTCTTCATTGTGGAGGCGCGCGCCGCCCCGTTCGCCTTCTCGCGCAGCCAGACGCCCATCGTGGTCACCCTGCACAGCCGCGGCCTTGCGGATCGGCAGGCCGAGGTCATCCTGTCCGAGGATGGCGCGGTGCTGCAGCGCCGTGAGGTGCGCCTCGTGGGAGGAGAGGGGCGCACGACGTTCATGGTGTCGCCTTCGCGCCTGGGCCGCGAGGTCCTGACCGTCTCCGCCCCGCCCCCGCCCGAGGACCAGGTGCCCGAGAACAACAGGGCCCACGTGACGTTCGAGGTGCTGCGGGACAAGTTCCGCGTCCTGCACCTGGCCGGCCTTCCGTCGTGGGACCAACGCTTTGTGCGCGACACGCTCAAGTCGTGGCCGCGCGTGGACCTCGTCTCGTTCTACATCCTGCGCACCGCCTACCAGTCGTCGACCCTCGGGTCCGCGGGCCTGGCGCTCATCCCGTTCCCGACCGAGGCCATCTTCGAGGAGCACCTCGACGAGTTCGACGTGATCATCTTCCAGGATTTCGAGCCCCTGCCCTACGGCGTGGACAAGTACCTCGAGCGCGTGGCCGACTTCGTGCGCCGAGGCGGCGCGGTGGCGGTGGTGGGCGGGCCGCGCGCGTTCGGCCCCGGCGGCGCGGGCGGTGGACCGCTCGCCGACGTGCTCCCTCTGCGCCCCTATCCGGCCTCGGTCCCGGAACGGCAGCTGAGCGACGCCACGCCCTTCCGCGCACGTCTGACCGCGGCGGGCAGGCGGCACCCGGTGACGCGCCTCGTATCGGACGAGGAGGAGAACAAGATCCTGTGGCGCTCCCTTGCAAGGCTCGACGGCGCGGCGCGTGTGGCCGGCACGGCGAGCGACGCTCTGGTGCTCGTCGATCACCCGTACATGCAGGCCGAGGACGGTCCGCTTCCCATCATCGCGGTGAGAACCGTCGGCAACGGCCGCTCCCTGGCCGTGGCCACCGATTCCCTGTGGCGATACCGCTTCACCGGCCCCATGGAGGGCGGCCCGACCGACGTGCTGCCGTCGTTCTGGCGCAAGGCCATCGCGTGGCTGACTGCCGATCCCGAGCTCGAGCGCCTGCGCGTGCACGTGACGCCGTCGCCGGTCAGGGCGCACGGCACGGCCCGCTTCGACGTGGAGATGCTCGACGAAGCCTACAAGCCCCTGCCCGGCGCCACCTTGTCAGCGACCGTCTCGTGGATCGACGCCCGCGACAAGGAGCGCCAGGACACTTTCGACCTGCGCCTGGACGGTGAGGGCCGTTACGGGCGCGAGTGGACCCCCAAGGGCGCGGGCCCGCACAGGCTCACGGTCAAAGGTCCGGGCGGGGCCGAGGTCGCGGTGCGATTCCTCGTGGAGGAAAGCGACAAGGAACTCAAACATCTTGCGCCGGACGAGCCCCTGCTCGCGGCCATCGCGGACGCCACCGGCGGCAGCCACTCCTCGGGCGCCATCGCGCTGGACGACCTGCGCCTGACCGGAGCCGCGCGCAAGGAGGTTCTCGGCCGCAGGGACGTCCCGATCTGGGACCACCCGCTCGCGATCCTGCTGCTCGTGGGGCTGCTCGCCGGGGAATGGGCGCTCCGGCGAAGGGTCGGGTTGCACTGACGGGCGGGACCGATCAGCCGTACATCTTTCTCATCACCGCAAAGGCCGCCACCACGCGAAATCCGAGCCGGCCGATCTCCAGGTTGAAGACCGGGTAGTTCGCGGCGGAGATGTGCGTGGTGCCCTTGCGGATTCCCTTGTCGTAGAGCTCGTTGAACTCGAAGTACTCGTTGACCACCCCTAGCCCCACGGTCTTGTAGCCGGGGTGGACGCCGCCGAGGAGAAACAGCACTTCGTCGTCGCCCACGTAACGATGGGTCTTGAAGGCCAGGGTACGCTTGGTTTGCGGATCGCACAGTCGGTACACTGCCTCGTCGCCTGTCTTGAACGACTTCTCCACGTAGCGCCGGTAGCGCTCGCTGGAAGCGGGCTTCCCGATCCGTGGATCTTTGCAGAACCGATCGTCGACGAAGGTGGCCCCGGCGATTTTGAGCACGTCCGCGAGCGCGTCTTCCGTGGTGACCCTCTCGAAAACGTACGGGAACTTCGAGGTGTCATGGCGATTGGCGAGGCGGATCGTGGATCTGAGCTGGCACTCGACGAAGTTGAAGCCGTGCTGCTCGAGGGCTGCGATCTCGGCGAGGGCATCGATCGGGACCTTGCAGGAGACGTACATCGGACGGTATTTGTCGACGTAGCTCCGCTCGGCCGATGCGAGGTCGTCGTTCGCCGAGAAGCCGTGGATCGCGAGAACGTTGCCTCCGAACGCGGTCGAGTCGATTTCAAGGTGCTCGATTTCCATCGTGCCTCTTCACAGGGCGACCATGTTGCGGGCTACGAACTCCCGGTCCAGATGGTCGCCCGGGTAGGGCTTGGCCAGATAGCAGTTGATATCGGCCCGCAGCTGGCCGGCGATCGTCTCATAGGCCGCAGGCTCATCGACTGTGGAGATGACGGTGTCGCCGCAAGGGGCGCATCTCAGGATGCCCGTCCGCAGCATCTCCTTTTCCAGAATGCCTTCGCTCGACGGCGTGACGTTCCGGTAGCGCACGAACAGCGTGTAGGTATCCTCGCGCCTCCCCTCGGAGTCGACGATCGTGCCGGTGAAGTCCCGGTTGTAGCGGTAATACACGCCCTCGCGTTCCTCCACGTAGTGGGAGTACGTGAAGCACTTCGACGGGCTCGCACCGAAGAACAGGAACTTGGCGCCCTCCCGGCGGTGGAGCTTGTCGAAAGTCGAATCCGCGCCGATCGAGCGGTGCCCGAGATTGCTCACGAGGTCTAAATCCTCGCCGGTGAGCGCGACCGACATAAGGGGATCGACCGAGCGCAGCGTCCCTTGCAACTGCCGGATATACTCGTTGAACACCCCCATCCGGGATCTCGAGCGCTTCACATCGTAGTCCTCGCCGTTGCAGAAGCTGAAGGTGAATGTCGGCACGCACAGCGTGGGGACCTTCAGCCCCATGACGATCTCGAACAGATGGGCCAGCAACTCGCTACGACCCAGCCCGGGATTGGGCGTCCCGAAAGACAGCTCCGTGTGCATGTAGAGAACCTTGGCCTCGGCCGCTCCGACCGCATGGAGCGCCGCCGCCACATCGAGGTCCGTCACCCATTTCCCATCCCGCGTCTTGAACAGTTTCGTCATTTCGGCCCCTCTATTTCAGGGACATGTCCACGGTCCGGCCTCCGTCCACCACGACCTGCTGGCCCGTGATCCATTTCGCCTTGTCGGAGATCAGGAATTCAATCATGTCGACGATGTACTCGGGCTCGCCGAGGCCCAGGATGTAGTCCCGGTTCCACTTGGCCGCGATGGCCGGATCGGACATGGCCTGCACAGCCAGCGGGGTCTTGATCGCCCCGGGCAGGACGGAATTCACCCGGACATGGGGCGCGAGCTCAGCGGCCAAGGCCTTCATGTACGAGTCGAGCGCGCCCTTGCTGGCGCAATACAGGCTGTGGCCGCGCGCCCCGTATTTGCTCCAGATGCTCGAGATGAAGACGATGCACGTGAGCGCCGTGCCGTTGACCCGCTTCTTGAGGAGCGTGCTCGTCATGTCGAGCGCGGACAGGAAATTCACGGTCATGATGTCCTTCGCCGTGCCGTGGTCGACGCTTCTCGCGGGCAGGATGGTGACGATGCCGGCGCAATGGATGAGGCACTCGACAGCCGCGTTGTTGCCGGCAAGAAAGGCGGAGAGGGCCGGGCCCAGCTGCTCGATCTCCTTGAGATCGAACTGCCACGGCAGATGGCGCTCCGGCAGCGTGCACCGCGCCCGGGTCTCCTCGAGCCCGGCCAGGTCCCGGTCGTGCAGGATCAGTCTGCGCTCAGCCGACAGACGGATCGCCGTTGCGCGTCCGATGCCGGATGCGGCCCCCGTGATGAGCGTGAAAACGGAGGGTTCGGCCACGATTCAACCGCCCTTTCTCGCGAGCACCAGCTTGAGAAGCCCGCCCGGGGTCTTGATTTCCACTAGGTCCAACGAGGTCAGGTTGACGCCGTATTGGCTGTCGATCATTGCGATGACCGACAGCACACCCAGGGAATCCCAGGCCGGGAAGGTGTCGAGCTGGGAGTTCTCCCCGACTTCTTCGACTTCCAGTATTTCAGCCAGTTTGGAGTAGAACGGATCCATGGACGATTCTCCTTTCCTCATGGGTAGTCGATCATGCCGCCAAATCCCAACGGTCCCAGCCTGAGGAGCATCGAGCTCCAGGTCAGGCCCACGCCGAATCCGGCCAGGCAAACAAGAAAGCTCTCCGCGCGCAACCGATCGCCCAGATTGAACGTGATCGCCGTCGGGATTGTCACACCGCTCGCGTTTCCGAAATGCTCCACGATGTTGCTCGGCATCTTCTCATAAGGCACCTTCATCTTGTCGCAGAGCTTTTCGAGCATGAACTTGTTGGGCTGGTGGAACATGAACCAGTCCACGGAATCGACGCTCTTGCCGGCAAGCGCGAGCAGGCTCTCGATCATCGGCGGCACCTCGATCTGCACGAAGTTGAAGACCGCGGAGCCGTCCATCCTCAGGTTGTCCTTGGCGCGGAAGTTGTTGTCGCCCACGTCCTCGAGGACGGCCGTCTCCGGAGACGACGGCAGCCTGAAGCCGCCTGCGGGAATCATCAGCGCCTCCCGCCTCGTGCCGTCCATCTTGCTGTTCGCGAAGATCGGCGCCCCGCCCTCGCTCTTCTCGACGATGGTGATCGAAGCCGCGTCGCCGATGAGCGGATAGCTGTTGCGGTCCTTGACCGAGACCTTCCGGCTGAGGACGTCCATGTTGACGAGCGCGACCCGGGATATGGAGTCCTGCTCGAGCATCAGGAAGGCCTGGATCAGTCCGACCACGAATCCGGCGCACCCTTGGTTGATGTCGAGGCAGAGCATGTCGTGCCTGAGGCCCAGCTCGCCCTGGATGACGTTGCTCGTTGGCGGCATGAAGTAGTCAGGGGATTGGGTGACGACAATCAGCCCATCCAGGCTGTCGGGAGCGAGCAGCTCCTGATCGAAGAGGTGGCGAAAGCCGAAAATGGCCAGATCGGAAGCGCAGGTCCCGCCGGTGACGAGCCGGTGCCTGTCATAGCCCATCACCTGCTTGAGCTTCAGCGACCGCGCCTCCGAAAAGTTGAAGTTCTTCATGTCGTCGACGAACTTCTGCTCGTGCGCCGGCAGGATCGTCAGGATCCCGGAAATCTTCTTGTTCCTGAATGTGAAGTTCATGTCGTTATCCCGTGTTTTTGCAGCAGCGCGCGAATCGTCTCGATATTTTTGAAGTTTTCCGGAACGATTTCCACCCCGTCAATCGATATGGAAAACGTCTTGTCCAGATCCGCGACGAGAGTCACCATATCGAACGAATCCAGGAGCCCGTCCGCGATGAAGTCCGACGACGCGGCAAAGTCGAACTCCGGACGGATTCCCTTCAGCATCGCTTCAATCCTATCCATTCTTCTCTCCCATGAAGCCCGCCCGTTGAATTGGGGAACTATAGCGGATCATCACTTGATCGACCAGCCCATCCGGCTTGAAGCCGTAGTGGGCGTATCGCTTGATGGCGTTCTCGTTGTCGGCGATGACCCACAAGATGAAACGTCTCGCGTCCGGGCAGCGGGCGAAGAAGCCGTGCATGAGCCGCGCGCCGACCCCCTTGTCCCGAAACGCCCGCGCGACGAGCCAGTAGCGCACGTACGCCGTGAGGCCCGTGCGCTCGAAGAACAGCAGGCCCGCGAGCCGTGCCCCGTCCCGGACCACCAGGATGCATCCCTGCGCGATCGCCGCCGCGATCTCGCCCTCGTCGGGTAGCTGCTCGGCGTGGCGATCGAATGAAGCCTCGAGCATTGCGAGCACCTCGGCGGCATCCGACGCAAGCGCGAGCTCCGCGTCGGGCGATGGCGGCGCGACCCGCGATCCGCCTCCGATCCGGGAGAGTCGCATCAGCCGCGTGTGATGGCGATAGCCGAGGTCTACAAACAGCGCCGCGGACTCCAGGATCTCCGCCTCGCGCCCGATCAGATCCGCAACCAGGGGCGTCGTCCAGCCGGCCTGTCCTTGCAGGGCTGCGCGCACGGCGGCGAGGTCCGATGCGAAGAAATACAGGTGCTCGAAATCCCGGTCGCGCCTGAGCAGGATGACACTGCGGTCCGAAGGCGCGATTGAAAGCTCCCGCTTGTCGACCCAACGCGCGAGCTTCGCCTCGGTCGAAAAGAAATTCGTCACGAAACCCGGCCCCCGATTCTTCACGTCCTGCATCGCCTCATAAATCTGGGCCGTGCCGGTGACCGGGATCATTTTCCCGGCTCCAGGAACTCGCGCGCGAGTCTCAGCCTGTCGATCTTGCCGTTCGGGTTCATGGGCATCTCGGGCAGTTGGTGGAAGGCGGTCGGCAGCATGTACTTGGGCAGAACCGCCAGGAGAGCCTGACGGATGGACGCCAACGAGACCGCGTGCCGCGCCTGGCAGAAGAGCGTGATCTCCTTTTTCTCCTTGTTGTAAAGCACGCAGGCGTTCTCGACACCCTCGATGCCGAGCGCGGCATGCTCGATCTCCCCGAGCTCGATCCGATATCCCAGGTGCTTGATCTGGTAGTCCTTCCGGCCGACGAACATCAATTCCCCGCGCTCGTTCCGATAGACCGTGTCGCCGGTCCGGTAGATGAGCTCGGGATAATGCGCGTTGAGCGGGTTCTGGACGAACGCCTTGGCTGTTCTCTCGGGATCGTTCCAATAGCCGAGCGCGAGCGAGCTTCCGCGCACGCACAGCTCGCCGGGCTCGTTCCCCTTGGCCGGTCGATCCTGCTCGTTGAGCACGAGGATGTCCGTGTTGCGGCAGGGATACCCGATCGGGAGCGGCTCATCGTCTTTGAGCTCGCGATCGACGATGTAGTAGACGCAATCGACGGTGATCTCGATCGGCCCGTACAGGTTCACGAACCGGGCGTTGGGCAGATGCCTGCGCCATTCGTTCAGGTGCTTGGTCGGGAAGACCTCTCCGGCGAAGAGGATCTTGCGCAGAGCGCTGAGGTCGACCCTGTCGAGCAGGCCCATGTTCGAGATGTTGACCATGATCGTGGGCACCCAGAAGATGAAGCTGACTCCCGTCTTGGCCATGTATTCGAGCAGCTTGGCCGGAAAGATCGAGAGCTGGTCCGGAATGATGACGATGGTCGCCCCCTTGGCCAGGCACAGCCACAATTCGAGCGTGTAGATGTCGAAATAGAACGGGGACAGGCTCCCGATCACCTCCGAGCCGTCGAGGTCGAGGTTCTCGAACGCCCAGTCCATGAAGTCGATGACGCTGCGGTGGTGCATGACCACGCCCTTGGGAATCCCCGTCGAGCCGGATGTGTTGATGATGCAGAGCGGGGCGGTGTCGATGACGGCCGGGGTCCACCGTGAGGTCTCGGCGTCGCCACCGGTCGCGTCCGCATCGAAGACCTCATCGATCAGCAACTGGCGCTCCGGAGGAAATCCCAGAGACGCCACGATGCCCGTAAGGTCGCGGGATGTGACGACCATCTCGGGAGCGATATGATCGAGGATGCTCTTCAGCCTCGGGAGGGGGGACTTCGCATCCAGGTTCATGTAGGCATTGCCGCTATAGATGATGCCCAGGTCGGCCACGATCGTCCGCGCGCCCTTGGGCAGGAAGACGGCGATCGGCCTATTGACGACCGCTCGTCTCGCGACCAGTCGGGCCGCGGCCGACCTGGCGAGCCGCGCCAACTCCTCGAAAGAGCAGGACACCTCGCCGTCGACGACAGCGGTCTTTCCCGGGCACCGTACGAGCGCTCCACGTTCAAAGTATTCGAGGACGTTGATCTGCAAGGATGTTCTAGCCTCTTCCCCGCGCCCCACCGGCTTCGCCGCTGTCGATGTTGCGCGTCTTGTGAACCACGTACAAAGGACGGTTTTTCACTTCGTCGAAAACCTTGCCCAGGTACAGTCCGAGCACACCGAGATTCACGAGCAGGAGGCCTGCGACGAACCAGATCGAGACGATCATGCTCGTCCAACCCGCGACGGGAATGCCGTGAAGCAGATAGCGGACAACCAGAAACAGGGTGAACAGGAACGAAGCCGCGGCGAGCAGGAGACCGAAGCGGATGGAGAGCCGCAGCGGCTTGTTGGATTGGGAGACAATGCTGTCAATCGCGAAGTCGAAGAGCTTCGTCCATGTGTAGGTGCTCTTGCCGGAAAAGCGCTCCGAATGCTCGACGTCGACATAGGCGCGCTTGAAACCAACCCAATTCAGGAAGATCGGAAACGAGCGGTTGCGTTCCTTGAACTTTCTCACATTGTCAATCACGACCCGCCGCGAAATGGAGAAATTCGCGACCGCGTTGTCGAGATGGATATCGCCCAGGGTGTTGTAAAGTGCGCTCCACAGGCGGGAGAGCAGCTTCTTGATGAAGCCGTCCTTCCGATCGTGGCGCCTCGCGAAGACGATGTCGTAGCCCTCGAGCGCCTTCTCATAGAGCTTGGATATCTCCTCGGGCCGGTCCTGCAGGTCGCAGTCCATCACGACGATCCAATCGCCGCGCGCGTGATCCAGCCCGGCTGCGATGGCGAAGTGCTGCCCGAAATTGCGCCCGAACTTGACGCCCTTGACCCGCGCGTCCCGGTCAGCCAGCTCCTCGATGATATCCCAGGACCGATCCGGCCCTCCATCCTCGACCAGCACGATCTCGAAATCGGGCGTGATCGTCTCCAGCGCCTCTCGGAGCCGGCGGTACAATTCGTGCAAACAAGCTTCAGCCCGATAGACCGGCGACACTACGGAGATGATTGGCATGGCTGTCGTTTTAGATAGGCGACCACGTTTCGGCTGTCAACAAGGGAGCCAGCCGACCCATCCGGCGCAAGACGGCCAACGCAAGGCGGCCTGCTTGCCTCCGCCAGTGGGACGCTGCTATTGTGGTCCGCGCGTGAAGGGGCGAAGACTGGCCATGCATCGTATCTCTCTCATCTTCGTCATGCTGTCGCTCATCTTCCAGGCCATGGCCGGCGTGATGGGCAAGCAGGCGTCGCTCGCCCTCGAGTCTTTCTCCTTGAGCGGAGTGCTGCACAACCCTTTCTACTTCGGAGTGCTGTTCTGCCTCGGCCTCCAGGCCGTCACCTGGCAGCTGGCCCTGCGCCGCTTCCCCCTCTTCTATGCCTATCTGTTCATGAGCCTCATCTACCCGCTGCTGCTCGTGAGCAGCCACTTCATCTTCAACGAAGAGATCACGATCGCCAACGTGATCGGCTCCGCGGTCATCATCGCCGGAGTGGTCGTGCTGTCCACGGACGCGAAAAAGGCGTGCCCCCATGACTGAGCACTATGCGCTGGGATTCCTGGGGGTGATCCTCACGGCCATCGGACAGACACTGCTGAAGATCGGCTCGACGCGCGGTAAGAACGTGTCGCTCCTGCGCTCGTTCCTCAACGCCTTCACCATCTCGGCCTATGTACTCCTGCTGGTGGTCACACTCATCAATCTCCGTGTCTTCGCCGTGCTGCCGCTCAAGGCCGCCGTCGTCCTCGTGCCCTTCCAGTTCATCTTCGTAGGAGCGTTCGCCTTCTTCCTCCTCAAGGAGCGCGTCACGAGGTCGCAGATCCTCGGCTCGCTGATCGTCGTCGCCGGAGTGGCCATCTTCTCCATGTGAGCGGCCCGGCCGTGGTGTGAGAAACGACACCCATGTGTGGCGCGAACGACACGCCGGACCGCGTGCCTTGCGCGAGAAGCCCTTTGCGTTCGAGGTTTCGCACGTGTCCGTACGCTTGGCACACCCATTGCTTTGTCTGGGTCCGTACAGCGAGACACTGGGGTCGGGAGGGCCCGCACATGACGCAAACGACGAAAATGGATATCGCGAGCGCGTGGGAGAAGGTCGAGTACAAGGACGTGTCGTCGTATACGACGTCGCCCGTTCCGGTCGTGTGGCAGGAGGCGTTCCACGCCGTGTTTCGACGCCTCGTGCTCACTCGTATCGGGCGCTGGCTGGGCGGGACGAGGCCGCGCAAGGTCGTGGATCTCGCGTGCGGCACCGGCGAGTGGACGCTCGGCTTCCTGCCTCTCGCGGACTTTGTCGTGGGCGTGGACGTGAACCCGAGCTTCGTCGAAAAGGCCAGGAGGGCCGCGCAGGCCGAGCGCGACGGCGGACGCGCCGAGTTCCTGCGCATGAACCTGCTCGACTTCGATGGGTACGAGGGCGTCGACCTCGTGTGCCTCGGGGCTTGCGTGCAGTGCCTCGCGGACGCCGAGGTGGATCGGCTCTTCGCCACGCTCGCGGCCAGGCTGCCGCCGGACGGACGGCTTTACCTGCGCACGACAGTGGCGAGCCCCATCTACGGCGCGTATCGGGGGAGGCGCGGGTTCTTCTACCGGCCGCGGGCCGACTACGAACGCCGCTTCGCGCGCCTCGGCTGGAAGGTGGACGATCGTTTCCCGTCCGTGGCCGTGCCGCCCGCCAAGGCCGTCGAAGATTTCCTCAAGGTCCCGGGCCCGGTCGCCACGGTCCTCTCGTCGCCGCTGTGGGGCCCCATATACGGGAAGCACGCCCTGCTCAGACAGGGTGAGGCCTACAACTGGCTCATCCGGACCACACAGGTCCACTGAGCCTGAAAACCTCAGTTGATGCCAGCCATCGGCCATCTCCGGTCTGTTGAGGCGCGACGGCGACGGCGCTCACGCCAGGGAGATGGAGCGATAACCTCGCGTTCGGCATCGAAGATCTCCGACTGC
>JAQTNF010000136.1 GCA_028713995.1 Deltaproteobacteria bacterium | reverse complement strand
GCGTCGCCGGTCTCTCGAGGTGCGTCGCCGTTTTCGTCCGTTGCTTCCGCGAGACCGTCGCCCACGACGTTACTCGTCTTCTCCGTGCGCGCCACGAACAGCAAGCGCCGCAGCTTTTGAATCGACGGGCCTTTCGCCTCGAGCTCCAGCGTCTGCGTCGCGAGAGTGTCCACCGCGCCTTCGAGCATCGCGCGGTCTTCTTCTCTCAGCGGTCCCGACTTCGTCCGCTCAAGGATCGACTGTCCCAAACACGATCAAGACAACACCGGCGCGTGGAGAGCAGGACAAGATGAAGAGTTCGCTGTCCTGCGTGGCGCTCTTGGGAGTCCGCGCTTGACTTCATGCCAGCATCGCGTGTACGGCTCGGTAGCACTCGTTCTTTTAAAAGTCTGAGTTGGGCCAGAGCGCAGGGAAGCCGGTGAGAATCCGGCGCGGTCGCGCCACTGTGTACCGGGGCCGGTCCCCACACGCCACTGATCCGAGAGGGTTGGGAAGGCGGGGAGCGGCACGAGCGAGGCTCGAACCCGGAAGTCAGGACATCTGCATCCGGCCCTTAGCCGGCGGAATCGCCGCCGGCCTCATGAAACTGCTCTTCGCGAGAAAGGGTCAGGTTTCGACGTGTATCTGTCGGCCTTCTTTCCAACGTGGAGCGGAGGCCGATCCTGTGTGCCTCCCTTCCCACTGTGTACGCTGTTTCTGGCTGTGCCCACCCTGGTGGCACGAGTCGTTGCGGCGGACGTGCCTGACGAGGTGTCGTCAGGCGACGTCCCGGACGCCGGGCCGGACGCAGGCTTCTTTACTGCGGACATGCCGGTCTACGAGAGTGTGGTGCGCGGGTACAGGGTCCTGCCCACGGACGAGACCACCGGTTTCGCCGAGACGATTGCGGTTTCGGACCAGGCGAAGACGCTTGAAACGGTTCCCGAGGTTCTCTCCCGGGCCGTTGGTGTGCAAGTCCGCAGCCTGGGCGGCCTGGGCTCCTACGCTGCTGCCAGCATAAGAGGTTCCACGTCGTCACAAGTCCCGGTCTATCTGGACGGCGTCCTGCTCAACGCCGGCGGGTTCCCGTCCGTGGACATCGGCGACCTCAGCCTCGACCTCCTCGAGTCCATCGAAGTGTACCGGGGGAGCACGCCGGTTTCCCTCGGTCTCGGAGGCATCGGCGGCGCCGTCTCGCTCGAGACCCGCAAGCTCGACAAACCCTTGACTGAGGTGGCAGCGAGCTACGGCTCATGGAACACCGGACGGCTCATGGTCCTGCGTGCGGACCGGATCGGCGGGGTCCGTGGTCTCGCGATCTCGTCGGTCCAAGGCTCCGAAGGCGACTTCGAGTACTTGAACCGCAACGGCACGCTGCTCAACGACGACGACGATCGGATCCAGAGGCGGGAGAACAACCGGCACGTCGCCTACAGCGGGCTCGTCAAGCTGGACGGCGAGGCCGGCGCATGGAGCTGGGCGGTCATCGACGACCTCTATGCCAAACGACAGGGTGTGCCCGGCATCGACAGCGTGCCCACCAAGGACGCGGAGCTGCGCACCCTGCGCAACGCGGCGAGCGTCAGCCTCGTCAGGGAGTTCCACCGAAACTCCAGCCTTCGGCTCGACGGGAGCTACCTCGCGCTGCGCGAGGACTTCGACGATACCAAGGGCGAGGTCGGCGTCGGTTTTCAGCGCACCGTGACTACGTCGGACACGGTTGGCGGCAGCGCCCTCGCCGAGCTCGAGCCGATCAAAGGTCACAAGACCGACGTCCGGTTAGAGATCCGGTTCGAGCGCCTCGACGAGCGCGAGCTGGTGAAGGACGAGCCGGCCGAGCCCAGCACGCGGGTCCTCGCCGGACTCGGGCTCGAGCATGAATGGCGCATCCTGGACGCGCTGCACGTAGTCCCGGCGGTCCGGCTGGAAGTGCACCGCGCCAGATTCGGAGGAGGCCCGGTACCGGGCACCGTGGGAACGATCGGGCCGCGCTCCTCTCGCGCGTTCTACTGGTCCCCGTCCCTCGGCGTGCTGTTCGAGGCGGTTCCGGGCCTCACCCTGCGGGCGAACGCGGGGCGCTACGTACGCTCGCCGGACCTGGCCGAGCTGTTCGGCGATCGGGGGTCGGTCGTCGGAAACCCCGAGCTCGACCCCGAGATCGGGATCAACGCGGATGCCGGGTTCACGTACATCCTCGAGGATCGCGGCTTCCTGTCGTCGTTGCGCGTGGACGCCGCATGGTTCGGCTCCTGGGCCGACGACCTCATCGCGTACGTGCAGAACTCGCAGAACACCATCCGTCCGGAGAACGTCGACTCGGCTCGGATCCTGGGCGCCGAGGCGAGCCTACGCGTCCTCCTCGGCGATCTCGTCTCCCTGGAGTCGAACTACACCTACCTCAACGGCATCAACCTCTCGGACAAGCCCTATCACAACGGCAAGCGGCTGCCGGGTCGCCCGGCCCACGAGGTGTACGGCAGGGTCGAGGTCGGCAAGTCGGTGGGAAATTGGGGTGGCGCCGGGTGGGCGGACGTGGACTACGCCGGCGAGAGCTACCTCGATCAGGCCAACCTCAAGGAAGACGCGTTGGCGAGGCTGCTCTTCGGCCTCGGACTCCGGGTCGAGCGGCCACGCGAAGGCGTGGCCCTGACAGTGGAGGTGAAGAACCTCTTCGACACCATCACCGTGCGTGGAGATGACGGCAGACTGCGGCCCCTCAGGGACTACGAGGCGTTCCCGCTGCCGGGGCGCACGGTCCTCGCGACCGTTCACTGGGAGCTGTAACCCGAAGAACAAGGAGGCATGTGAGATGACGAAGCACCCGACACGAAACAAAATCCTGGCTGTGTCATTCGCCGCGGTCGCGCTGGCGGTCGCCTGCGACGACGGCTCCACCACGGGCTCGCCGGACGAGCCCTTCGCGGCGCTGGTCGTCACGACCGACTTCCAGTCCGGCGCTTATTCCACGATCAGTCTTCCGGATCTGGCACCGACTCCGAACGTCCAGGTCATCCACGACGACGCGAGCTGCCGCTTCGACCCGATCACGGGCCTGCCGTTCATCGTCGCGCGGCTCGGCGCGGACGCGGTCGACGTCGTCGATCCCGAGGCCGGCTGGCAGGTGATGAAGGAATACTCGGTGGAGGCCGGCTCGAACGCGCAGGACATCGCCGTGGTATCTGAGGAGCGCGCCTACGTGGCCCGGTTCGCCAAGCCGGACCTGCTCATCGTTCACCCGACTACAGGCGCGGAGATCGGGCACGTCGATCTATCGGCATACGCCGACGCGGACGGACTGCCGGAGGCGGCTTGGCTGTACCCGGTGGACGGCGAGGTGTTCGTGCTCCTCCAGCGCCTCGATAAGCTCGCGCCCACCGACTACAGCTCGGTGCTGGTGCTGGACGGGGCCGAGGGCACCGTGAAGGACGACGTGCGCCTCGCCGCAACCAACCCGACCGGGAAGCTGCGCTACAGCGAAGCCGTAGGACGGCTCATCATCATCGAAACCGGGGTCTTCGGCGCCCTCGACGGTGGGATCGAGTACCTGAACCCAGAGGACCATGCGTTGAGTGGGCTCGTCATCACCGAGGAGGAGCTCGGCGGAGACGTGGCGGACGCTGCGATCGTGTCCGAGACCAAGGGCTACGCCGTGATCGTCGTTTTCGACGGGGGAAAGGCTTCGACCCACGTGGTCGTTTTCGATCCCTCCCGTGGGAAGAAGCTCAAGGATCTGCTGGTCTCCGACGAATGGGCCTATCCAGCCGTGGAGCTCACACCGGACGGGACCGAGCTGTGGGTCGCGGACAGGACCGGAGATGCCCCCGGCATCCGGATCTTCAGCACGGCGGACGACGTCGAGCTTACGAAGAAGCCCATCGACGTGGGTCTGCCGCCCTCGATGATCTGCTTCGTCGAATAGGGATCGGACGCCGTGATGGAGGCAGACGTGCGGAAAAGAGCCTATGCCCTGTGCGCATCAGCGCTCGCCGTGTGCGCCTTGATGGCAATCGTCGGAGCTGCGACGAAGCGAGCCCCTCCGAGCGCGGCCGAAACCGGCGTGTGTCGCCGCGTGGTCTCCCTGGCGCCGAGCATCACAGAGATGCTCTTCGCCCTTGGCCTGGGTGATCGCGTCGTGGGGACGACGCGCTACTGCAACTACCCGGCCGAGGCCCGGAACAAGGCGAGGATCGGCGGCTACGTGGATCCGAGCTACGAGCTCATCGTGGAGCTTCGCCCGGATCTCGTGCTGGCGCTCGGCGTCCACGAGGCCGCTATCGAGGTGCTGGGGAAGGTCGGCATCAGGACCCTGACGCTCGATCTCGGGAGCGTCCGGGACATCCTCCGGTCGATCCGCACGGTGGGACTCGCCTGTGGCGTCGGGCCGAGGGCCGAAACGCTCGTCGCTTCAATCGAAGAGCGGCTCTCGAGGGTCAGGAGCAAGACAGCAAGGCTCGAGCGGCCGCGCGTGCTCGTCTCCGTGGGGCGGGACGAGGAGGCGGGCTATCTGAAGGACGTCTATGCCGCCGGGCAAAGATCGTACCTCGACGAAGTCATCGAGCTTGCCGGCGGCGAGAACGCCGTGGGCGAGACCGTGACGGCTTTCCCTGGCCTCTCGGCCGAAGGGATCATCACGATCAATCCCGAGGTGATCATCGACATCCTGGCTCATGGTGACGGGAAGAAGACGACCAACGTGGAAACCCTGGGTCAGTGGGCCGCGGCCGGCCGGACGCAAGCCGTCAGGAACGGGCGCGTCCACGTCTTCGAAGAGGACTACGCGACCATACCGGGGCCCAGGGTCGCATTGTTGGTCGAGCAGTTCGCGCGGCTGATCCACCCGGAGATCGACTGGAGCCCAAAATGACGGAGACCGCCATAGAGATCCGCGACCTGACTCTGATGCTCGGCAAGAAGACCGTGCTCGGCGGGATCTCGCTCGACGTTCCTCTCGGCAGCCATGTGGCGGTCATCGGGCCGAACGGAGCGGGGAAGACCACGCTCCTCAAGTGCCTGATGGGTATCTATCGGCCGACCGGCGGCGGCATCCGGCTGTTCGGGCGCCCGCTTGGGGACCACTCCCGGCGGGCATTGGCCAGGACCGTGAGCTTCGTGCCGCAGTCGGACGAGCTCTCGTCGTCGCTTTCGGTGGACGATTTCGTGCTGATGGGGCGCTATCCGTACCTCGACCCGCTCGCACCAGCGACCGCCGCCGACCGCAACGCGGTCGACGATGCCTTGAGACTGACCGATATCGTGCCCCTGCGACACCGGGCCCTCGATTCCCTGAGCGGCGGAGAGCGCCAGCGCGCGCTCGTCGCGGCCGTGATCGCGCAGGGGGCCAAGGTCATGCTCCTGGACGAGCCCACCGGCTCCCTGGATCCCAGACACAAGGCGGAGATCCTGGGTCTCATCGAGCACCTGAGGCGCACTCTCAACCTCACGATCGTCACGGTGACCCACGACATCAACGAGGCCGCGCTGTGGAGCGACCGCGTGGTCGCGCTGAAGCAGGGCCGGGTCGTCTTTTCCGGAGACGGGTGGAACCTCATGTGCGGCGGGGTGCTCGAGGAGGTCTACGAGAAGCGCTTCGTCTTCGCAGCGCAACCCGACACGGGCGCCCTGTTCGTGGCGCCGGAAGGGAGGCCGAGATGACCAGGCAGCGGATGCTCCTGACCATCCTCGCGCTCGCCGGGCTCATCGCCGTCGTGGCGCCGATGATCGGAGGCCGGATGCTCTCGCCCATGTCCATCTTCGCTTCCGGCGGCGACGCTGGAGCGCCCGACGTCTTCTGGAGCATCCGTGTCCCGCGGGTCGCGCTGGCGTTCCTCGCCGGATGCGGGCTCGCGGTGAGTGGGCTCTCCTTCCAGGCCGTGTTCCGCAACCCTCTCGCCGAACCCTTCACGCTCGGCGTGTCCAGCGGGGCGGCGTTCGGCGCCGCGGCGTACGTGAGGTCCGGCCTCTCGCTCGGTCTCTCGGGCGTGTCCGGTGCGTCGCTCGCGGCGTTTCTCGGGGCGCTCGTGTCGATCGCCATCGTCTATGGCCTTGCGCGCTCGAGGAAAGGTTCTACGGTCGCGACGATGCTTCTTGCCGGCGTGGCCGTGAGCTTCTTCTTCTCCAGCCTCATCCTGTTGATAGAGTACGTCTCGGACTACACGAGCGCGTTTCGGATCCTTCGATGGCTCATGGGCGGGGTCGAGGTGGTGGGCTTCGAGACCGTGCTCGGTCTTCTGCCGTTCGTCCTCACGGGCAGCGCGATCCTTTTTTACGTTGCCCGGGATCTCAACCTGCTGGCGGCGAGCGACGACCTCGCGGCCAGCCGGGGCGTGGACGTGGGACGCATCCGTCGGATCGTCTTCTTCGCGGCGTCGTTGATGATCGGCGCGATCGTCTCGGCCTGCGGGCCGATCGGGTTCGTGGGCATGATGGCCCCGCACATCTGCCGGCTGCTGCTCGGCGGGGAACACCGGTTCCTGGTGCCCGCCACCCTCGCCTTTGGGGGGGCGTTCCTGGTCCTGTGCGACACCGTGGCGAGGACGGTCGTCGCTCCGGTCGAGATCCCGGTCGGCGTCATCACCGCCATGATCGGTGGGCCGTTCTTCCTCTGGCTTCTCATGAAGAACCCTGCCGGGCTCTCGTTCCCGAAAGGAGGGTGACGTGCAGGACGGATCGCTGCCGGGTCTGGCTGGCTGTTTCCCGTTCCGGCTCGGGGCAACTTCCTACGTCGTTCCCGCGGACGTCGCTGTCAACGTCCAGGCGCTGGCGGGCAAGGTGGACGACCTGGAGCTTGTGCTTTTCGAGTCGGACCGGCTTTCGGATATGCTCGACGATCAGACGATCCGGATCCTGACAGCCGCGGCAGAATCGCAGGACCTGAGCTACACCGTACATCTCCCGCTCGACATCCGGCTCGGGCACGACGACGAGACGCAGAGACAAACGTCCGTCGAGAAGTGCTTGCGGGTCGTCGATCGCACGAGAATTCTCGATCCGTTTGCCTACGTCTTGCATCTGGTTCGCGAACGGGAGGGCAGGCGACCGGGCAATGACGTACGAGGATGGCTCGACAGGCTCGACGGCTCGATCCGCAGCATCCTCGAGTCGGGCGTCGAGCGTTCCGCGCTCTGCGTGGAGAACCTCGACTATCCCTTGGATCTCGTCGAGCCCCTGGTAGAGGAGCACGGGCTCTCCGTGTGCCTGGACGTAGGGCATCTTCTCACGCGCTCCGAGTCGGTCGAGAGCCACCTCGACCGGCATCTGCCGCGCTGCAAGGTCGTGCACCTGCACGGCGTCGTCTACGGCCACGACCATCGAGCTGTCTCGAATCTGCCGCCATCCGTGCTCGAGTCGGTCGTAAAGAGGCTGTCCGAATCTACAGACGTTTTGCGGGTCGTCACGCTGGAGGTGTTTTCCGAGAGCGACTATGTCCGATCGATCGAAGCCATGAGGAGGTTCCTCCCATGAACGACGTCATCCTCGTTACAGGTGGCGCGCGTAGCGGCAAGAGCCGCCATGCCCTCGCGCTCGCCGAGACTGCGACCCACAGGGCCTTTGTCGCCACGGCTCAGCCCGTGGACGACGAGATGCGGCAGCGGATCGAGAAGCACCGGGCCGAACGCCCCAAGAGCTTCGTCACCGTGGAGGAGCCGCTGGACCTGGCGGGCGCCTTACGCCGGTTCAAGGCAGGAACCGAGATCGCAATCGTCGACTGCCTCACGGTCTGGCTCGGCAACCTGATGCACGTCCACGGACCTGCGGTTGATTCATTCCAGGAGGTTTCCGCGTTCCTCGATGTCATCGAGGCTCCGCCGTGCCGGCTCATTGTAGTGACCAACGAGGTCGGCATGGGGCTCGTGCCGGAAAATGGAATGGCGAGGCGCTTCCGCGACTTGGCCGGGCAGTTGAACCAGGAGGTGGCTCGGCGCGCGGACAGCGTGCTCTTCATGGTCTGCGGCATTCCGCTGCAAATCAAACCTGAAAGAGGGCAATCATGGAGCTCCTGAAGAGGACGATCGGAGAGGTGCGGCATCCCGACATGGCGGTGGAGAAGGAGGCCAGGGAACACCTGGATCTCCTCACGAAGCCACGCGGCAGCCTGGGCAGGATGGAAGACCTCGCGGCGAAGTACTGCCTCATCACCGGCACCGCGAGGCCCACGCTGGGTCCCAAGCGCATCTGCACGTTCGCGGGCGACCACGGGGTCGTGGGGGAGGGCGTATCCGCGTACCCGGCGCAGGTCACGCAGCAGATGGTGCACAACATGCTCGGGGGCGGCGCGGCGATCAACGTCCTCGCCCGGCACGTGAATGCCGATCTGGTTGTCGTCGACGTGGGCGTGGACGACCCTCTCGCGGGGGCGAAAGGGCTCGCGCGCAGAAAGGTGCGGTCCGGTACGGCCAACATCGCCGACGGCCCGGCCATGGACGAAAAGGACGCGGTCGCGGCGCTGGAGGTCGGCATCGATCTCGCGCTCCAGGCCTCGAAGGAAGGGATCGCGCTCCTCGGCGCCGGGGAGATGGGGATCGGCAATACCACCTCCTCGTCGGCGCTCTTCGCCGCGCTCCTCCCGTGCGACGTCGAGCGTGTCACGGGACGCGGCACCGGGATCGACGACCTGGCGCTCGAGCGCAAGATCGCGGTCATAAAGCGGGCGCTGGCAATGAACCGGGACCGGCTGACCGATCCGCTCGGGATCCTCGCGGCCCTCGGCGGGCTCGAGATCGCGGCCATCGCCGGGCTGGTGCTGGGCGCGGCGTCACGCCGCATCCCCGTGGTGGTCGACGGGTTCGTCTCCTCGGCCGGGGCGCTCGTGGCATGCAGGATGTGCGACGCGGCTCGTGGATACCTCTTCTTCAGCCACCGCTCGGCCGAGGTGGGGCACTGTGCGTTCTTTGAGATCTTTGGGGCGAAGCCCATCCTCGATCTGGATATGCGCCTGGGCGAGGGGTCCGGCGCGGCGCTCGCCATGTCGTTGGTGGAAGCCGCGGTGAAGATCTACAACGAGATGGCGACGTTCGACGCGGCCGGCGTCAGCCGCCGGATCGGGTAGGTGGCCAAGTGCTCGGCGGCCTCGTCACGGCGATCCGAACACTCACGATCCTGCCGGTTCCGGGACCGGAGGCCGAGGAGCCGGCCTCGGCCCTTGCGTGGTTCCCGGTCGTGGGGGGCGCCCTGGGGTTCGTTCTCTACGGCCTGTGCCTGCTCGCCGACCGGGTCGGCCTCGGATCCTGGCCCGAGGGGACGGCGTTCGTCGTGGTCTTTGCGGGTTCGTTCCTGACGAGGGCCCTCCACCTGGACGGCCTCGCGGACTCCGCAGACGGGTTCGCGGCCATGAAAGATCGCGAGCAGACCTTGCGCATCATGAAGGACCCGCGCGTGGGGACGTTCGGGGTCTTGGCGCTCGTCGCGGTCCTGTCGGCGAAGTGGATCGCGGTCACGAGGCTCGTCGAGACCGGGACGGCGCTGTGGCTCGTCGCGGCGTGCGTCGTGTCGCGGGCCGTGCAGGTGGAGCTCGCCGTCACCCTCCCTTACTCCCGCGCGGAAGGAGGCACTGCCGCCCGCTTTGTAACGGGAGCGCGGCCGGTCCACAGGCTGGCGGCGTGGTCAACGGCGCTCCTCCTGCTTGCCGCGGTCACCGGGCCGCTCGGTCTTGCGTCTCTCGTCGCGGGCTTCGCGGCGGCCAAGGTCCTGGGCCGCTGGTTCACCCGTCGCGTGGGAGGCGTCACGGGCGACCTCCTCGGCGCTTCGAGCGAGATTATCGAAACGGCCCTGCTGTTCGCGTTCGCGACGGCGGGGAACCTTCTATCGCCCCTCGCGGGCTGGAGCACGATCCTATGACCGTCGAGTCGAAAGGTCCGGCGCGTTGCGTGGCGGTCCTGGGCACGGCCTCGGATGTGGGCAAGAGCACCGTCGTGACGGCGCTCTGTCGCGTGCTCAGCGACCTCGGCGTGCGCGTGACGCCGTTCAAGGCCCAGAACATGTCCAACAACTCCTTCGTCACCCTCGAAGGCGGCGAGATCGGCCGCGCGCAGGCCGCGCAGGCCGAGGCCGCGCGGCTGGAGCCGCATGTGGACATGAATCCGGTGCTCCTGAAGCCGGGCTCGGACACGAACGCCCAGGTGGTGCTCCTCGGCAAGCCCGTGGGCGAGACCAGCGCACGGGCGTACGGCGAGGCGGCTCCGCGGCTCGCCGGGGAGGCGCTCTCGAGCCTCGAACGCCTGCGTCTCGCGTACGACTGCGTGGTCGTCGAGGGGGCGGGCTCGTGCGCCGAGGTCAACCTCGCGGAGCACGACTTCGTGAACTTCAGGGTGGCGCGCGCCGCGGACGCGCCCGTGATCCTGGTCGCCGACATCGACCGCGGCGGAGTGTTCGCCCAGATCGTCGGCACCCTGGAGGTCCTTAAGCAAGAGGACCGCGACCGCATCAAGGGCTTCATCATCAACCGCTTCCGCGGAGATCCCTCGCTCTTCGACAAGGGCATCGCCTTTCTCGAGCGCCGCACCGGCCGGCCGGTGCTGGGGCTCTTGCCCTACCTGCACGACCTCGGCATCGACGCAGAGGACGCCGTCGAGCTCGAGCCCCGCACGGACCGCGCGGACGCACTCGGCTCGGACGACAAGGTGCGCATTGCCGTCCTCCGGTTTCCCCACATCTCGAACTTCACGGACTTCTCGCCGCTCGAGGCCGAGCCTGCGGTGCGGCTCGACTATTTGTCTCGGCCACGATCTCTGCACGGCTACGATCTGGTGCTGTTGCCGGGTACGAAGAACGTGCGGGGCGACCTGGAGTGGCTCCAAGCCGCCGGATGGGCACCACGGATCCGTGAGCACGTGGCGGCCGGGAAAACGCTCGGCGGCGTGTGCGGTGGATACCAGATGCTCGGAAAGAGCATCCACGATCCGCTCGGAGTCGAGGGCCCGGCTGGTTTCACGGACGGGCTCGGGTTGCTGGACGTCCGTACGGAGATCGGGCCGGAGAAGATCCTCACGCGCGTGCAAGGCGTGTGGCTCGACGGAGGGGAGCGCGTGACCGGATACGAGATCCACCAGGGGAGGACCGAGCGATCCGCGGAAGACCGCGCTTTTGTGCACGTGGTCACGCGCAACGGAGCGCCTGCGGACGATTTCGATGGTGCGCGCTCGAACGACGGCCGGGTCTGGGGCACCTACCTGCACGGGCTCTTCGACGAAGACGGTTTCCGTCGCCGCTTCCTCTGTCGGCTGCGCCCGGACCTCGCGGATCTGCTCGATAGAGAAGGGGGCACGTCAGCCAGGGAGCGCCGGGAGCGGGGGTATCAGAAGCTCGCGGAGGTGTTCAGAGCGAGCGTGGACATGGATGCGTTGCTCGCGATCATCGGGCTGCCAGCGCGATAGTAGCAAAGGAACTTGTACCGTCGGAGAGAAGGTGGTGGTGCAATCCCAGTGTTGCGTTGGTAAATAAACGATAAACCTATTCGGGGTTGCTAGCGATCTGAACAGGTTTCGCGCAGATATTCCTGAGGACAGCTTGACGTTGCGGTTTTCCGAGTTGGTCAAGCGGCTTGGATACATCATGTGCGGCTTGGTAGGCTGCGATTTCCGTATGCTCGTATAGACAATCGCTTAATGATATCCAGAACACCGTCACGCCCCCCTCCTGTGCGGCCTTGAGCAGGACGGGGAGAGCCCGCTCCACGCATTTACTGGGTATGACATTTTCGTTCTGAAACTTTCGTCGAGCGGCGCGTACCAATGGCACACGTTCTACGGGAGTTCCAATAGGGGAAGGGCAATTCGCGCCGTGCGAGATCGTGACGAGCCCGGATCGCTCCTACGACATCTGCATCAACGGCGCGGGCCAGGACGCGCAGTACGGATGGGACGTGACCCACGCCGATGCCGAGCGTTTCACGCGCGATCTGTCCGTTTCCGGCAATCCGGTGGTCGTGGACAACGTGACCGGCCTCGTGTGGCAGGGCTGCGCGTACGGGGAGACGGGCGACGATTGCGCGAGCGGGAGCGCGACACAGACGGATTGGTCGACCCAACTCGCGAACTGCGACGGACTGACGTGGGGCGGCTACTCCGACTGGCGACTGCCGGACCGATACGAGCTGCAGAGCATCGTAAGCTACGGAAGCCACGACCCGGCGATCGAAGCCGGGGTGTTTCCGTACATACCGAGAAGCTACTATTGGTCTTCGTCGTCCCTCGCGAACGGCTCGTCCGCCGCGTGGAGCGTGTACTTCAAAGACGGCCCCGTAAGCAGCCGCGGCAAGACGTACGACGGCTATGCTCGTTGTGTGCGTTGGGGGCCGACACCACATTCCGCCCGTTTCGTGCGCGATACGACGACCAAGGGCCATCCCATCGTGAACGACCATGAGTATTCTCCCTCCGTCGCCACCGCGGCGTTCCCGGCCACGCCGGCGAGCTACCTCTGGTCGTCGTCGTCCGACGGGCCCTATGCGTGGTACGTGGGCTTCAACAGCGGTTACGTGGACTATAGTGGCAAGATTTACTACGATAACCGCTCTGCTCGTTGTGTGCGTTCGGGATCGTGATCAAAAGAACATCAACCCGAAGGGCGTTTGTGGCGCTTGTGCGCCATCTGGCAATCCCAGCACCTCCAAAGGAACAACGGAGTAGCGCCTCAGCCCGCGAGCACCTTGCGGATGCGCACGAGCGCCCAGTCGAGCTCCTCCCTGGTGATGACGAGCGGCGGGGCGAAGCGGATGACGCGATCGTGGGTCTCCTTGCACAGGAGCCCCTCGGCCATGAGCCGCTCGCAGAACGGCCGCGCGAGGCCGGCCTCCTCGGTGAGCTCCACGCCAATGAACAGGCCCGAACCGCGGATCTCCTTCACGAGCGGGGATTTCATGGCCCTGAGCTTCTCCATGAAGTACGCGCCCAGCTCGGCCGACCGCTCGGGCAGCTTCTCGTCCACGATGACGCGGATCGCGGCGATGGCCACGGCCGCTGCGAGCGGCGAGCCGCCGAACGTGGAGCCGTGCTCGCCGGGCTTGAACACGCCGAGCACCTCCCTGGGCGACGCCACGGCCGACACCGGCAGGAAGCCGCCCGAGAGCGCCTTGCCCATGACGTACGCGTCCGGCCTCACGCCCTCGTGGTCGCAGCAGAACATGCGGCCCGTGCGGCCGAACCCGGTCTGGATCTCGTCCGCGATGAGCAGCACGTTCTTCTTCGTGCAGATCTCGCGGCACCTCGTGAGGTAGCCCTTGGGCGGAACCACCACGCCGGCCTCGCCCTGGATCGGCTCCACGAGGAACGCGCACGTCCTCGGGCCGATGGCCCTTTCGAGCGCGTCCGCGTCGCCGTAAGGGACGAGCTTGAAGCCTGGCGTGAACGGGCCGAAGCCCGCGCGGTAGCTCTGCTCGGACGAGAAGCTCACCACCGTGGTCGTGCGGCCGTGGAAGTTGCCCTCGCACGCGATGATCTCGGCGGTCTCGGCCGGGATCTTCTTCACCGTGTGGCCCCACTTGCGCGCGGCCTTGATGGCCGTCTCGACGGCCTCGGCGCCCGAGTTCATGGGCAGCACCATGTCCATGCCCGTCACCTCGGCGATCTCCTTGTACAGGTAGCCGAGCTGGTCGTTGTGGAAGGCGCGGCTCGTGAGCGTGCAGCGGTCGGCCTGGTCCTTGAGCGCCTGCACGATGCGCGGGTGACGGTGGCCCTGGTTGAGCGCCGAGTACGAGCTCAGCATGTCCATGAACCTGCGGCCTTCCGGATCCTCGACCCACACGCCCGCGGCTTGTGCGATGACCACGGGCAGCGGGTGGTAGTTGTGCGCGCCGTAGCGCTCGGTGATCTCGATGACTTCCTTGGTGCTCGGCATGACGTCAGATCTCCTTGCCCCTCGCCCGCGCACACGATACCGCAAGGGCCTCGCAGGTCAACACCTGCGCCCCGCGCCATGGTATAGCGTTCATGATTATGCACGGGAAAGGAGATGCCATGAACGGGATGCCAATGAGATTGCTCTTTGTCCTCGCGCTCGCTTGCATAGCGGGCCTCGCCGGCTGCGGCGGCAACGACTCCGCGGCCGACGGCGGCACGACCGACGCGGACACGGACACGGGCACGGACACCGTCGCGGACGCCGGGTTCATGCCCGATCCGCAGCGCATCTACGACGACATCGCGGTTCTCACCTCGGACGAGTATGGAGGCCGCTTCGCGGGCAGCGGGAGCGGTGTCAAGGCGCTCGAATTCGTGGAGGCGAGGTTCGAGGAGCTCGGGCTCGAACCCGGCTTCGACGACGGCTACACGCAACCGTTCACCTTCGACGTGTGGCTGCCGGGCACCTCCGAGTTGGTCGTCGGTTCCACGACGCTGACCGAGAGCTCGCAGTACGCGCCGTTCACGTGGTCGGGCTCGGGAACGGCCACGGCGGAGATCGTGTTCGTGGGGCA
>JAQTNF010000135.1 GCA_028713995.1 Deltaproteobacteria bacterium | reverse complement strand
CCGCGGAACACGGGGCCGTCCCAGCCGTGAATGCGGTTGACGCGCTGCGTGTAGTCGGCGTTGAGGCGCCGCATGCCGCGCGACAGGTTGCCGTGCAGCGAGCGCAGGAGCAGATGGCACACGAGGACGGGCCCTATATGACAAGTGATGGGTCCTGACCCCCATCTCTGTTTTGACCCCATCCTCCTGAGCGTGCCAAGATCGATCATCGCCATTGCGAGACAGGTGTGCTATAGATCGTAAACCTGGGATTGGAAGTGGCCATGCCGACTCTCGAAAGCCATCCGCTCGAAGAGCTTTGCGCGAAAAGCATCGTCGTTCTCGACGACAACCCGCGTTTCCTGCATTCGGCGAAGCGCGCCTTGTCGTGGCATGGATTCACGTCGATCACGCTCGCGCAGACGTGCGCGGACGCCGAACGCTTCGTGGGTCCGGACGGACCCGACGTGTTGCTCGTCGATATCCACCTGGGCGGCCAGGAGGACGGTCTTGCGTTCCTGAGGACGTCCCGCGCGCGCGGCTTTCGCGGGCTGGCCGTCGTCATCTCGGGCGACTCCGCGCCGCGGGAGTTCTTCCGCGCGGCCATGGCGGAGGCCGACGACTTCCTGGTCAAGGGCACCCGGCTCGATCTGGGGGTGGAGACGGAGCGCGTCCTCCTCCGGGGCGGGATCGCCGCGGACGAGCGCTGGCGTCCGCGGAACGTGACCGACCTGGGGTACCTGCGAACGCTCGGGCTCTCCTTGGGGGAGATCGAGACCCTCGCCGAGTATGCGATCGGCTTCCCGGGGCACAAGGAGATGGCCGAGCGCATGCAGAAGACCGAGGAGCTGGTGCGCACGACGTTCTCGCGCATCTGCAAGAAGCTCGGCATCGACAATCTCTCGCAGCTGTCCCACCTGCTGACCGTGTGCGGGATGTACGCCAGGTGTTCCGAGAGGATCGCGGAGCCGCGACCCGTTTCCTACGCACGGGAGCGCCAGCCATGACCGCGGACGCTCAGGAAGGCCGGCGCACCCCCGCGCGCGTCGCGCACGACCTGAACAACGTCTTCACCGCGATCATCACCCACTGCCACCTGCTGCGCGACGAGGCCCCGACCCCGGAGATCCGCGCGGACGCCGCGGAGATCCTGCGAGCCGCGCTCGACGGGGCCGGTCTCGTGGCCGAGCTCCGGCGCCTCCTCGGCGCGAAACCGCCCGGCCCGAACGACCCTCGAAGGGCGTGAGCGCGGGAGCTCCCCCGCCTCTTCCCCTCAAGCGTCGAGCACCTCGCGCACCTTGCGCGTGAGCTGCGCGGCGTTGAAGGGCTTGCCGATGAACGCGATATCGCGATCGAGCTCGCCGCCCTCGACGACCGCCTGGTCCGCGTAGCCCGACATGTAGAGCACGCGCATCTTGGGGTGCAGCGACGAAAGTCGCATCGCGAGCTGGCGCCCGTTCATCTGCGGCATGACGAGGTCGGTGAGCATGAGATTGATCCTCTTCCCGTGCTGCTCGCAGGTGAGCAGCGCCTCGCCGCCGTTGGCCGCGGTGAGCACCGTGTACCCTGCCGACTGGAGCACGCGCCTCGCCAGGTTGCGCACGGCCTCCTCGTCCTCGACGACGAGGACCGTCTCCGTTCCCTCGGGCCGCGGCGGCGGGTGGGTGACCGGCGCAACGCCCCTGGCCGCGCCGGGCTCGCGCGGCAGGTACACCTTGAACGTCGTGCCCCTTCCCGGTTCGCTGTGGACCCAGATGTTGCCGCCGCTCTGCTGGACGATGCCGTACACGGTCGAGAGCCCGAGCCCGGTGCCCTTGCCCATCTCCTTGGTCGTGAAGAACGGCTCGAACAGCCGCGCCTTCGTGGCCTCGTCCATCCCGCACCCCGTGTCGGTCATCGCCAGCATCACGTAGGGCCCGGGCGTCACGGCCAGGCGGCGCGAAGCGTACTCGGCGTCGAGGTCCACGTTGGCCGTCTCGATGGTGAACCGGCCGCCTTGCGCCATGGCGTCGCGCGCGTTGACCGCCAGGTTCATGATGACCTGCTCGATCTGTCCCGGATCGGCCTTGACCGCGCCCAGATCGGGCGCGAGCTCGATGGCGAGCTCGATGTCCTCGCCGATGATCCGGCGCAGCATGCTCTCGAGCCCCTGGGCCACGCCGTTCAGGTCGATGATCTGGGGCTGCATCATCTGCCTGCGGCTGAACGCCAGAAGCTGCCTCGTGAGCGTGGCCGCGCGAGCGCCGGCCTGTTGGATCTCGCACAGATCGTCGCGCAACGGATCCCCGTCGCGAACGCCCTCCAGCGCGAAGTCCGTGTAGCTCAGGATGACGGACAGGAGGTTGTTGAAGTCGTGCGCCACGCCGCCCGCCAGCCGCCCGATGGCCTCCATCTTCTGCGATTGGCGCAGCTGTTCCTCGAGGGAGAGACGATCGGTGATGTCGCGCAGGATGCCGAGCACGGCTCCGGGGCGCGTCCCGAACATGGCCGGCGTGCCGCTCAGCTCGCCCGTGAAGAACGAGCCGTCCTTGCGCCGCACCTGCAGGACGCAGCCCTTGGCCGGAATGCCGCACGTCTCGGTCTCCAGGATCGTCGCCGCCGCTCTGCGCACGTCGGATCTCGCGAGGAATCGACCGAAATGGCGTCCCACCACCTCGCCGGGCGCATACCCGAGGAGATGCTCCGAAGCGGACGAGACGTAGTTGATGACCCCGCGCCGATCGGCGAGGAAGATCATGTCGGTGAGCTGCTCCGCCATGGACCGGAACTTCTCTTCGCTCTCCTTGAGCTCCCGGGTGCGAAGCTCGAGCTGGTCCTCGACGCGCAGGAGGCTCTGCTGCCTTCGCGCCCGCGCGCACAGCTCGATCAGGTACTCGGGCTCGAAGGGCGCGCGCGCGTACTCGGCGGCGCCTCTCTTCATCCACTCGAGAGCCAGCTCCGGAGCCACGTCCGCGGTCGTCATGATGCAGATGCATGCCGGCCGCTCGGTCCTGAATCTCTCGAGGAGGGTGTCGCCCATGCCGTCCGGCAGGTGCTGGTTCAGGATCGCGACGTCGTAGCTCGCCGCGGCGAACATCCGCCCGGCCTCGGAGGCCGTCAGCGCGGCCTCCGCCTGGTAGCCGTGCGCGGCGAAGGCCCTCTTCAGGATCCCGGCGAGCGCCCAGTCGCCCTCGACCACGAGCACGCGGACCGCGTGCCTGCGGCTCTCGCCCCGAAGCAGCGTGTGCACCGTGTCGAGGAAGCGCCACCCGTCGACCGGCGAGGGCATGAAGGCGTTGGCCCCGACGTCGGCCGTGATCCGGGCCACCTCCTCCCCGGAGAACGTCGCCGACACGACCAGGATGGGAACCTCGTTGAGCGCCTCGTACTCGGGCGAGCGCAGGAGGCGGCAGAAGCGCCACCCGTCGATCCCCGGCATGTACAGGTCGCTCACGATGAGATCCGGCGGGGCGAGCGGGTCCATGGCCCGCAGGGCGTCCGTGGCGCTTTCGAAGGAGCTCACGTCGAGGCCGTCCTTGGCGAGGAGGCCCGCCAGCACCTTCAGCTGCGTCGCGTCGTCATTGACCACGACAGCCGTCGCGGCCCGGTCCGATGTGCCTGTCCCGTTCACGCGTCCCTCCTTGCCGCAACCGGCGGAACCGCGTGGGCGACCCGGTTGCGTCCTTCCCCCTTGGCCCGGTACACGGCCTCGTCGGCGGCCGATATCACGGCGTCGAACGTGCCCGGGCCCGCCGCCCTTGCCACGCCGATGCTGACCGTGATGGCGATGGAGCCGCCCCGCGTCTCGATGGGTCTCGCGGCCACCCTCTCGCACACGCTCCCGAAGAGGTCCTTGTGCGTGGCGCCGGGGGGCAAGGGAGCGACGACCAGGAACTCCTCGCCGCCGTACCGCCCGATGACGTCGCAGCCCCGCAGGCTCTCCTGCACGACGCGGACGAAGCCGCGCAGCACCTCGTCGCCGACCTGGTGCCCGTACGTGTCGTTCACCCGCTTGAAGTGATCGAGGTCGCACAGCCCGACGCCCACCTGAGTGCCCTCGCGCCCGGCGCGGATGAGCTCGCTCTCCAGCCGCTCGAAGACCGCGCGCCTCGTGAGCACGCCCGTCAGGGAGTCGTGCGTGGCCTCGTGGATGAGCCGGTTGTGGGCCTCGACGAGCGCCGATTGCAGCTCCACCACGCGGCGGCCGACCCCGATCCTGGCGCGCAGCTCCTCGCTCCTGTAGGGCTTCGAAACGTAGTCGTTGGCCCCGGCTTCGAGCCCCTCGACGATATCCGCCGTCTCGGTCTTCGAGGTCAGCATGATGATGTAGGGCGGGTTCGAGGTGTTGGCCCCCCGCGCGCGCCTGCACACCTCGATCCCGTCGATCCCCGGCATGTTCCAATCGAGGACCACGAGCCTGGGCGCGTCCGGCCGCTGCAGGGCCTCCCACGCCTCGTCGCCGTCGCACACGGCGAGCGGGTCGAGGCCCCACTTGCGCAGGACCGCCTGCAACATCGTGCGCGACGTGAAGTCGTCCTCCGCGACGAGAATGCGCAGGGCCCGCTCCCTTTCAGGTTGATCCCGCATGCGACTCCGTCATCGCCGCCCGCAAACGGGCGAACTGCCTCTCCAGATCCGGCATCAGGCCGGCGAGCGTCTCGACATCGCCCGCCCCGCCCGCCTCCTCCATGGCCAGCGCCACCGCGCGCAGCGCTTCGCCGCCCACGTTGGCCGCCGCGCCCTTGATCTTGTGGGCCTGCCTCCCGGCCGGGATCGCCTCCTTGCGGCTCACGAGCTCCGCGAGGGCGTCCACCTGCCCGGGCATGTCCTGCAGGAACCCGGCAACGATGGCCTCCACCAGGTCGTCGTCGCCCATGAGGCGCTCGCGCAGGGAGCCCCTGTCGAACACCGGCACGGCCGCGGCCTCGGACGCAGCCGCCGCGGGCCGCGAGTCGCGCGGGGCCGGGACCTTGGACCTGCCCGCCGGAGCCCGCGACTTCCCGGACACCACGGCCGGGTCGCGGGGCAGCCACCTGTCGAGCGCCTCGGCCAGCGCCTGGGGCACGATCGGTTTCGTCACGTAGTCGTTCATCCCGGCCTTGAGGCAGCGCTCCCGGTCGCCCCTCATGGCGTGGGCGGTCATGGCGATGACGGGGATCTTGTGGTCGAGCACCCGCGTGCGGGGATCGCGCACAGCGGCCGTGGCCTCGTAGCCGTCCATGTCCGGCATCTGCACGTCCATCAGCACGACGTCGTAGGCCGTGGTCGCGAGTGCCTCCACCGCCTCGCGCCCGTTGCACACCACGTCCGCGGCGAAGCCCAGCTTCTTGAGGATGCCCACCGCCACCTGCTGGTTCGTGGGGTTGTCCTCGGCGAGCAGGATGCGGATCTGGCCGCGGCGCATCTCGCGCACGAGGTGGCGCGTGACGATCGGCCCCCTGCCCTCGCGACCGGCCCCGCCGGCCAGGGCCGCGGCCAGGCAGTCGAACAGCTCGGCCTGGCGCAGGGGCTTCGTCAGGTACGCCGCGAAGCCGATATCCTCGACGCGCCGGGCGTCCCCTCGCCGGCCCACGGCGGTCATCATGACGAGGATCGTCCCGGACAGCCTCCCGTCGCCGCAGATGACGCGGCCGAGGGCCTCGCCGTCCATGCCGGGCAGCGCCATGGCGATCACCGCCATGCGGAACGGGTTGCCCGCGTCGCACGCGGCGCGCAGCGCGTCGAGCGCGGACGGCCCGTCGGCGACCTCCTCGGGCTGCATGCCCCAGGCCGCGACCTGGGCGTGCAGGGCCCCGCGGCCCGTCGCGTTGCCGTCCACGAGGAGCACCCGCACGCCCGCGAGATCGGCGGTCATCACCGGCGCGCGCTCGGGACGCACGGCGAAGCGGGCGGTGAACCAGAACTCCGAGCCCTTGCCGTTCTCGCTCGTCACGCCGATCTCGCCGCCCAAGGCCTCGGAGAGCTGCTTGGAGATGGCGAGGCCGAGCCCCGTGCCCCCGTACTTGCGCGTGGTCGACGCGTCGACCTGCGTGAACTTGCTGAACAGGATGGGGATCTTGTCCTTGGGGATGCCGATTCCCGTGTCGCGCACCGTGAAGCGCAGGAGCGCCTGTTCATCCTCCTCGCGCTCCAGGCTCGCGTGCACGACCACCTCGCCCTTGTGCGTGAACTTGAGCGCGTTGCCCACGAGGTTGCTCAGCACCTGGCGCAGCCGCCCCGGATCTCCGCGCAGGAACACGGGCGTATCGGGCGCGACGGTGCAGACGAGCTCGAGCCCCTTCTCCTCGGCCTTGACCGCCATGAGCGCGGCGACGTCGTCGAGCAGGCAGCGCAGGTCGAAATCGATGGTCTCGAGCTCGAGCTTGCCCGCCTCGATCTTGGAGTAGTCGAGGATGTCGTTGATGAGGGCGAGGAGCGCCTCGCCGCTTGCCCGGACCGTCTGGGCGTAGCGCCGCTGCTCGTCGTTGAGCCCGGTGTCGAGCAGGAGCTCGGTCATGCCGATCACGCCGTTCATGGGCGTGCGGATCTCGTGGCTCATGTTGGCCAGGAACTCGCTCTTGGCGATGCTCGCGATCTCGGCCCGCACCACCATCTGGTTGGCCCGCGCCGTGGCCTCCTCCATCTGCCCGTTCATCTCGCGCAGCTCCTGCTCGGCCGTCACGTCCCGAAACACGAGAACCGCGCCGCGCACGGTGCCGTCGGCCCCCCGGATCGGCGCGCAGCTGTCGGCGACCAGGCACTCCGAGCCGTCGCGCCTCACAAGAGCGATCTCGCCCCCGAGCTCCACGGCGCACCCCTCGCGCAGGCAACGGTTGACCGGGTTCTTGGCCCTTTGCGCCGTGCAGGTGTCGGCGATGCGGAAGACCTCTTCGACCGGCAGCCCCCGGGCGGCGTCGATCGTCCAGCCCGTCAGGCGCTCGGCCACGGCGTTGAGATCGGTCACGCGGCCCGCGGCGTCCGTGCCGATGACGCCGTCGCCGATGGAGCGCAGGGTGGCGGCCAGATGTTGCTCGCTCTCCTCAAGCTTGGCGGTACAGAGCTTCACCTGCCGCTCGAGTTCGGCGCGGCGCCGGACCAGGACCGCGACGACGGCGATCGCGACGGCCAGCATCACAAAGGAGATCCCGTATATGACGAACGTAATGTTCATACCGCAAGGCCCCGTGGAAACGATCCACGCCTCGTTCAGAAGTCGGATTTTCGGGGAGAAACTGAAGTCGAGTGAGGGTCAGTCCGGTATCGGCAGCAGGCAGCTCGACGCGTTCACCAACATGCGCAGGGCCTCGGCGCTCATGGTGGGGGTCGTGTAGGTCATGTCGTGGTTGACGTAGACCACCTCGCCGCCCGACACGGTGGAGTACGCGATGCTGGGGTAACCGGTATTCCCCACGGTCGCCACCACCACAGTATCGGCATTGGCCGTGACATACGTATAGGCCGCGCCGTCGCTCCAGGACGACGGCAGGCCGGACACGAGCGGGTCATCCGCGTCCGTGGCGACCCAGGTGCCGTTGTAGCCGTAGTGGCCGGCTGGGCAGGTCACGGGCATGAGCGCGTCCGTGGCCGCCCCGTAGTGTTGGCCGCCGCCGATGCCGATTTCCCAGGCGGCCCATTCGGTGCGGACCAGGCGGCCGCCACCCGTGACAAAAGCGCCGATGGCCGTGTCCGCAGCAGGCTTGAGCGAGGCACTGTAGGCGGCGCCGGTCAGCCAGAGGACCGCGTCGATGTCCGCGCCGAGGGCCGGGGTGACGCCGTCCCACTGCCAGTAGTTTCCGCCGTCGATGACGGTGTGGCCGGCCGCCTCAAGGGCGGCCTTCACCTGGGCCCCGCTGTTGCCGTCGTCGAGCAGGAGCACGGTCACGTCCGGACAGACGTCGCAGGAGGCGCTCTTCCGCCACTGCCACGAGCCCGACACGTTCATGCAGCGGTACGCGCTCCCGCCGCACGTGCGCGGCTCGCAGGAGTGCCCAGAATCGCATGTGTACGTCGTCCCGCTGTTGCACGTCCCGTTCGCGCCATTCCCGCCGCACCCCGTGCAGCTCCGGCTCACGGACAACGTCGTCGTCCCGCAGCTGTCCGCGCAGCTCCCCGCTGTCGTGTAGCAGCCTGTCGCGTCGGCGCACGCCTTCGTCGGGTTGCAGCATCCCGTTCCGGCCTGGCACGTCACCACCGTCGGCGTGCACACGCACGACGAGTTGCATCCCGTCCCCCCGCTGCACGTGTTGTTGCATGTCCCGGAAGGATAGTTGCTCCACGACGTCGTCCCGGTGCACTCGTCCGCGTGGCACGCCGTGGTCCCGCAACCGCCCCCGGGGGCGTACCCCGCTCCCCGCGTCGTCGCCCCGAGCTGGTTCGTTCCCGCGTTGCAGTACGTGCACGCGGTCACCGTCACGCCGTCCGCGTACCACAGCCCGCTCACGTAGCACTCGGTCGAATTGCACTGCCCGGACTTGCACACGTCGCTGCCGTTGCACACCGTCCCGTCCGCCGCGGTCGAGCCCGCGCACACCGGGCCCGAGCACACGTCGCCCGTGGTGCAGCCGTCCCCGTCGTCGCACGCCGTGCCGGGCCGCCACCGCCAGATGCTGTCGACGTTCGTGCAATAATACGTCGCCCCGCCGCAGGAGCGCGTGTCGCAGGCGTGTCCCGCGTCGCACGCGTAGCTCGTCCCCAAGCACGTCCCCTCCGCACCGTTGGCTCCGCACCCGGAGCACGTCCGATTCACCGATAGCGTCGTCGTCCCGCAACTGTCCGAGCACGCGTTGGCCGTGGTCGAGCAACCGGCCTCCGTATCGCATGCCGCCGCGCAGCACTCGTTCCCGAGTCCCAGCGTGCATGCCTCGCACTCTGGGCCGCAGTGATCCAACGTGCTGCACGCCTTGCACGTCCCGTCGGCCTCGTCCGTGTCGCACCACGCCCCCGCGTCCTTGCAGTCCGTGTCCTTCGCACACTCCGGGAGCGTGTCGGAAACGGTATCGGACCCATCGGACGTGTCGGACGTAGCGGAATCCCCGTCCGTGTCCGTGTCCGTGTCGGTGTCAGCGTCGGTGTCCGTGTCAGCGTCCGTGTCCGTGTCCGTGTCCGTGTCAGCGTCCGTGTCCGTGTCAGCGTCCGTGTCCGTGTCAGCGTCCGTGTCCGTGTCAGCATCGGTGTCCGCATCGCTGTCCGCGTCGGTATCAGTGCCGGAGCTCGTGTCGGTATCCGTGCCGGCTTCCAGGGGTTCGGCCGTGGTGAAGTCGACCCCGCAACCCGCGAGCGCGAACGCGCCCATCACCGCACAAAGTCGCTTTCCCATCAGAGCCTCCAACGGTTGCGCGCCGGTTGGAACCGGTCGGGGATTGGAGAGTGTCCGGTTTTGAAGACACCCCTCCTTATGTGCTGGTGCATCGAGCCGGGCTGAGCGGGCGGAAGTTTCTTTCTTCCCCGGCAACAAGGCCGACCAAGCGGCCGCATGATCCCCACTTCCTTATCTGGACGGTGACAATCTCATGGGCCGCTTCGTACACAACGAATGTAGTTCGTATGACACATGCCGATATTGGGCACCATGCCCCTGCTGAAGTCGACAGCCCACGGGGCGGACACACTGCCCGCGGCGCCGGTCGACAACGAGCAATACGTATTGCACCCCCCCTCGATCTCGGCTGGCCAGTAGCACCCGTTGTCCGGCCCGCCGTTGGAAGAACAACCCTGGCATCCCGAACTCCAGCAGGTCGCAGCCACCAGACAACCGTCGGTCACGCCGCAGGCCCCGCCCGTCTCGGTGGCGGGGCAGCCGCGGATGAGCGAGCGAAGCTCACCGATCGTGGGGAAGCGCCAGTCGTCGTGGCCGCACAGAGTGAGCTCGTCGCAGTGCTCGATGCCAGATTCCCAGGTCGATTGGCCGGGGTCCGGTGTCACCTGCCAGGAAAGGTTGCTCGTGGAATCGTACCAGTCCTCGGTACAATCGGTGTCACTATCCGTGTCGGTGTCCGTGTCGGTGTCCGTGTCGGTGTCGCCGTCCGTATCCGAATCGCTGTCCGTATCCGCGTCCGTATCCGCGTCCGTATCCGTGTCAGCGTCGGTGTCCGTGTCAGCGTCGGTGTCCGCATCGGTGTCCGCGTCCGTATCGGCGTCTGCATCCGTATCCGTATCCGTGTCCGAATCGGCATCGGCGTCACTGTCCGTGTCGCCGTCCGTGTCGGCGCCCGCGTCCGGGCTTGTATCCCACGTGCTCGTGTCGTCGTCGGGATTGCCCGTGGCGCCGCCGCTCGCGCAGCCAAGCAACGTGGCCGCGAGACCCATGAGAAACGCGACAAGCAAATGTTTGAACATGGCTTCCTCCTGATTGCGCCGGTCGAGACCGGTCGCGCGTTGACGCTCACTCCACGGGCGGAATATTTTCGCAGCTCACCGTGATGATATCGAGGGCCGACTTCAGGCTCTCCCAGAGGTCACCCTTGCAGATGTCGCCGAAAAATCCGTAGCCCTGGCACGCATCGGTGAGCTCTTTGAGCCGCTTGGCGTAGTTCGCGTCGCCGAAGGTCGACGTGCAGCCGCCGGGCTTGGCGCCGCCGATGCCCACCACCACGTAGCGGCCCGCTCCACCCGCGACGTCGTCGAGGAACTGCTTCACGTCCGCGGCCTTGTAGAGCCCGGTGCTCGTGGCCTCGTCGCAGTCCGAAGCGCCCTTCGCGCTGACCGTCATGGTGCCGCCCTCCTCGATGGAGCAATCGTCCTCATCGGTGATCATGACGACAACGAGCAGCGAGTCGTCGTCCTTGCCGTAGAAGCCCTCGTTCGCCCCCCCGGCCTGCATCTTCTCCCCGAGCGCGAGCTCGAGGGCCGCCCACGGCATCTCGCCGCCCGAGCCCGAGGTCCCGACGTCGGCCATGCAGCTGAATGTGTCGGTCACGTTCGGACCGGGGCCCGCGAGCCACGGGTGCGGGCCGAGGGCGCATTTGCTCTGGCCTTGCAGGTCGCCGTCGGGGCCCGTGGTCGACGCGGGGAGCGGCACGCCCATGACCTTCCACTTGAAGTTTCGCGTCACGCCCACGACGGTCACGCCGATCCGGTAGTCGAGCTTGTCATGCTGCGGCGTCTCGTAGGCGTTGATGACGTCGATGAACTTGGGGAAGTTGTCGGCCAGGTTCGTCTGCTCTTCGACCATGCTCGACGAGTCATCGAGCACGAACAGGATATCGAGGTTCGTGCAGCCGTTGTCGGACTGGGTGGCCGTTCCGGTGTCCGGGTCGGAATCGGAATCGCTGTCGGCGTCCGCATCTGCGTCGCCGCCGGCGTCTCCGTCGCCGACTGACCCCGTGTCGGTGTCACCGGCGCCATCGGATCGACCCGCGCCTTCGCAAGACAGCATGGCCAGGGCGGCGAAGCATACGAAACACAGGGATGTTCTCATCTCACTCCTCCTATGGTCCAGACCGGACGCAACGCTGGGCGTAGCCGGAAATGCGGCCGGATCCATCGGCCGGTGAGGTCCGATGGGGCCGTGGTGCCGCAGCCCGGCGGTTGGCACGCCCCGCTGATATAGAACACAGCCGCTTTCCCATCAGAGCCTCCGGCGGTTGCACGCCGTCTTCAATGGGGGGAAGTTGCGATGCAGGTGCAGGAGCCCCCCCCACTTCCCAGCCCCGTGCATTGCACCACGTAATAACGAGTGTCCCCGGACCACTGGCAGGCGCACGAACCACTACCGACATCGCATGGAGGGAGCGGCCCGTTGATGAGCGGGAAGCCGCAACAATTCTGTGTGTAGCAGGCGAGCTCCGGGTTGCTCGTGGTCGGGGCGCAGGCTGACGTGTCGCTGTCCGAATCCGAATCGCTGTCCGAGTCCGCGTCGGAATCACTGTCCGAATCCGAATCGCTGTCCGAGTCCGCGTCGGAATCACTGTCCGAATCCGAATCGCCGTCCGCATCCGCGTCACCGTCCGCGTCCGCATCGCCGTCGGTGTCGGTGTCGGTGTCGGTGTCCGCGTCGGCGTCCGTATCAGAATCGCCGTCCGTGTCGGCATCCGAATCGGAGCTCCCGTCCGCGCCCGCGTCCGAGCCGCACCCGATTTCGTCCTCGCCGGCCGGGCAATCGTTCTCCCAGTCGCAGAGGTACGATTCCGAGATGCATCCTCCGCTCTCGCATTTCCACTCGCCGGCCCCGCACGACGTCCCGCCCGCGTCCGCATCCCCGCCGTTGCTGCTTGCGCAGCCGGACAAGGTGCCAGCGAGGCCGATGGAAAGCGCTAGAAGCATCGTCTTGCACATGAGCTCCTCCTCTTTGCGCCGGTCGGAACCAGCCGCATGTTGGAACGCGTCCGTTTCTCGCCCCCCCCCTCTGTCCAATGTGCTGGTGCATCGAGCTTGGCCGAACGGGCGGAAGTTTTTGGGTTCTTCCGGATCGCGCCGGGGTCCCTTGCGCCTTGCCCGCCCTGTTCGCCGCGCCCACGAGGGGCGCGGCAACGATGCCTGTACGGCTCAAACAAGCTGATTAAGCCCACCGGCAAGCCCTCGCGGGCTCGAGATCGCGGAGCCAGCCCGACAGGGCTTGCTCCGCAGCGCGAGCCGCGAAGGAGCATCGTTGCCGCCGTACTTGTTGCCGCGGCTAAAGAGGTCGGCATGCGCCCCGGCGGAATCCGGAAGAACCAGTTTTTTCCCCCTCACGGTCCGCCGCGAACGCAACGAACGTAGGTCGTCTTGGATTTGGTGTAGAAGCCCAAGCTGCTGTCCAAGCCCCCGCCGAAGGTCACGACCCACGCCTGGGACGCATCGTCGGAGCGACACGACGCCGACCAATAGTAGGAGCACTCCCCCCCGATCCCGGCCGGCCAGTAGCACCCGTTGTCCGGTTCTCCGCCGGCGGGACAGCCTTGGCATGCCGCGCTCCAGCAATAGGGCGTCAGACAATCGTCGGTCACGCCGCAGGTCCCGCCCGTCTCGATGGCGGCGCAGCCGCGCATGAGCGTTCGAAGCTCGCCGATCGTCGGCATGCGCCAGTCGTCGTGGCCGCACAGGGCGAGCCCGTCGCAGCGGTCGAGTCCGGATTGCCAGGTCACCTGGTCGCCGGGCGGCGTCATTTCCCAGGAAAGCTTGCTCGTGGAATCGCGCCACTCCTCGGCGCAATCGGCGTCGCCGTCCGCGTCCGTGTCGCCGTCCGCGTCACCGCCCGCATCGGTGCCGCTGTCCGCGTCGTTCCTGGAACCGGTCCCGGTGCAGCCGAACGCGAGCACCGACACGATCGCCGCGAACAGATATTGCCCGCCCGTTTTCATCGTTCCTTCTCCTATGGACGGTTTGCGTGCGCGATCTCCGGGCGCACCCGCGTCCCGTCTTGCTGGTGCATTCGACCGGGTCGGACGGGCGGAAATTATTTGAAGCTCACTCCACCGGGACGCTGACTCGCTTGAGGCCCAGGCCGCCCGGGTACATGTACGAGGTGCTCGTGCCCACGCCGTAGACCTGCAGGCCGAACGGCTCGTCCGACTGGATGTGGTGGATGCCCGCGTCGATGGTCATGTTGGTCCGCGCGTACTCGGCCGTGATGTCCACCGTGTCGCCGGCCACCGGATCGCCGTCGAGGAGCGGAAACGCGCCATTCCGGTGCGTCACCGTGATGTAATTGTACACGTACGTACCGGGCGCCAGGAACGTATAGGATCTCTGGTACTGCTCCACCGGCACCGCGAGCGTCATGGAAGGGTCGCCGAGATTGGGCGGAGCGGCGGTGTAGTTCTGGCCCACCATGAACTGTCCGATGGACGTGCGGCCCTCGGACGTGACCTCGAAGTCCGCCAGGCTCTCGAACTCGATGTACTCCCCCTTGGCGAGCGTCACGGCGTCGTTCACCGAGGCGGGGTTGAAGGTGATCGCGTTGTTGTCCGACCCCGAGAGCACGCGCCACACCGAGGGCTCGCCCGCGGCCTGGGTCACGGTGTGCGCGCACAGGTAATGGGCGCCCCAGGTCTCAAGCGGCGGCATCTGCTCCTCGAGGTGATCCGCGGCCCACACGTTGTACGGCACGAAGCTCATGACCGTGCCGGCGAACACGGCCGGGTTGGGACCGGACATGACCTTGATCATCGTGCCGGTGAGGTCGTACTCGGGCGGCGCGTTGCAGCACTGGTGGAGGGTGTCGCCGTTGTCGCACTCGGCCAAGTCCGTGCACCCGGGCTCACCGGCCGAGAGGATCTGCAGCACCTCGTAGGGCTCGATATCGATGTTGGCCGTCAAACCCGGCACGAGAGGCGGGTATGCGGTGTTGGAGTAGATGTCCGACGGCATGGTGTGGGCCGAGGAGTTGACCCCGAGCCTGGTCGTCCCGCCTTCCACGCCCACGATCGCGACGAAGCCGGGCCGGATCATGGTGGAAAGGCCGGTACTGTCGGTGAGCTTCGTCGTGCCCCGGGTCATGACCATGTACTCGTCGCGGTACACGTGCGACGGCAGGAGCAAGGAAGCGTCGTTGGTGAAGGAGAGTTTGGAGCCGGACTGGTAGTGCA
>JAQTNF010000134.1 GCA_028713995.1 Deltaproteobacteria bacterium | reverse complement strand
CGCGCGCCTGCTCCGGCCGGGGCACACGCTCACGGGCAGTTACATGGCCAGCCCCTGGCCGACCTGGGGCGCCGGCCGCTGGGACAAGAATCCCGTCACTCCGCTCACGCCGTGGATGTTCTACCCCGGGTTCGTGACAGTCGCGGCCATCGAGGACGGCACGAAGGTGACCGTCACGAGCAGCACGCACACCGAGGAAGGCGCGTTCGAGGCGGACGGCGGGCCCGACGCGGGCGGGTCCGGCGCGCTCGAGCCGGGCGAGGCCGCCATCGTGACGCTCAATCGGGGCGACGTGCTCCAGGTGTACTCGCAGCGCCCGGACAGCAGCGCCGAGATCGGCTACTGCAAGACAATGGGGTGGGAGCAAGCCACGGCGGGCACCTGCCCGCCCAAGAACATCTCGCAGACCTGCGACGCCCAATGCTCGGTCGCAACCGCCGACCTCACCGGCACGCTCGTCGACGCCGACAAGCCCGTGGCCGTGTTCGCGGGCCACGCGTGCACGTACATGCCCTTCAACATGCCGGCCTGCGACCACATGGAGGAGATGATGTTCCCGCGCGAGAGCTGGGGCAACTCCGCGGTGATGACCGCGCTCGTGAGCCCCGACGGCGGCAACACGGTTCCCTCCATGTACCGGGTGCTTGCCAAGGAAAACGGCACGACCCTCACCTTCACGCCCGAGGTGCACGCGAAGGTCACGCTCGACGCCGGGAAGTTCGTGGAGTTCATAACCGTCAAGGACTTCGTCATCGACGGCACCCACCCGTTCTACGCCACGCAGGCCATGTTGAGCCAGAACGCGCTCGGCACGAAGGCGGGCGATCCGTCCATGGGCTCGGGCGTGCCCGTGTTCCAGAGCCGCGGCGCCTACAGCTTCCTCACGCCGAGCACGTACACGAGCAACTACCTGAACGTGGTGGCGACCACCGGCACGACCGTCAGCCTGGACGACGTCGCCGTGTCGAGCTGGCAGCCCATCGCCGGGACCAGCTACCAGGTGGCGCGCCTGACCCTCCAGGCGGGCGCGCACCGCGCGGAGAGCCAGGACGCGACCGGGTTCGCCATCACGTCGTACGGCTACGCGGAATACACGAGCTACCTGTACCCGGGCGGCATGAACGTCGAAAACTTCGTCGAGTAGGTCCTACTCCCCCAGATCCTGCTCGCCCCAGACAATCGCACGGAAGGCCTTGATGTCGGTCGCCGGATCCTTCCAGCACGTGGGCTCCATGCCGGCCTTGCGGCAGGTGTGCATGAGGAACTCCTCGCGGCCCCAGCCCCACTCGCCCGGCACCTGCGGCAGGAGCAGGCCGGAGTTGTAGCCGCGGCTCATGATGAGCCCGTCGCGGCCCACCACCACCTTGTCGGGCGTGATGGGCTCTGGCGGCGTGAGCACCGAGATCTCGTACGTGAGCTCCTTGAGCTCGTCCGGCGTGACCGGATTGAAGCGCGAATCGTGGATGGCCGCGGCCTCGGCCACGTCCGCGATGCACTTGTAGAGCGGGACGCGGGCGATGACGTGCCCGATGCAGCCGCGCAGATCGCCGTTCTTCTTGAGCGTCACGAACGCGGCGCCGAGGTCGGTGAGCACCTTCCCCGCAGGCGCCTCAGGCGTGTACCTCTCGCCGCGCGCCGCCGCGGCCACAACCCGCTTGGCGAGCTCCATGAGGGACTTGCGATCCTGCGCGGTGAAGGGCCCGAAGTCCGAGACCGCGACCTTGGGCTTCTCGGTTGCCCTTTCCGTGCGCACGCCGCGCTCCACGCTGAACGCGAGCGAGCCGTACCCCACCACGCCCTCGCTGCGGCCGCCGGCCGTGTCCCCGCTGTTCTTGTACGCGAGGCGCGTCACCTTGCGCTTTGCCGCGTCGTAGCCCTCGAACATGCGGACGAACGAGAGGAGCGGCAGGAACCCGCACATGCCCCTGGCGCCGTCCGACGCCGAAACGGTCCACTCATCGATCTTCCACTTCTCGAGGAGACCGAGGTTGTGGTTGTCGAGCCGGTTCGCCTCCTCGTAGGGGTTGTAATGCGACATGTCCGAGCTCACCACGAAGAGCACGTCCGCGCGCCTGCCGAACGCGTCGAAGAGCGCCCTGCCGATGGCCGCGGTCATCCCCTCGTCGGCCACGGCCACGATGATCGGCACGATATCGACGCCGGGCAGCGCCACCTGCACGAACGGGTGCTCCACCTCGAGGGAGTGCTCGCCCGTGAAGACGCGCTCGTCGGCCATGAAGACGTCGCCGTGCTCGGAAACGAGCCTCTTCACCGCGTCACGGTCGATCGGAACGGAGCCGAGCGGGGTGTCGTACGCCGGGCGGTCGAGCACCGCGGCCTTCTCGGCCCTGCGATGGTGCGACAGGGCCATGACGACCACGGTCTTGTAGCCGCGGCCCATGACCGCGCGGAACGACTCGCCCGCCACCGGGCCCGAGTACGGATACCCCGCGTGCGGCGTGAGGATGCCCACGATGTCGCGATCCTTCTCGGCGCCCGCCGTGCCCGCGGCGTCGAGGAAGCCCCGCACCGCCTTGCGCAGCGTGTCCGGATCGCCCGGGTAGAAGCCTCCGGCCACCTGCGAAGGGAACGCGCCCGCCACGCGTTTCGGATCCTTTTTGTCTGCTGTCGTCTTCATTGTCTCGCTCCTCGAATCGTCGCCCTTGGCCGCGGTGTCTCCGGCGGCCGGCGGTGACGGTTTGGGCTCGCTGCACGAGAGGGCCGCGAGGGCCGCGCACGTGATGACGATACGGATCATGGCTGCCTCCTCGATCTTTCGAGGATATCATAGCCCCTGGGACGGGAAAGCGCCAAGGGACGTGCCGCAACTCAACCGCCGCAGCAGTAGCCCGTCCCCTGTCGTGCCCCGACAGCCGGAAATGCATTTCGCGTGCCGAACGCACGGGGCGCGCGACAGGCCGCTTCCCGCAAATTGCCGGTGACATGGCAGGCAAGCCGCGCATTTTTTGCCGTCTCCCGCAAGGTTTGCCCATTGACCGCCGCTGTTGCGGTCGCAGAGCGAATGACGCTAAAACGCGGCATGACGTCGCTCCTCATCATTGCGGTCGCGGCGCTCGCCGCGGGTCCGGTCCTGGCGCAGATCCTCGGCGCCAACCGGCGCGCCGCAGCGGTCATCGACGGCTTCGTGCTCTTCACCGTGGGCGGCATCGCGCTCTTCGACGTGCTGCCCGAGGCGCTCGCCGGGGGCGGTCTGCCCGCAGTGCTCGCCGCCATCGCCGGCGTCGCGACGCCCGCTCTCCTGGCCAGGTTCGTGCGCCACGAACGGGCCGTCACGTTCCGCGGCGCGCTGATCCTCGCCCTCGTCGGCCTTGCCGCGCACGCCTTCCTCGACGGCACCGCGCTCGCCGGCGGCGGACACGGCCACGAGGATCACGCACGCATGCTGGCCCTGGCCGTGGTCTTCCACCGCTTCCCCGAGGGCCTCGCCATCTGGTGGCTCGTGCGTCCCTCTTTCGGCGTTCGCGCGGCGTGCCTCGTCATCCTGGCGCAGGCGCTCTCCACCTTGGGCGGCTACTTCGGCGGCGGCGCCCTCATGCTCGGAGCCTCGGAGCAGGCGGTGTCCACGTTCCAGGCCCTCATGGCCGGCCTGCTCCTGCACGTGCTCACCCACCACCACACGGCCGACGGCTACGGCCACGCCGAGGGTCACGGGCACCACGGAGAGGAGAGCCACGCGCGCGGCCGCGAGCCCGCGTTCTCCGCCTCCGGAGCCATGGCCGGCGTGGTCCTGCTCGCCTTCCTCTTCTCCATCCATTTTGCCCACGCAGAGGGCGGCAACGGCGTCAGCGCGTCCGAGGCGTTCCTGTCGATCGGCGCCGCGTGCGCGCCGTTCGCGCTCGCGGGCATCGTTGCGGCCGGGTTGCTCGGCGCCCTTCGCCCGCGGACGTGGTCGAGGATCGAGCGCGCCGGCCTGCCCGGCTGCCTCGCGTCGCTGCTCGCCGCGCTCGGCATCGCCGCTGCCGGGGCCTGCATGCTGTGGCCCGCGGCCGTGGTCCTCGCCGCCGCCCTCGCGTGCGTCGTCGCGCACGTCTCGAGGCGCGCGGCGCGAAGCCCGCATCCGGGACTCATGGCCGCCGCGCACGAGGCCGATCTCGCCCTGCCGTGGCTGTCCGTCGGGATCGCAGTGGCCGCGTTCGCCATGGCTCTCGCGGATCCGTTTTGGCTCGCCGGCCTGCCCTTCCCTCCCGCGCTTGCGCCGCCCGGACCGATCGGCCTTTCGTGCCTCGCCGTCCTCGCGGGCCTGATGGTGTGGTCGCTCTTCCGCCGCGGACCCCGGGAGGTGCTCGAAACGATCATGGGGCCGGGCGCCTGCGGCAAGTGCGAGTGAAGCTCATCTCGATCATCTGCGTGCTCGCGGCCGCGCTCACCGTCGCGGAGCTCGGGTTTCGCGCCTCGCGCCTCCGCAATGGCCTCGCCGCAGAGGACACCTTCACGGCCATGACCCGGCACTTCGCGGCATTCCGGAAAAACCCCTCGGTCGTCGTCATCGGCGACTCCCGCACCGCGCACTCGGTGGACACGGCCGTCATCGAGAAGCTGGTGAAGCGCCATGCCCGCAAGGCGATCACGGCGTGGAACCTGGGCCGCGGCGGCGTCATCGGCCCGTCCACGCTCGCCTTTGCCCTGCGCGTCCTCGATCGGCCCCGCCTCCCCAGGCTCGTCATCCTGTACGTGGACCCCAACGGGTACGTGCTCGAGACCCCCCCGGATCTCGAGCACAAGACGCTCTCCAAGGTGTGGCGCCTCGAGGACCTCCCGTCGGTCGTCCGGGCCGGGGCGAGCGCCGAGGAGCTCTTCCAGATCTGCGTGTGCGCGTCCCTGGACACCATGCGCTTCCGCGAGCGCGCGCTCGAGGTGCTGCTGCACGGCAGGCCCCTCAGGGAGCCCGAGGGTGCGTACCGGAACGGGTTCCGCAGCATACGCCACATGGACGGCGAGCGTCAGCGCTCCGAGACGGCGAGCCGCGGACGGTTCTACCGCGAGACGTACGACGGCCCGTCCTCGGGTTTCAGGCTCTCGGACTTCAAGCTCGGCAGCCTGCGCGAGGCCGTGCGGCGCCTGCGTGAGGCCGGGATCGCGGTGGCGATCGTCAACGCGCCCGAGGCCACGAGCCTCCACTCCATCGGTGAAGGTCGAGGCACCATCGTCCCCCGCTACCTGCGGGCGATGAAGGCCATCGCCGACGAGGCGAACGTTCCTTTCTTCGATCACTCCACCCAGCCGGTCGTGTCGGACGACAACTTCGCGGACGGAGAGCACATGGATCATCTCGGCGCCGCGCGCTACAGCACGTGGCTCACGCACGAGATCGTGCTGCCCATGGCGTACGGCGTGAGGAAGACGTTCGACCGGTGGGATCCTCCGCGCCCTTCCGCGGGCTGCGAGGTCGTCTTCGACTTCGAGGAGGTCGCGCTTTCGGGCTGGGAAAGCCGGGGCGACGCCTTTGCCGAGATCCTCGCGGGAGGTCGGCGCGGCATGCAGAAGGCGGTGGCCGGCTTTCAGGGGCTGGGGCTCCTGTCGAGCTGGCACCGCAGACGCGGCCCGCGTGCCACGGGCGAGGCGTGGAGCCCTCCTTTCACCATCGAGAGGAAGAATCTGCGTCTCCTGGTCGGAGGCGGCGCGAAGGGCGTCTCGGTCGATCTGACCGTCGACGGGGCGACCGTGCGGTCCGCCGCGGGCGGCGGCGGGGACACGCTCGCGAAAAGGACGTGGGACGTCTCCGAGCTGCGCGGCAGGCAGGCGCGCCTGCGCGTCGTCGACGCGTCCGAGGAGGTGTCCGGGTACGTCCTCCTCGACCAGGTGGAGCAATGCGACTGAGACGGGAAGGATAGGAGCACATGCTCTTCGTCAGCTTCACGTTCCTCTTCTTCTTCCCGGTGGTCCTCGCCGTGCGCTGGCTCGCGCCGCGCAGGCTCGCCGCCCCGTGGCTGCTCCTCGCCTCCTACGTCTTCTACATGAGCTGGGGACCTGTCTACGGCCTGCTGCTCGGCGGCGCCACCGCCGCGAGCTTCGCCCTGGGGCTGGCCATGGATCGCTGGCGCTCACACCGCAAGACCTTCCTCGTCCTGGGCGCGGCAGGAGCGCTTGGCACCCTCGCCTTCTTCAAGTACGCGGGGTTCCTGGCCACGCAGGGCTGGAACGTGGCGCGCCTGTTCGGGTGGAAGGGGCCGGTTCCGGAGCTCGACATCGTGCTGCCGCTCGGCATCTCGTTCTACCTGTTCGAGACCATCAGCTACCTGGCCGACGTGTACAAGGGCCGCCCGGCTGAGCGCTCCATCGTCAACTACGGGCTGTTCGTGGCGTTCTTCCCGCACCTCGTGGCGGGCCCCATCCTGCGCGTCACCGAGATCGTGCCGCAGTTCCGCGACTGCCCGCCCTTCGACGCCGGGCGATTCGAAGAAGGCCTTGGCCTCACGCTCCGCGGGTGCATCAAGAAGGCGGTCCTGGCCGACAACCTGGCCGTGTGGTCGGATCAGGTCTTCAGGGCGCACCAAGGCGCCTCCACGCTCGGGCTGTGGGTGGGCGTCCTCGCCTACACGGGCCAGATCTACTGCGACTTTTCGGGCTACACGGACATGGCGCGCGGGTGCGCCAAGATGCTGGGCTACGACCTGCCCGACAACTTTCTCCTGCCCTACCTGTCCTCGAGCCCGACCGATTTCTGGCGCCGCTGGCACATGACGCTCTCGCGCTGGCTGCGCGACTACCTCTACATCACGCTCGGCGGCAGCCGCCGGGGCCGCGCCCGCACCTACGTGAACCTGCTCGTCACCATGGCGCTCGGCGGCCTGTGGCACGGGGCGGCCTGGAAGTTCGTGGCGTGGGGCGTGTACCACGGGCTCCTGCTCGCCGCACATCGCGCCTTCGGAGAGCTCTGGTCCGGCGCGCGCGCCGCGGCCGTGCGGGCCTCGCACGCGTACCGGGCGCTGGCGATCATGGCCACGTTCTTCGCCGTGATGATCGGCTGGGTCTTCTTCCGCGCGGCGAATCTTGGCGACGCGCTCGAGATCATCGCGGGGCTGTTTCGGTACAAGGCCCACGTGAAGACCCCGGAGGAGATGCGTGTCGCGGTGTGCATGCTGCTCGCGCTCGCCACGGGCCACGCGCTCGGCTCGCGGCGGCTCTTCGAGAAAGCATACGGGCTGCTGCCCGGAGCGGTGCGCGGCCTCGCGCTCGCGGCGATGGTCGCGGCGATCTACCTCTTCGCCACCTCGACCGGCGCGTTCATCTACTTCCAGTTCTGAGGGAAGGAGCGACAGGGCGGGAGCGGGGATGCCTCACCAGCGCAATAACTCCTCGGGGTCGAGAGAATCCCTGATTGCGCGCGCCGTTTTCCTGATCAGCCCGCCGCGCAGCTTCTTCACGAAGCCCTTTTCAATCGCTTTGTCGAGGGCCGCTGAAAGGCTCTTGTAGATGGCGTCGCCCTTCCGGAGCCGTTTATGCTCCAGCCCCGTATTCTCTGCCGCCCATTTGACGGCAAGACGAAACGCGAGAGCCTCTTCTCTCGGCTCCGTTCCGAGGGAGAACACCAAACACGCGCCCCAATCGCTTTTGAGATACTTTCGATGGTCGCGCTCGATGGCCCGGACATATCCCCTCCTGGGTCGATCGAACGTTCCGCTTCGGACCGATTGGCGCAACGCCCGTTCAACGAGCCAGACCATCCGACCTTCACGGCGCAGATGCCTTTCCGGATTGAACTCACTGGCCGTCAGCAGTCTGACGGCCGTGGATACGGCATCGTCCCAGGGCAAAGGCCCCAGCGGGAAAAGAGACGAAAACAGCACCCAAGACCGATACTCATCTCCGCAATGGAGGAAGTTCCACTCGTGTCCGCCGCATATCGGTTGCTCTTCCTCGGGCATCCCGGCGAGCTTCTTGTCCCGACGTCGGCCCGTGGCAGAGCGGTACTTGTTCATTTCCATCTCAGACGGATCGTACCGCCGTTCCCCCGAAGCCTCAATGTCATTCTTGGCCGCCTCGCGCATTCGATGGTATGAAGCTGCCCCATGAAACGCTGGATCGGGATCGACGTCGGGGCCGAGACCGTCAAGGTCGTGGAGCTCACTGGCGAGGAGCGCAACCTCAAGTGGACGCGGCGGATCCTCGTGGAGCATCGCAAGGAACCCGGAACGCACCTCGTCGAGGCGTTGCGCGAGCTCGACTTCGCGGGCGCGGACGGCGCGTCGGTCACCGGCCGCCTGAGCAGGCTGGTCGACCTGCCGCGCATCCCCACGAAGCAGGCCGAGGGCGCGGGCTTCCGCTTCCTCTTCCCGGGGGTGGAGCCGGCCACGATCGTCTCCATCGGCAGCCACGGGTTCTCGGTCCTGGAGCTTCGGGCGCATGGGGTGGAGGTCTACCGCGAGAACTCGCGCTGCTCCCAGGGCACCGGCAACTTCCTGCGCCAGCTCGTCGAGCGCTTCGACATGGGCGTCGCCGAAGCGAGCGCCCTCACCGCGAACGTGGACAGCCCGGCCGCGCTCTCCGGCCGCTGCCCGGTCATCCTCAAGACGGACATGACGCACCTCGCCAACAAGGGCGAACCCGTTCCGCGAATCCTGGCCGGCCTCTACGACGCCGTGGCCGAGAACGTGGAGGTGCTCATCAAGCCGCGCTTGAGCCCGCCGCGCGTGGCCCTGGTGGGCGGTGTTTCGCGCTCGCCCCGCGTCCGCGCACACTTCCGGGCGTTCCTCGCCCGCCACGGCATGGGCCTGCTCGAGACCAAGACCGACGACGGTCTCTTCCTCGACGCGCTCGGGTGCGCAGTGCTCGCGAGCATGGGCGGCAAGCCCGCGCCGCGCCTCGACGCGATCCTCCGCCGGGCGGGCGAGCACAGGCTCGATCGTATCCCGGCTCTCACGGGCAGCCTCCACAAGGTCACGCGGCTTGCGGCCCCGCCCGCGCCGGACGCGATCGAGCCACGCGGCGTGGTGCTGGGCTTCGACATCGGCTCCACCGGCTCCAAGGTCGTGGCGCTCGACGCCCACTCCGGCGAGCCCGTGTGGCAGGCGTACGTGGGCACGAACGGCGCGCCCGTGGCCGCGGCCCAGGAGCTGACGCGCAGGTTCTTTGAGGGTCCGCTCGGATCCGCGCCGGTCCTGGCCGTGGGCGCGACGGGCAGCGGTCGCGAGATCGTCGGCTCGCTCATGACCACCTGCTACGGCCCGGAAGCGGTCTACGTCCTCAACGAGATCGCGGCCCACGCCGAGGGGGCGCTCCACTACGACTCGCGCGTGGACACCATCTTCGAGATCGGCGGCCAGGACGCCAAGTACATCCGCCTCGCGGGCGGAAAGGTCGTTGATGCCGCCATGAACGAGGCGTGCAGCGCCGGCACCGGCTCGTTCATCGAGGAGCAGGGCCGCCGCATGTCGGGCGTCGGGGGCGTGGTGGGGCTCGGCGAGGAGGCCCTCGCGGCGGACGGCGGCGTGTCGCTCGGCCAGCACTGCAGCGTGTTCATGGCCGAGATCATCGACGAGGCCGTGGCCGCGGGCGTGCCGAGGCCGCGCATCGTGGCCGGCATCTACGACTCCATCGTCCAAAACTACCTGAACCGCGTGAAGGGCAGCCGGTCCGTGGGCGATGTGGTGTTCTGCCAGGGCATGCCGTTCTCCTCGGACGCGCTCGCCGCGGCCGTGGCGCACCGGACGGGCAGCGAGGTCATCGTGCCGCCCGATCCCGGCACGATCGGGGCGCTCGGCATCGCGCTCCTCGCCCGCCGGGAGATCGATCTTGGGGCGCGCGCTCCGCTCGACCTCGGCCGCTTCCTCAGAGCGGAGGTGATCGAGAAGGACGTGTTCCACTGCAAGTCGACGAAGGGTTGCGGCGGCGCGGGCGACAGGTGCCGCATCGATCGGTTGAAGACGCTCGTCGCCGGGAGGAAGCAGGTCTTCACGTGGGGCGGCGGGTGCTCGCTCAACGACAAGGCGAGCCGCAGGGTGAAGCTGCCCGATCTCGCGCCCGACCCGTTCCGCGAGCGGGAGGCCCTCGTGCGTCGCATCCGCGAGCCGCTCGAGGCCCATCGAGGCAGGCCGCGCGTGGCGATCACGGACGAGTTCGCGCTCAAGGAGCTCTTTCCGTTCTTCGCAACGTACATCCACGAGCTCGGCTTCGATCTCGCGGTGGTGACCGGCGCGGGCCAGGCCATGCTCAAGCGCGGCATCGAGGACGCCAACGTGCCGTTCTGCGCGCCCATGCAGCAGTACCACGGGCTCGCCGCGGCCATGGCCGCCCTCGGCACGGAGCGCGTCTTTCTGCCCATGGTGCGCAGCCTCCCGCGCGTCCGCGACGAGAAGTGGTCCAAGCTGTGCCCCATCGTGCAGGGCAGCCCCGACCTGCTGCGGCTCAACCTGGGCCGGGACGTCGCGAACAGGATCATCTCGCCCGTGATCACGACCGGCGTGCGCGGCCTTGAGTCCGACCTCTTCCGTTCGAGCTGCGAGGCGCTCGCCCGCGAGCTCGGCGTTGAAAAAGAGCTCTTCGAGAGGGCGTTCGTTGCGGCCGTGGCCGCGCAGACCGCGTTTTCCACCGAATGCCTCGCCATCGGCACACGCGCCCTCTCCTTCGCCCGCGAGCACGGGATCGTCCCCGTGGTGGTGCTCGGCCGCAGCTACACGATCCACAACACGGTGCTCAACTCCAACGTGCCCGCCATCCTGCGCGAGCAGGGCGCCATCGGCGTTCCTTTGGACTGTTACGAGGTGGGCGCGGACGTCCCCATCTTCAACGACATGTTCTGGAGCTACGGGCAGCGCAACCTCAGGGCCGCCGAGCAGATCCGCAAGACCCCGGGCGTCTACAGCCTCTACTGCAGCAACTACTCGTGCGGACCGGACAGCTTCACCATCCACTTCTACGGCTACGTCATGCAGGGCAAGCCGTTCGCCATCATCGAGACCGACGGCCACTCGGGCGACGCGGGCACCAAGACGCGCGTGGAGGCGTTCCTCCATTGCGTACGCGGGGATCTGAGGCGCGAGGCCCCGGCCGCGCGGACCACGTCGCTTGAGGGGATCGAGGCGCACCGCGAGGGGCTGAAGGAGATCCGGGAACGAGGCGCCACCGTGCTCATCCCGCGCATGGGGCCGGGCGCCGAGGCGCTCGCGGCGTGCCTGAACGGGTTCGGCCTGCAAAGCGAGGCGCTGCCCATGCCCACGCGCGACACCCTCGCGCTGGGCCGGCGCCACACGTCGGGCAAGGAGTGCGTGCCCATGACCCTCACGCTCGGCAGCCTGCTCGAGCGCGTGGAGCGGGCGCGGGGCACGGACGAGCGGTTCTCGTTCCTCATGCCCACGGCGAGCGGGCCGTGCCGCTTCGGCGCCTACAACACGCTGCACAAGATCGTGCTCGAGCGCCTCGGCCTCAAGGACCGTGTCGGGATGTTCTCGCCCCCGGACAGCAACTACTTCGAGGGCGCGGGCCCGGGCCTCGCGGCCATCGTGTTCACAGGGCTCGTGGCGTCCGATCTGCTCGTGGAGGGGCTTTACGACACGCGGCCTGCACAGTTGCAGCCCGGCGCGGCCGAGGCGTGCTTCGCGTTCTACCACCGCGAGTTGCTCGGGCTCCTCGCACGCGCCGCCGCGGGCGACCTCGGGGCCGGCTCGGCCATGGGCGAGGTCGTCTCCGGAAACGTATTCGGCGTGGCGCCCCTCCTCCGAAGGGCCGCGCGCGCTTACGCCCGCCTCAAGATCGATGGCCCGCCCATGCCCACCGTGCTGGTCGTGGGCGAGATCTACGTGCGCTGCGACCCGTTCGCCAACGACTTCGTGGTGGACAAGCTCGAGCAGCGCGGCATCCGCTGCCGCTTCGCCGCGTTCAACGAATGGCTCGAGTACACGGACTACCAGGACGTGCGCAAGAAGACCGTGCCCGACTACGTCACCTCGCTCCTGCAGGCGTCCATCCAGAGCCAGCTCTTCATCAACGTGGCGGACGTGCTCGGCTGGCCGCGCCGCACCACGGTCCAGGACTCGATCTCGGCCGCGGCGCCCTACATCCGCGAGCAGCTCTCGGGCGAGGCCGTCCTCACGGTGGGTGGGCCGCTGCACGAGTGGCGCGAGGGACACATCGACGGCGCGGTGAGCGTGGGGCCCCTCGAGTGCATGCCGAACAAGATCGCTGAGTCGCAGTTCTTCCACGTGGCCGAGCGCGAGGGTCTCGTCACGCTCACGTTGAGCCTCAACGGCGACCCCGTCGACCCCGAGGTGCTCGACAACTTCGCCTACGAGGTGCGCGCGCGCTTCGACCGCAGGCGTAAAGGCGAGAGCGCGTCCCCTCCCCGCCCGCCCGGACCGCGCCGCCCGAGCTGGGTTCCCCAGAGCAGGCTCAACGTGAGGGAGTAGCGAGGCTCCCTTGTGTCATGTGGCGGGTCTTGACCCCATCTTCTTCGCGAGCCCGTAGCGCGCGGCCTCGCGGCCCACGCGCACGATCCGCCGCGGGTTGAAGATCTTGGAGGCGCCCTTTGTCCGCGGCCTGCACGTCATCTCGGTCGTGGCCGTGGTGAGGCCACGCTCGATGCCGCGCTCGATGAGCTCGAAGCTGAAGAAGAACGTGTCGGCCGCGATGAGCGGCTCGAGCTCGCGGGCGACCGCCGTGGGATAGAGGTAGAGCCCTTGCAGCTCGAACCGGATGCCGGCCACGGCCCGCAGGTACAGACGGAAGGCGCGGCTGACGAGCTCGCGCGTCCATGTCTCGCGCCGGTTCTCGTAGGTCGAGAGCACGATGTCCGCGTTCATAAGGAGCGGCAGGAGCTTGCCGATCTCGGCCGCCGCCACCTGCCCGTCCGCCGCGTTGAAGACCAGCCACGTCTTGCTCGCGTTGCGGATGCCCGTGCGCATGCCCGCTCCCATTCCGCGGTTGCGATCGTGGGACACGAGCCGCACGCGGGGCTCCTTGGCGGCGTACCCGCTCACGATGTCCGCGCCTCCGTCCGTCCCACCGTCGTCCACCACCAGGATCTCGAAGTCGCCGAGCGCCGCGCGGCCGAAGGCCAGCGTCTCGTCGAGCACCGCGGCGATGTTCCCCTCCTCGTTGTACATGAGCAGGACGATCGAGAGCGACGGCGGGGAAACGCTCATGGGTTCAGCGCATCAGCGATGGCGGTCACGATCTTTTCCTGCCACCCGCGCGCGGACGAGACGTAGCCCGATGCCTTGTTGACCAGGATCGAGAAGACGACCGGCCGCTCGCCTTTGCGGTCGAGCACGTACCCGGACAGGGCGGCAACGTCGTCGAGCGTGCCGGTCTTGGCCCGCACATACCGCTTCGTGGACGGCCCCGCATACCTCGAGTCGATGGTCCCGTCGACGCCTCCCACCGCGAGCTGCGAGAGGAACTCGGGCTGCACCGAGGCGTCGAGGTACACGCCCCGCAGCACTCCCGCGAGGCCGCGCGCCGAGAACCGGTCCGCGTCGTAGAGGCCCGAGCCGTTGCGGTAGGTGTAGCTGCCCTTTGGCATCCCCCACGCCGCGAGCGTTTCGGCCACGGCCGCCACCCCGGCCTCCCACGTGCCCGGCCCCTTGCCCGCCTCGGCGCCCATGGTCTTGAGCACCGTCTCGGTGACGAAGTTGTTCGACAGCTTGCCGGTCTCGAGCAGCACCACAGACAGAGGCGGCGACAGGTGCTCGGCGAGGAGCGGCGTGCCGGGCGGGAGAGGCCCCACCTGAACCCCGCCGCCGACCGTGATCCCGGACTCTTCGAGCACGCCCTTGAGGCCGTGCCCCGAGAACAACGACGGATTGTCGATGCGGCGGTAGTAGGTCACGCTTGCGGCGCCGAGCGGCACCTCGCCCCACACGCGGAGCTTGGTGCGGTTCTCGAACGTGGTCGCCGAGATCTTGGGGCTGTTCGCGCCGCCGGCCATGGTCACCGTGTCGTTGGCGAGCTCCGCGTAGCCCGGCGGATCCGCGAGCACCTGGGCCTTGGCCATCACCGCCGGCCCCGGGCGCACGGTGATGGCGAGCGCGTTGTGGTTGAGCGACACGGCGCCCACGGGCGAGCGGAACTTGTTGTCCTCGTCTGGCTGCTGGTCGAAAGCGAACGGCAGGTTCCTGTCGTCGAAGTAGGTGTCGTCCACCACCACGCCGCCCTCGATCCTCCGCACGCCGGCCGCCTTGAGCTCCCGCGCCATCTCCCACAGGTCCGTGCTCGACAGCGTAGGATCGGCGTGACCCTTGAGGTAGAGGTGGCCGCGCACCACGTTGCCCTCGAGCTTGCCGTGGATGCTGGTCGCGAACCGGAACTCGGGGCCCAGGCGCTTCAAGGCCGCGCTGGCCGTGACGATCTTGGCGTTCGAGGCGGGGTTGAGCGGCTGGTCCGCGTTCCTGACGTAGATCTCCGCGCCGGAGCGCACGTCCAGGACCGCCACGCCGGCGACCACGGAGCCGGGCGGGCTCGACGCGATCCTGCCGATGATCCGGCCGAGCTCGGCCAGGTCAGAGGGCGGCGGGTCCCCGGACGAGGAGACGCTCGGGAAGGCCAGGATGGCCAGCACCGCGAGCAGCCAGAGGTGATGTCTTGTATCGTGCATTCTAAATCCGCGTCCGTGTCGTTGTCGCATTATACGGGCCGTCATCGTCTCGATCCAGCGCCCGCCCCCCCCCACGAAATTCCCGCGAG
>JAQTNF010000133.1 GCA_028713995.1 Deltaproteobacteria bacterium | reverse complement strand
CCCCTTGCCCAGCTTGAGCTTGATGCGGCCGTCCTGCGGCAGGCGGCGTTCGGCGATGTCGAGGCGGCTCATGATCTTGAGACGGCTCGTGAGCGCGTTCTTGAGCTTGAGCGGCGGCCGCATCTCCTCGTGGAGCACGCCGTCGACGCGGTACCGGACGCGCAGGCTCTTCTCGTAGGGCTCGAGGTGGATGTCCGATGCGCCCTTCTTGATGGCGTTCACGAGCATGAGGTTGACGAGCCGGATGACCGGCGCATCCTCGCTCATCTTCTCGAGCTCGAGCACGTTGGCGCCGTCCTCGTCCTCCGCGCTGAACTCGAGGTCCTCCTCCTCGAAGCCCTCCATCACCTCGTCGTAAGTGGTCGACGCGGTGACGTAGTAGCGCTCGATGGCCTTCTCGATGGCCGCCTCCGAAGCCACCACGGGCTCGACGTTGTACCCGGTGAGGAACTTGACGTCGTCGATGGCGTGGAGGTTGGTGGGGTCCATCATGGCCACGATGAGGGACGTCCCGGCGCGCGAGATGGGGATGATCTTGTGCTTCGCGGCCACTTCCTTGGGAATGAGGCCGAGGATCTCCTCCTCGATCTCGAACTCTTCCAGATCGACGGCCGGCACGTTGTACTGGGACGCCAGGAACTCGGTGATCTCCTTGTCGGAGACGTAGCCGAGCTTCGCCAGGCTCTTGCCCAGGTTCTCGCCGCTCTGCTTCTGAAGCTCCTGCGCCTTACGCAACTCGGCGAGAGAAATCATCTTCTCCCGGACAAGCAACTCGCCGAGCCGATTCTCGCTGGACATGTGGACCTCCAGCCCCACGGAGTCAGTAAAATCTATCGTCACAACGGCCCGAAATCAACCTATATCTGGCCGGATTTTCAGTGTTTTTCGTTCTTTCCGCGCGCCGTGTCGCTTGCCAGCCCCGCCAGGCTCGCGAGCGACCATGGCCACGGCGAGGACCGCGTCAACCTGAGCCGCGCCGCTCGGGTCTCCACCGGCGCGAACGCCACCGTGACGAGCCCGGTGCCGGGCCTGTCGATAAGGGAGCGCGGCACGTCCCATTCGTTGCGCTCGGCCACCACGCGCCACGTGACACCATCCTGCACCTCCACGACGTATCCGATGGGAAGGCTCTCCACGGCCAGGCCGGGAGAGAAGCCCACGCCCGCGAGCCGCACCGGCCCGCTCCACTCCATGGCCACCCACTCGCCCTCGCGCTGCAAGGTGCGCGTGGTGAACGCCGTGGCCGGGTTGCCGTCCACGGCCGCCGCGAGGCGCCACGAAGGGTTGCTGCCCTTCGCCCGGTCGGGACGCCTGGCGACCAGGGCATCCGGCCCGGGAACCGCGGGTGAAGGACCATGGGTCGTGTCCGCGAACGGGCCGAGCGCCACGAGCGCCATATGGTCGTCGACTGCGACGAGCCGCGGCGGGCCTTCGAAGCGCAACATCGACTCCACGGCCGCACGCGGCGGCGCCGGCCTGTCGACCCAGTCGATGAGCAGGTGGGTCGCGCCGAACAGGTATGCGACGCGAGCCGCCCACGGCAGGCGTGCGCCCGGATCGTGCAGGGAGGCCGCGCGTTCGATGGCCTCGGACGCGGGCGTGTTGTAGGTGGAGTAGCCCGTCACCTGCCTGTGGCCGTGCAGCACGATGTGCCCCAGGAAGTAGTTGGCGTCTGAGTGGCGGCGCCTCGCGATATGCGCACCATCGCCCTTGACGACCGCGAGCACGTCCCTCGCCGGCAGCGCCGCCGCGGCCCTGAGCGCCGCTCCCACGCGATCGCTGCGGGGCAACGGCTTGTACTCCTGCCACATGGGCTGCGCGTCCACGAGCGCCCACAGACCGAGGGCGGCAACGGCGACCACGGGCGCCATGCCTGCACGAAGGCCCGGCAGGAGCGCGAGGACCCACCGCGCCCCGCACGCGCCCAGGATCGCAAGGAACACGGGAACGAGCACCACGATGCGGCTCTCGGAGCGCAGCCCGTCGAACCCGGGAACCAGCGCGAAGAAGACGCGGTGGATGCTGCCGAGCTCGCGGCCGAAGAGCGGCACGATCGGGTTCAGGGCCACGTCGAGCACGAGCAAGGCCGCGGCGAGCGGCACCGCGATCCGGCTGCGGATCGCGAGCGATCGGCCCGGACGCGCGTCCGGTACGGCCAAGGCGGCCCACAGGGAGAGGTGGAACGGGAGCGTCCTGCCGAGAACGAGCGCCGCGATGAGCCCGGCCGGCGGCAGGCCGAGGCGCAACGCGAGGCGGATGGCCTCCCCCTTGTTCCTGGGACGCGACCGCGCGAGGCGCCGCGCACCGAGGACGGCGGCCAGAACGAGACCCGCGAGACCGCCCGCGATCGCGAGCCGCCCGGGAAAGTCCTCATCGCGGCACTCGGCCTGGGGCCGCCCGATACCGAGCACGCGCAACTGGCAGACGAGCGGCGCGTGCGGCAGCAGATCCTGCGCGTGGAGCGGCATGTAGCTCGACACGTACTCGTAGGTGTTGACCTTGCCCAGCTCGTGCCTGGTCTCGGCGTACGAGAGTTGCAGAAGCGCGAGGAGCGGCGCGAGGGCGAGGCTCGCGAGGCCCGCGCGCACGACGAGGGCCTTCAGGTTGCCGTTCGCCTTGGCGAGCGCGAGCGCGTGGGGCAGGTACACGACGAGCGGCACCACGAAGAACATCCCCGTATAGAAGCTCGAGAAGAGCTGCAGCACGAACATGGCCGGGGCCGCGATGCAGCGGCTCAAGGTGGGCCTGTGCGCCGCGCGCCGCAGGAAGAAGAGCCCCAGGAGGCCGAAGAAGAGGACCGTGTTGGGCGGGTGGGCGTAGCGGACCCACGCGAACGGCGAGAGCGCGCCGACCGTGGCGAAGACGGCGGCGATCCATGGGCGACGCACGATGTCGTTCACGAGCAGGTACAACGCGATCGCGTTGAGCGCCAGGATGGCGATCATGGCCAGGTTGAAGGCGAGCGGCTCCGCGAACACCAGGTTGAAGACGCCGAACAGGATGCCGTGCGAGAGCGCGGGCTCGTTGTAGGTGCCGGTGTTGGGGTACGGCGCAAACCACCTGAAGTCGAAGAAGCCGTGCTGGAAGGTGAGCGCCTGGAAGCGCTCCCACGACAGGTACAGGTGGCCGACCGAGTCGTACCAGTACTCGTGGGCCGCGACCACGTTGTCGCGCAGCTTTCCGAGGTGGGGCGCCACGCCGACGGCGATGACGGCGAGCGGGAACGCCCACGCCGGGACGCGGCTGCGCCACGGCTTGCGCCCGCGAGGCATGGGCCTGGTTCCGGATGTCTCCACGCTCCTCCTTCGAAGGGCTGCATTGTAGCACGGGAGGGGCGAAGCGCACCCATGCGAGCGCGCCGATGGCGGCGAGGCTGTCGAGCACGGGTTCGACCGAGCCCGCGCGAACTAGGATATCTTCTTCCTCGGCCGCTTCACGCCGAGTTCCTTGGCGATGAACTCGAAGCCTTTCTCGTCGCGGTACTTCTCGATGTCCAGGCCACGCAGCCGTATCTTCTCCCAGGACGACGACGTGTCGTGGTGCTTCCGGATGAACGACGACGGCAGCGTGTAGAACTCCGGGGCACGCGCACCGGTAGTGCCGTCCTTGCGGTTGAAGAACTCGCCGATGTTGAGGAACACGACGATCAGGAAATCGAATGCGCCGAAGCTCTTCTCCTTCACCGGAAAGCCGCGGTCGCAATCGCTCTGGTACCGGCTCTTCACCTGGATGCGAACCTGCGCCTTCTGATTGTGCGTGGGTTTGTGCTTGGGGTCGGGGTGGATGCAGATGAGGTCGTAGCCCTCGTTGTTCGGCGGAGCCTTGTACACGAGAATGTTGCGGCGCATGAGCATCCCCATAACGAGATACTCCGCGCCCTCGGAGACGACGGGAAGGCGGAGGAATGTCTGTTTCGTCATGTTTACCACTCTACCATGGTCTCGTTCCACCCGCCCTTGTCGAAGCTCGCGAAAACCGTAGTGTACAACATGCACAAGGCGCGCTTTCCCTCCGGGAGCGCGGAGAGTCACTCGATGTGTTTCCCCGCTAACACCGCCCCCGGATACCCGCTGTCCCATCCCCGTCCGGCTCGTCCGGCTCGTCCGCTTCGTTCGTTTCGACACTACCGCCGCACCGGCCGGGTGTCGATAGGCCCGACCTCGCGGTCATCGGTCCGATAGGCCTTGGGAAAGCGCTTCGCCGCCCTGTCTCGGACCGCCGCGCGCCCAAGGCCCGGGACGAGGGTTGATCTTTGGCGCATCGTCCTTATGTTCCGCTTCGCGGATGAGGGACGTATCGATTGACCTGCCAGACTGAGATCACCAACCCTCTGCGCGAAGAGCGCCAAGGAGTGATGAGATGACCACTACACGAGAACGGCTCCAGATTCTTTCGGAAGAGTACGAAGCCGGCTTTCAGGCGGTTCAAGCACGCCGTCAGGAATGGGCGGCGACCGCCAAGGATGTCATCCTTCCTGCAATGCAGGAGGCCATCGGCGCCATGAAGCAAGTCCATTCTCGGTGGGACTTGTACGCGCTGGAGTTCTCGCGGTTCACCAACTCCAGCGTCGTCCAGTTCTCTTTCAGTGATATCCCTACGGGCATTTTCATCGAGGACGAAAAAGGCTGGGCCTCAGGCATTCAGCGCGGCGCAGACCTGATCTTCTCACAGGGCCAAGACGGCAGAGTAGTTACGTTTGCCAACCCGTTTGCGACAGATCTCCCACGCGCCCCAAAACGAGCCGAGCAAAGATACTGGATTGGGTGCCGGTTCGAACGACCAACCGAGATCACGAGGGAAGTGGTCCTTGATGTGATCGCGAGCTTCGTCGAGTGGGCAAAAGACAGCAACATTTTCTGCCGAGCACGAAACCCAGCGGCCGATTCAACGGAATGGAGAGAGATTCGGGAAGGATTGCTCGAGGCCCCATATAAACAAGAGCACGCTCCGATCGGGTTCACGACTGATCCGAAGCATTTGGAAGGCAGCCTCAGCAGCGTGAGCGACAAGGAACCGAGTCCATGAGCACCCCGAAATCCACTGAAGTCGCTCAGTGATGCCGAATAAGAAGTAATTGAGGAGGCTGTAGGATGAACGGGAATTTACCGACGAAAACGGCTGTCGAGAAGGCAAGGGAGACGGCTCGATGGGCGGAGACGATGATGAAGTGGACAGCGAGCTTCGCGAACGCCAGGCGCTGGCGGATGGTGGCGTTCCGCGGACCCGGAGGTCAGGAATCGCGCGGTGTGGTGGATGTCATTGCGATTCGCAAAGACCAGACAGATCCCAGGGACAAGGTCCTGAAGCGGGGAGATCTTTTCGATATCATTCTCATCCAGATCAAGGGCGGGGGCGCCGCCAAGCCCAAGGAAGCCGACAAGGAACGACTTCTGAAGGTGAAGAAGAAATACGGAGCCAGAGACGTCGTTCTGTTTTCGTGGAAGAAGAACCAGGAAAGACAGTTCTCCATACTGGGCAAAGACAATGACTGGCACGGCATCGCGCCGGAGGATCTCTTTGCCTGAGGCAGAGTAGCCAGGATGGTCGCGCGCGCCCCGGAGTAGCCGGCCCCGGATCCCGGTGCCATGCACACGGATCAATCCCGGATCCCCGGTGAACCCGAGCGACCGGCGCGAAGCGGTGATCCATCAGCCCATTCGGCCACGGCAGACATGAAGCCCGTTCCCGGTGCCGCGCACATGGGTCAGCCTGGCTAAAGAAGCTTCTGGAAATCCTCCGATTCCCTCCTTCAAGAGAGCGGCCCACCGTTGTCAAAAGCCGGCTTTTGCATATAGTGCGCCCCATGACCGCAAGGCACGTGACGTTCGTCATCCCGGCCTACAACGAGGCCAAGGCCATCACGCCCGTGATCGAGGGCGCGCTCGCCGCGGCCGACGAGGTGGTGGTGGTGGACGACGGCTCGGCGGACGAGACCGCGACCGTGGCGCGCGCGGCCGGGGCCACCGTGGCGCGGCACGGGAAGAACCTGGGTCAGGGCGCGGCGATAGAGACCGGGATCGAGCTCGCCTGCCGGGCCGGGGCCACGCACGTGGTGACCTTCGACGCGGACGGGCAGCACAGCCCCGGGGACGCGGCGCGCATGGTGGAGAGGCTCGACCGCGAGGGACTCGACGCCATCCTGGGCACGCGCGGCGGAAAACGCCACGGCATGCCGCTCGAGCGCTTCTTGGTGCTCAAGGCCGCCCTCCTCTTCACCCGGCTCACCACCGGCCTCAAGGTGACGGACACCCACAACGGGCTGCGTGCGTTCACCGCGCGCGCCGCCGTCCTGCTCGACCTGCGGCAGAACCGCATGGCGCACGCCTCCGAGATCCTGGGGCGCATCGCGAAGCTGCGGCTCGCCTACGCCGAGGAGCAGGTCACGGTGCGCTACACCGACTACTCGCGGGCCAAGGGGCAGTCGAGCCTCGGGGCGATCCGAATCCTCCTCGATCTGGCGCGCGCCAGGGTGAGCCCGCCCGGCGACCTTGCCGAGACCCGCCGCGTGCGCGAGCAGGCCATCGAGGAGGCGCTCGCGGGGCGCAAGTCAGCGGGCTGAGCCGGTTTCCTTCCCTCGTCCGCCGAGGGCGCCCGACAGCACGAGCACGAGCCAGGCGGGCAGGGCCAGCACCCAGTTCGCGAGGAACGTGAGCACCGAGGTGACGAGCGCCGTTGCCGCGGCCGCGTCCGGGGTGTGACCCACTGCGGCCAGCCCGAGCGCGATGCCGCCCTCCATGGGCCCGAACGTGCCCACGAGCGACACGGGCAGGGTCGAGCCCAGCACGCCCAGCACGCCCACCACGAGCCCGTGCACCGCGCCGAGCCTGATGCCGCACGCGTACAAGGAGAGGAAGAACCACCCCAGGATGAGCGCCCACAGCCCGAGGGTGATCGCCATGAGCGCCACGCGCCGCCCGAGCGGAAGCCCGTAGGTCTCGGCCAGGGTCGACGCGGTGCGCGCGAGGAACCCGTCCGGCGAGCGCGCCGACATGAAGCGCGCCACGGCCCGCGACACAGGTCCGAGCAGGAAGAAGAGCGCCCCGAGCCCCACGCCGGCCACGACCACGGCCGCGATCGCGAGCCCGCTCGACGCGCGCACGAGCCCGAGCGCCAGGATGGCCGCACCCACGGGCAGGATCGTGGCGAAGTCGAGGATGCGGATCATGAGGATCGTGGCCACGCCCGCGCCGAATCCGCCGCCTCCGGTCCGCTTGAGAAGGATGCCGTACGCGAGCTCGCCGGAACGCAGGGGCATGACGCGCAGCAGGGCCGAGTGCACGGCTGCGATGCAGAACAGCACCCGGAACGGCACGCGGGCGCCCGACAGGAGGAACCGGCAGGCGCGCACGGTGTTGACCGCCACGTACGCGCCGAGCGCAAGGAGGGCAGGAACCAGGGTGACGCTCGAGAAGGCCTTGGACAAGCTCTCGACGGACAGGGTGCTCGCGGCGAGCGCCACGATCGCGGCCGTGAACGCCGCCGCCACGGCGATGCGCACCACGCGCCCCGCCCGGAAGCGGGAGGGGCGCTCAGCCATTTGCGGAGCCGGGCCGATTCCCGCCGTTTTTCCCGGCGCCCGCCTCGAGCGACCGCACGCGCCGGAGCACCGACTCGATCAGCTTGCGGTTCGCGCCAACGAGATCGGCCACGAAGCCCGAGAGGGCGATCTGGAAGGAAGCCAGGATGAGGATGGCGGCCAGGATGAGCGACTGGGTGTGCCCGGTCTGCCCGTCCGTGGTGACGAAGTAGTACACGAACCGGCCCGCGGCCGCGACGCCTGCGAGGAAGAACAGCGCCGCGATCGTGAGGAACGTGCGCAGCGGATGGTACATCGTGTAGATGCGGATGATTGTCCCCATCGAGCGCTTGACGTAGTTCCACATGCCGCGCAGGAGCCGTGACTCCCGCGTTGGTGCGTTGGTCCGCACGGGCACGCCCGTGATGGCGAGGCGCGCGGCGCCGGCCTGGATGATCGTCTCGAGGGTGTACGTGTAGTTGCTCGTCACGAAGAGCGAGAGCGCCGCCTCCCGCGACAGCGCCCGAAATCCCGAGGTCGCGTCCGGCACCTCGGTGGCCGACGCCCTCCGCACCACCCAGGAGCCGAAGCGCTGCAGGCGCTTCTTCGTCGCCGAGAACTCGGACACCTGGTCGACCTGCCTGTCGCCGATGACCATGTCGGCCCTGCCATCGAGGATGGGCTTCACGAGCGCGGGGATGAACGACGCGTCATACTGGTTGTCGGCGTCCGTGTTGACGATGACGTCCGCGCCCACGCGCAGGGCCGCGTCGAGGCCCGCCATGAACCCGCGCGCCAGCCCGCGGTTGCCCGGAAAATGGACGATGTGGTGGATGCCGAGCTCCCGCGCCACGGCGACCGTGCGATCGCGCGAGCCGTCGTCGATGATGAGGACCTCGACCTCGTCGAACCCTTCGACCTGTTTGGGCAGGGCCGCGAAGGCCTCGGGGAGCGTCTTTTCCTCATTGTAGCAGGGTATCTGGATGACGAGCTTCATGGGCAACTCCCTATCAGATCCCGCGCCGCGCGGTCAAAAAGGGGCGGCGCACGAGGCGCCACGCGGCCACCATTGCCACCCCTCCGTAAGGAACGAGCAGCGGCAGAAGCGGCGCCACATAGCGCGGGTTGCACACGGTGAGCACGTGCACGATCGATACGGTCGCGATCGGCACGAGCCAGATCGCCCGCGCCCAGGGCCTGCGGATCGACAGCAGGAAACCCGCGAGCGACAGGAGCCACAGGACGCGCGAGACCCAGGCCAGGATGGGCCACATGACGCGGTCGTAACCCGCGGGCCACGGCGGCCACACCGAGATCCGAAAGTCGCTGTAAAGCCCGAGCAGCCGTGCGGGCGCGGACTCCCACATGCGGCCCGGGTGCGCCGCGAGCCACTTCTCGAGCCACTCCCGGTTCTCGCGGTCGAGGGCGAGGAGCTCGTCCGGGCCCATGGGGCGCTTCCAGTGGGCGAAGTAGCGGTGGTTGGCGCGCGGCAGCCTCTCGTCGGGATCGAGCACGGCCTCCTTGTACCTCCCGAAGTCGTACACGCGGCTCGCGGACGCGCCCACGGGCGCTGGCGAGAACGGCAGCCCCAGGGACGCGTTGCGCGCGGACCAGGCCAGAACCGGCGCGCCCAGCGCGGCGCAGAAGACGAACGCCGCGAGCCATGCGCGGGGCGACCTCCACCTGCCCGCGAGAGCGCGCGAGACCACATAAGCCCCGGCCACCAGGGTCGTGAAGACGAAGGTGGTGCGGTTCAAGACGAGGCTCGCGAGCACCGCGCCCAGCAAGGCCGCATGGAGCGGCGCGGTCCAGCCGTTCTTGCGGTCGTCCCACCCGAGCAGAAGGAACGCGGCCAGTGACACTTGCAGCATGGCCGGCGCCTCGGTGAGCACGTTGTTCGCCGCGCCTGCCACCTGCGGCGTGAGGATCACCATGACCGCGCCGACGAGAGCCGCGCGATCGTCATCGAAGAGGCGCAGGGCGACAAGGTAGCCGAGGGCGACCGCCAGACCGACGAACACCGCGTTGAGCGCCAGCACCGCACCCGGACGGCGCCCGATCACCATGTAGACGGCCGCGGCGAGCGCGGGCACGAACGGGGTCCGCGTGATCTCGGGGCGGTACGGCGCAGCGCGATCGAAGGAATAGCCGTTCCCGGCGGCCAGGTTGGCGGCGATGCCCTCGTACAGCACCGCGTCCGGCGTGGGCCGCTGCGGGTTCGAGACGATCCAGAAGCATCCGAGCGCGAACGCCGAGAGGAACAGGGCCGCGGCCGTGCGCCACACGCTCTTGCGCCTGTCCGTCATGGTTCGGTTGAGTACCATCCGGGCACCTTCGGGTCAAAGGACCATCGGCGTCACGCCATCGGCGTCACGCTTGACGGCGCGCGACGGTCGGGCCTACGTTGCGGCGATGCCACAAGGCGCCAAAGGAAACCGTGCCGTCGCGATCGCGTCCCTCGCGGCGTTGTTGGCCGTCGCGCTCCCGACCGCGGCGTGGAAGCAGTCGGTCACCCAGAGCGGCCTGCCCGTGGCGTGGGAGTCGTCCTGCTACCAGTACTCCATCCACGAGAAGGGCAGCGCCGCGGTGCCGTTCGACGCGCTCGAAACGCTCGTCGAGAAGAGCTACGAGGCATGGACCCACCCCGCGTGCTCCTACTTCCGGTTCGTCGAGACGGCTCCGGCGCAGGTGGACCGCGCGGAGTTCAACGAGGAGGGCGGCAATGCGAACCTCCTCGTGTGGCGCGACGGGCAAGGGGCCTGGCCGGACGGGTACAGCCACGCCATCGTGGCGCTCACGTCCGTGCACTACGAAACGACCACGGGCGTCATCTACGACGTGGACATCGAGTTCAACGGCGACGATTTCGAGTTCGGCGCCCTCGACGACTATCCGGACGACACGCGGCTCGTCGACCTTCGCAGCACGGTCACGCACGAGATCGGTCACACCATCGGCCTCGACCACTCGGACGATCCGGACGCGACCATGTTCGGCTACGCGGATCCGGGATCCATCACCAAGCGTGACCTCGCCGAGGACGACGTCGAGGGGCTGTGCACGCTGTACCCGACGGACGACGACCCGGACGTGTGCGAGGAGCCGTACTGCGGCCTCAACCTCTCGGGCGAGGACAACGGCTGCAAGGTGGACGAGAGCGATCCCCAGGACTGCGGATGCGCGTTGCCGGGACGCGACGCTCGGCCCGCGCTTCTGCCGCTGCTCGCGAGCCTGCTCCCGCCGTCCGGTTGAGGGATCCCTACTCGCGCTCCTTGACGTGGAACTCCACGCGCCGGTTCTGGTTGCGGCCGTTGGGCGTGATGTTGGGCGCGAGCGGCTTGTCCGGACCGAAGCCGACGGCCGTAAGGCGCGAGGACGCCATGCCGACGCCCAGAAGGTAATCGCGCACGGCCTCGGCGCGCCGCTTGCTGAGGTCGACGTTGTGGACTCGGTTCCCGCGGTCGTCCGTGTGGCCCTGGATCTCCACGAGCTTGACCTCGGGATGGCCCGCCATGAGCGCGGCCACCTGATCGAGCAGCTTGAACGACTCGGGCTTGATCTTGTCCGAGTTGGTCTCGAAGTGGACCGCCTGCTTGATGATGATGCGCTTCTTCTGCAGGACGACGAGGTCGGTCGCGGGCTTGGCGCTCAAGGATATCTCCACCTGGGACGTGGCGCCGAGCCTGGTCGTTACGGTCTCCTGGCGACGCAGGTAACCCGCCGTGTCCACGGTCAGCGTGTACCCGCCTTCCTTGACCTCGATCTCGAAGCGGCCATCCGCCCCGGTGACCGGGCTCGCCTGTGTCGGGCCCGTCACCTCCACGGTCATCCCCGCGAGCGGCGCCCCGCCCGGATCCGTGACACGGACCGCGAGCTTCCCGGTCTCTGGCACGGGCGCGGCCACGAGCGGGCAGTCGACCGCCACGAGGCCGCTCGCCGGCACCTCGACCGTGAAGGAACCGTCCTCAAAGCCGCCCGCGGTGACGGTGAGCGCCACCTTGCCGGCCGGCAGCGGGTACGAGCGGAAGCGTCCGTCCTTGTCCGATACCTGCGGGTTCAACTCGTGGCCCACGTATTGCACGACCGCGCCCGCGACCGGCTTCCCGGTCGAAGCCTGGTCGTGCACGAATCCGGCCAGCTCTGCCGGCGGGGCGGCAGGTGCAGGCGGCGGAAGCGGCGGAGGCGGCAAAGGCGGCTCCTTCGGGAACGGATCGAAGCTGTAGCTCGCGCCGAACAGGATCTGGTAGGGGGCCTGCGCGGCCATCTCGTGCACCGTCGGCGCATACCCCGCGAGCCCGATATCGACGCCCACATCGAGCGCGAGGGATTCGATGGGCGGCAGCACCCGCACGCCGAGCGTGAGTTGCTGCAGGAGCCCGCTCGCTCCCTCGGTATCCATGCAGGAGTCGTAGGAGTCCGGGACGAGCGGGCACGTGAAGTCCTGCCGGTTGATCGGAATGCCGAGACCGTACTCGATGATGGGAGTCACATACGGCAGCGCCATGTCCACGCCGAGCCCGATCCGGAAGAGGTCGTTCCGGTTGACGTTGAGCGCGGTCCTCTCGACCGGGGTCAGGCAGCCCTCGTAGTCCACGTAGCCGTCGTTGTCGGAATCCGTGCCGCAGCCGCCCGTGTCCTTCTCGAAGTCCTTGATCACGTTCGCGGACCGATCAAAGTAGTAGCCGACCTGCAGGTGGACTCTGATGGGCGCGTTCTCGTTGATCTCCGCGAAGTCGAAGCTCGTGAGCAGATCGAGCCCGAAGCTCGTGCCTTCGAAGCTCGGGGACACGCTGCCGGTCGAGTTGATGAACGATACGACGAAGTCGCCGCCGATCGTGACGAAGCCGGCCGGGGACCAGTAGCCCTTCACGCCCAGATCGACGTCACCCAATGACTGGAACAGATCCGGGTTCCCCTTGTTGTTGGACATGGACTGCGCCTTGATTCCGCCGAAGATCTCGAGGAAATCGAGCGGCGTGACGCGCAGGTTGAGGTCGCCCCACAACCGGGTCGCCTCGTCCCCGTAAACCAAGTAGTCGGAATAGGTGAACCAGGACCCGTGAAGCCCCAGGGCGAACGTGCCGGCGTCGCCGGAGCCGGCCTCGGGCATGTGCAGGAGGCCGGTCGTGCCCGTCAGATTGGGATGGTGCCTGTAGGCGCCCCACTCCCACGTGTGCAGCTTCCTGCGCTCATCCTCGGGGGGCGGGGCTTCGGCCGGGGCCGGGGTCGGGACCGGAGTCTGAGTGGCAGGATCCGCATTCACGGCGTTCGAGCCCGCGGCGACCTCGTTGTCGTACTCAGGATCCACCTGCCCGCTCGCGCCGCCCTTATCAGCCGCGCCCTGGGCGAGAACCGCGCCGGGTGTCACGAGCAGCGCGAGGCAGGTCGGAAAAACCGCCGATCTCGGAAATCCCCTCATCATCTTTCGACTCCTTTGGTCATCAACATCGTAAGTTTTCGTCATCCTATCATATTTCCCAGCCCCCGTGTCCAACCTACTCGAACACCAGCACCCGGGTCCCGGCGTCCTCGGCCACCGGATAGATCTCCGAGTCCTCTGGGGCCGCATGCGGCGCGCTCCAATCATAGATCCACTTGGCGTCCAGGCGGGGCAGGTTCACGCACCCGTGACTGGCCGGTGTCCCGAAATCGGCGTGCCAGTAGGCGCTGTGGATCGCGATGCCACGCGCCTTGTCGTAGTACATGATCCACTCCACGTCCTCGACCCGCACGTGCCCGCCGCGCAGTTGCATGGTCTGCGCCCGACGCTTGAGCTCGATCCGGTAGGCGCCGGGCGTGGTGTTCCCCTTGGCGCCGGTCGAGCAGGGCGCGACATAGACGAGCCTTTCGCCCTCGTAGGCGTGAACGAGCTGCTCCGCGAGATCGACCGCGATCCACCTCTCGCCCGGAGAAAGACCGTCCGGTCGCGGCGCGGTGCGGACGTGCGCCGTCCTTCCTCCACCGACCGCAACGGTTGCAGGCGTTTCGTCGGCCGCGATCGCAACGCCGAGACTGTTGATCGGCGGCGGCAGCGATTTCGTGCGGTCGGCCTCCACGTACATGCCCTCCCGGGTCTCCCGGATCTCGAGGCCACTGCGTTTCCTCACTGCGCGAACGACGAGCGCGCTCCCCCTGTAGAGAAGACGCCATGGGAGGTTCCCGTCGACGTCCGCGAGCTTCCGGAAGAGCCGCGCCCCGCCCTTCTCGACGCCGACGGCCTCGAGTCCCGGCGCGAGGCCGACCTGGTCTCCCGGAGGCGGAGACGGAGCACCGGCTCGATCGTCCGGCGCGGGTCGCAGGTGTTTCCCGCAGATGAAGCCGCCTCCCTCGCGCTCCATCCACCCCTGCGGACAGTCCCGAGCCGCCCCGCCGTTCGACACGCGGATCACGGCGCCCGGGCCGATTCGCGACGAGACGGGCGCGCAGCGACCTGGCCGCGTGTGGACCGGCGTGGCGTCGCGGGTCATCATGAGGATCGGTGCGCCTGGATCGGCGCCTTCCGGCGACGCGGGAGAGATCTCCCCGCCCATCGCGGAAACCGCGAGCGCAAGAACCGCGAGCGCGACACCGAAGGCCGTCGGACACCTCATCACGGGTTTTCTTTTATCGATATCGCGGATCGATGGCTAGGTGGTCACTGGGGATAGGTGCGGAAGAACTGGGTGGTGCCGGGAACGCAGATGATGCAACTCCACAGCGACTTGTAGCCCGTGTCGGTGTCCGCGTCGGAATCGGCATCGCCGTCGCTGTCCGTGTCCGAATCGCCGTCCGTGTCGCTGTCCGAGTCCGAGTCCGAGTCGGAATCGCCATCCGTATCGGTGCTCGTATCGCCGCCGTCGGCCCCGCCGTCCCACCACCCCGTGTCATCGTCGCCCGACGGCAGATTGCTGTTGCTGCTGCACCCGAACCCAATCGCAAACAAACCGACGAGAGCGAGCGTAAGAAACACCCTGTTGATCGTGGTCACCATGTTCTCGTCTCCTTGCTGTTTCTCCCGTTATGAGCACCAAGGACCGAAGTACCTATCGAATGAATATTAACTCGTCCGGATGTAGCTGTCTACAATCTCGTTACAAAGCGGTGGTGGACAGGCCAACAGATCGTGACCCACCCCGGTGGCGGTTCGACGAGGTTCCTTCAAGGGCTGACGCCTGGGGTGCGATGAAGGCCGTCCTCGCGCTGATGGAGTTGGACGGTCTGCGCGTTTTG
>JAQTNF010000132.1 GCA_028713995.1 Deltaproteobacteria bacterium | reverse complement strand
AACAAGTCGACTATCTCGAGCCTTATTCGATACGGACTGCCCCAGTAATCGGCCACGAAAACAAGCCTATTCCCCTTGATATCCGGATAAGTCCCTTCCATCTCTTTTTCGACATCGGCGTAACATCCAGCATCCACGTCGATGACGTGCATCATGCCATTTAATTCATCTGTATACGCCACGTATCGATGTGTAGCCGCCCATTCGTTTACACTGTTGATCTCCTCGAATGTGAGCTGGCGGCAGCCGGGTCCGCAGTCGATGCCTTGGGGCAGTGGCTTCCACTCGATCGTCGTGTGGCTGCTCTCGCAAGCCGGGACCGTGCCAGTTCCCGTGTCCGAGCTCGTGTCGCTCCCGGTGCCGGATTCAGTATCGTCGTCGGTGTCGCCGCATTCAGGGCAAATGTCCCTTCCAGAGCAACTGCTGCAAGCGGGTGCAAAGAGCGCGAAAGCGGCCAGGAAGATCCAATTGCATGATGGAATACGCATGATCGCCTCTCCTGTGAAAAGGCACACCAAGGTTCGGTTGCTCTCAGTTTCTTACGATATGGACGTTGTCGACGAACGGGCCGCGGAAACGGTTCTGGGCGTTGGAGTAGAAGATCCACCGCATCCGGAACTGGTCGTTCAGATACGCGGCGGGCAGCGTGTACGTGTGCTCCAGCCAGCCTGAATTCAGCAGGCACCAGTTGCCGTACGCGTCCGTGAACGGCACGGACGTCGGCACCGCGGTCCAGGTGTACCCGCCATCGGTCGAGATCTCCCACCAAACGCCGTCGGGACAGCCTGCCGCGTTGGGCTCGATGTCGGTCCACATGGAGAAGTGCACGCTCACGTTCTGGCCCGAGCACTGGGAGATCTTGAAGCCTTCCCAGGCGCTCGTTCTCGGACCCTCTGCCCAGTTGGTGGTGTACGACAGGCTGTTCGAGTACACGGCCGTGCGCGGGCACCCGAGCAATTGCGTGCCGGACTGAGCAGAAGACGGGGCCGAGGCGTTGGCCGTGGGAGCGCCCACGCTCCAGCAGCTCGGAGAGCCGTACAGGGTCGTCGCGGGCTCCCCGTTCTCGAAGCTGTACACGAACGCCGAGGCGGCTGACTGGCAGGCCGCGGCCGCGTCCATGTCGCGCAAACACAACGCCGGGTTGGTCCCGGTCCTGGCCACGCTCGACACCGCGCCGGTGCTCAGGTTCGCCTTGGCCCCGTTCGTTGATGACGACACGCTCTGGCTCCAGAACCCGGTCGTGCCGCGCGTCGTCGAGTCAAACATCGCGTAGCATCCTGTGGACGACGTGGTGCACGCCGTGCCCGTGAACGAAGGCCCGGTCTCGTCGTTCACCGTCGCATTGCCCAGGATCCGGGCAAAGTCCCGCGTCGTGGCCAAGCGCCAGTTGGATGAAGAGGTCGCGATGGCCTGGCACGCGTTGATGGCATTGGCCTGGGTGTAGGTAGTCACGGTTCCGGTACACGACGAGCCATTCCACGTCTGGCCGAGCGGACAGCGCTTCCAGCACGCGGTTCCGCCGGGCTCCTGCACTTCGTCCGCAGCGCAGCAGGTGCTTGGACTCGTGGTCTGCCAGGTCGAGGTCGCGCCGTTGCAATAGTACGTGATCCCGCCGCACGACATGCTCGTGCAGTTGTTCCCGGACCCGCATGTGACGGACGTTCCGCCCGCGCAGGTCCCGGTCGCGCCCTCGCCCCCGCAGCCGCCGCAGGTGCGGCCCGTGGTGTTGGTCGCGCCGCCGCACACGTCCGCACAGGTCCCTGCGGTCGTGTAGCAGTTGGGGCTCTGCGTGGTGGTGCACGCGGCCGCGCAGCACCCGCCCGCGGTGCACGCCGTTTGCGTCGCCGTACACGTGCACGACGCCTCGCACGTCCCGCTTCCGTCGCAGGCCTTCTGGCAGCTTCCAGGGTAGTCGTAGAACACGTTGCCCACGCAGGTGTCCAAGGCGCACGTGCTCGTGCCGCATCCGCCGTCATAGCCTGCGGAACGGTTGGTCGCCGAGGTCAAGCTCGCCAAGGGCGAGCAGTACGTGCAACCCGTGACCGCCGCGGCGGCCGTATACCACGTGCCGCTGATCAGGCATTCATCCGTGGAGCACGAGCCCGCGTGGCACAGGCCCTCCGTGCACTCGGTCCCGTCGTTCCCCGCGGACCACGACGTGGCGCTCAAGCCCGGGTCGCAGACCTCGCAAGGATTCGCGGGATTCGCTGCGCCATCCGCGTACAGCGTGCCGTCGATGTCGCAACGAGACAGGGTCACGCTGACGCTGTCGATAAAGGGCCCGCGATACTGTCCGCAGCCGTCCGAATAGAACTTCCACCGCATCCGGAACTGATCCGTCAGGGACTCAGCGGGCAGCGTATATGTGTGCTCGCGCCACGACGTGTCGTGGTTGCACCAGTTCCCGTGCGCGTCGTCGAACGGCACCGAAGTCGCGGGCGCGAGCCAGTTGTAACCGCCGTCCGTGGAGATCTCCCACCACACGCCATCGTGGCAGTAGCCGTTGGCCGCCACGCCCTGCTGGTCCGTCCACATGTAAAAGCGCACGTTCACGCTTTGGCCCGCGCACGCCGCGAGCTTCGCACCCTCCCAGATGCTCGTCCTCGGACCTTCCGCGATGACGGAATTCAGGTTGGGCGCGTAGTTGCCGGAAAGCGGGTTGCCGAGCACCTGCGTGCCCGACTGCGCGGACGGAGGAGCGCCCGCGCCGGCTCCCGGAGCACCGATCGCCCAGCCGCCGTACAGCAACGTCCATAAATCGGCCTCATCCGCCTCGAAGCCGTATACCGCGGCCGATGCCGCGGCCTCGCATGCAGCGACCGGGTCGAGGTTCCTGAGGCACAACGCGGAATAACTCCCACCGAACGCCACGCTCGAAGCGGAGCCAGCGCCCAGGTCAGCCAGGGCGCCGTTCGTGGAGCTCGCGATGCTTCCGGTCCACAGCCCGGACGCGCTCTGCATGTCTGCGTTGAACATCGCGTAGCAGGCCGTAGACGCGTTGGCGCACGACGTGCCCGTGAAGCTCGGCCCCAGCTCGTTGTCCACAATCGCGTTCCCCAGGATGCGCGCGTAGTCCCGCGTGGTCGCGAGCCGCCAGTTGGAGGACGACGTAGCGAGCGCCTGACACGCGGAGATCGCGTTCGCCTGGGCATAGCTCGTGGCCGTGCCGGTGCACGCGGAGCCGCTCCACGTCTCACCCAGCGGGCAGCGCTTCCAGCACACGTCCGTGGTGCCGGGCTCCAGGACTTCGTCGGAGGCGCAGGGGCTCGTTGTTACAACACAGTTCCCGAACCCATCACACACGCCGCCGGCGCATACGGTCCAGGCCGGCTTGCTCGTCCACCAGTTGCCGTCCGCGGCCGGAGTGCACACCTGGCACTCGTTCTCAGGGTCGGTCTGTCCGTCGCTGTACCAGTCGATTCCGATGTAGCACTGGTCCACGCACACGCCCCACTGGCACGCGCCGTATGAGCACGGGGCTCCGTTCGCCACCGGGTAGCACGTCCCCTCGGTCCCTGGGAGGTTGCACGCCTCGCACTCGTCGCACACGTCGTCGCAGCAGAAACCGTCCACGCAAGGCTCGGTGCCGCAGTTCGATACGCTGGGATCGTGGCACGTCACGGCCTCGGTCTCCGTATCGGTATCCGTGTCGGTGTCCTGCTCCGGCGTCCACGGATCCGGGTCCGCGGCGTTGGGAATGCCGTCGAGGTCGTAGTCGCCGTCGGGCTCGTTCTCAAGCTGCGTCATCCACCTCGTGCCATCGTGCTTCCAGTACGGCACGCCGTTGCTGATGTTCCTGGGGTACACGTACACCGAGAGCCCGTCCGAGTCCGGAAGCACGAGCGAGCCTTCCTCGGCCGTGGGGCCGTTCGCATCGTCCGCGGACACGAGCGTCCATTCCCAGCTCCCAAGGTCGAGACGCCACAGATCCGAGTGCACCGTGCTCGAGCCGTCGCGGCCGCCGTACACCACCAGGTAACGTCTCTGCTGGTCGAGCGCGGCCGTGGCATTGACCCGGGCGCCCGGGCCTCCGGTGGCGAGCGTCGACACGGTCATGGTGTCCAGGTCGAGGATGCGGACCCCGTCCACGATTCCCTGGCTGTCACGGCCGCCCACGAGCAGCACCTGCTCGCCCCATGGAACCACCGAAGTCTCGGTCAGGCCGTTCGGGAGCCCTTGAATCTCAATCTGTCGCCACGCGCCCTGCGCGTCGATCTCCCACGCGTCCGAAAGCACCGACGCCCCGGTGTCGCCGCCGACCAGCACGAGCCGCTGTCTGTCGGGGTCGAACGCCAGGATCGCGTTGCGACGGCCGCTCGGCGCAAGGATCCCGGCCGGCGTGTGGACCCACGAAACCGAGAAGTCCCCTTCCCGATCCTGCGGCAATAAGTGGCCGAGCCACAAGGTGGAAGACAGGGTGCCGTTGGCGTCCTCGCCTCCGAACAGCGCGAACCATGTTCCCTTTGCGCCCGGATTGCTCGGAGGTGGAGGGGCGCCCGGAGCGCCGAGTGTACCGCTCTCCAAACTCTGCCCTTGAACCGCGTTGAGCACGAAACCCGTCACCGCCGAGCTCGTCGTGTTGATGGCGATGTTTCCCTGGTAGGTCGAGTATCCCTCGGCTTTCGCCCGGGAGTTCCCGCGGTCGAACGCCATGAACCTGATCGCCGACACGGCCGAGCCGTCCTGGATCTTGTCCGCCGGATAGAACTTCCCTTGCCCCCTTTCATTCGTAAAGCGCGCCACCTCGACCATGTTGATGATCGGGCTCGCATTCGGGTCGACGTTCTCGATCGGATCGCCCCCTATCGGCCTGATGACGGCCGGGATCAGGCCCAATGGCATGACGATATTGAATCTTCCCAGCGGGATATTGAAATCCAGATATTGTTCCGGCGTCTTGTCCGCGTCGAACCCCATCCCGCGCGCCCAGAGGAATCCCCAGGCTCCAATGGCTCCGGGGGTGAACGCGGCGATTGCCGATTCCACGGTCTGCCGGTGATGCCACCAGGTCTCCTGCATCCATCTCCAGGTGATCGTGGTCGCATTGGTCTCGGTTTTACTCCCGGACACGAACGGCACGTTCTTGAGCGTGTCGCATAGCTCCACGATCCGTGGCACAGTGTCGCACTGCGGCCCAATCCATTGTCCGTGGCAATCAAGGAAATCCGCGTCTACAAAGCGGTCCCAGCCAGCGGTGTATGACGACTTGTCGCAATCTCCTTGTTGTTTGATGTAGTAGAAGGTTTGACCATCGTTCGTATACTCCATGGACGTGTAGTTCTTGGCTTCGTCGGACATCGGCCCCTTGTCGTAGGATATCGGGCACCAGCCTGTTCGATCTTTGGGAATCCCGAGGTCTTTTTCTTTGCAGTTTTTTCGCTTGCAATAGTCCTTCAAATCTTTCACCGTCCCTTTCGGCTTGACATATCCGCAATCGCAGAACTTCACAGCGACTTCTTTCCCCAGGGAAATCGGGGGATCCGCAGCTCGCCCCACTGTAATCATGGGGATCTCTATCGCGGGTTTCGGCGTCACGGACCAACCATAGCCCCCCGTGCTGAATGAGGATGGGCTGAATCTACTCTTGTCTATCACCAGAGACGGAACAGGATCGCATTTATCGCCTGTATACCCGAAAAGCGCGCCCTCCGTTGTCAAGGAGTTGCCGTTCGTGTCGGCTTGGTCCGTATTGGGGATGTCCACGCAGTTGTCGCACGCGTTCGGGATGCCGTCGCCGTCGTCGTCTGCGTAGTACCAGGTTGCCGGCTTGGACGGCCAGTAGCTCGGCTTGCCGTAATTGTAGTCAAGGCAGTTGCCGTGATCCTCTTTTTGGAAGCAGATGTTTCTTTTCTGGTGGGCGCTCTCGACTCTCGCCAGCCTCGCACACGGGTCGCACGCGTTGCCGCGCCCGTCCTGGTCATAGTCCCGCTGCCCAGGATTGTAGTCTGTCTCGTTGTTACCAGGGCAGTTGTCATCGTAGCTATAGATTCCATCCCCGTCTTGGTCGTACGTCGCGCGATCTTGGAGGATTTGGTTGACAATCCAGGTCCAATGAGAATGGTCCGCTCCATGGTTCATTAGCTCCACACCATAGCTGTACTGGTCATCATCCCAATGTGAGCCAACCTCGATCCCCACCAATCGATTGTTGGCATTGAAGACCGGCGAACCGGAATCGGCTTTACATGTCCAGGCGGCAGCGCCATTGTCCGGCGTCCCGTCCATATGGAATTCCCTCGTATCGCCACCGAACTGATACAGCAAGAATCCCCACGCATATCTGAGTTGCCCCTTTCCTTCACTGCCTGATGGATTGGCTTGAGAACAATCGCTCCATCCATAGCCGAGGATGTTTCCCTCTTCTGGGAAGAAAATAGAAGTCGAACCGTTTTCCCAATCATAGTCGGTTCCCTCGTAATCGCTGTTGTACGGAGATTTGAAGACATCGTAATAGCCCACATCGGGATAGTGATTCGGGAGGCCGTATCTTAGCCTCAACAACGCCACGTCTTTGGGCCAGTCCTTGCAGCAACTGTAGTCGTCGGCAATGAACACCCCGGAGTAGTCGTTTTTCGTTGTCGGGTAGATCGTATTCTCACAGGCGCAGCCGTGCTCTACTGAACCGGGAGCATGTATGCCGCGGCATTCAAGATCCTCGTCGCACTGTGGGAAAACACCGTGGCCAGGCCACGTGAAAGACCAGTTTTCTCGTCCGAAGTTGATGTACTTGACGCTGCCGTAAATCCCATCGCCATCTGTAACGCAGTGGGCGGCAGTAATAACGTGGTACGGATCTATCGCGATTCCGGTGCAGGACGTGTTTTGGTGGCCCAGCGCAAACATGGCCCTGCGGTGCGCCACGTAGTCGGGATCGTCGAAATCGGTGATGTCCTTGACGTTGTCGCCGTTCAACGCGCTCTGGGACTTGCCCACGTTCGGCGATGGAGCGCTTTGGGTTCCGTCTTCACACCCCGCCGCGAGAAACTGGGTCAACGCGATCAAGCCGATGAGCCCGAGCGAGAGCCGCCCGAAGAGAGAACTACGTTCCGAAACCGACGGAATGGTTATACGAATGGGGGCGTGCTTATTCATGATAATCTCCTCGTTGTGGTCCCGGCCGGGACATCCAGCTTCCCCAGAGCGATTTGTTCATTGGCCTTAAAACGAGGATAGTTGACGAGAGAAACCGGTCAACCAATTTCCTTGTCATTTTTCTTACAAAGCAAAAACCGCGCGAAATCTTTACACAATAAGGCAGGCGAGCCGCGCGCCGGCCATGGCTTCCGGCACGATCTTCGGTTGCTCAGTGGGCATCGGCCCAGTTTGCCCCTGTCCCGATGTCCACCACGAGCGGCACGTCGAGCTCGAGCGCGTGCTCCATCTCCTCGCGCATGGCGGCCGCGGCCCTCTCGGCCTCGGCCTGCGGCGCCTCGACCACCAGCTCGTCGTGCACGGTGAGGAGCATGCGGGACGCAAGGTTCTCGCGCTCGAGCCGGGCATCGACCCGGATCATGGCCACCTTGAGCAGATCCGCGGCCGTGCCCTGGATGGGCGTGTTGCGCGCCATGCGCTCGGCCGCCTGGCGGGCCACGTGGTGGGGCGAGTCGATGTCGCGCAGCTCGCGCCTGCGTCCGAGCAGCGTCTCCACGCGGCGATCCCGCCGCGCCTTCTCGATGATATCGTCCATGTACCTGCGAACGCCGCCGTACAGCTCGAAGAAGCCGTCGATGAAGCGGCGCGCCTCGCCGCGCGGGATGCCGAGCTCCTTGGCGAGCGAGAACTCCGTCTTCCCGTAGATCACGCCGAAGTTGACGGTCTTGGCCTGCGCCCGGTGCAGGCGATCGACCTGTTCGAGGGGGCCGTAGCCGAACACGGCGCGCGCGGTGCGCTCGTGCACGTCCACGCCCGAACGGAACGCGGCGATGAGCTCGTCGTCGTGCGCGAGGTGGGCGAGCACGCGCAGCTCGATCTGCGAGTAGTCGGCCGAGACGAGCACGTGCCCCGGAGCGGCCACGAAGGCCCTGCGGATCTCGCGCGAGAGGTCGGTGCGCACCGGAATGTTCTGCAGGTTCGGGTTCGAGCTCGACAGCCGGCCCGTGGCGGCCACCGCCTGGTTGAAGCTCGTGTGGATGCGGCCGGTCACGGGATGCACGAGCTTCGGCAGCGCGTCGAGGTAGGTGCCCTTGAGCTTCGCGAGCATCCTGTGCTCGAGGAGCACCCTCGGCAGCTCGTGCAGCGGCTCCAAGGCCTCGAGCACCTCGAAGTCGGTGGACTGGCCGGTCTTGGTCTTCTTCTGCGAAGGCAGCTTGAGCTCGTCGAACAGGATCTCCTGGAGCTGCTTGGGCGAGGCCAGGTTGAACTCGCGGCCGGCGATCTCGTGCGCGCGGGCCGTGAGCTCGTCGAGCCGCGCACCGAACGCGACCGACATGGCCTCGAGGTGCCCCACGTCCACCATGATGCCGGCGAGCTCCATGCCGCACAGCACCCGGGCGAGCGGGATCTCGACCTCGTGCAGGAGCCTTCCGAGGCCGGCCTCGGAGGCCTCCTTCTCCATGCGGTCCGCGAGCGCGAGCGTCACCTCCGCGTCCGCGCCCGAATACGCCGTCGCCGCCGTGACGGACACCTCGTCGAAGCAGAGCTGGCCGCCCCTTCCCTTTCCGGTCACGTCCTCGTAGGAGGTCATGGGCCTCCCGAGGAGCTCCGCGCTGAGCGCCTTGAGGCCGTGCGAGCGCCCCTCGCCGCGCAGGAGGTACGAGGCCAGCATGGGATCGAAGGCCACGTTGGCGATGCGGATCCCGTGGCAGCGGAAGACCGAGTCCTCGAACTTCACGTTCTGCGCCACGACACCCACGCGAGGATCCGTGAGCAGCGGACCGAGCACGCGCAACACGTCGCCCTGCGGCAGGCACGGACCCTCCTTGTGGGCCACGGGGACATACACCGCGTGCAACGGCTTCCAGGCCAGGGACACGCCCACGATCCTGGCGTCATGGGGGCTCACCGAGGTGGTCTCGAGATCCACGGCGAAACGACCCGCCGCGCGGATCTCGCGGGCCACATCCTTAAGCGCGGCGGGATCCGTCACGGCCGAGTATTCCGGACGCTCGCCTTCCACCGCGGCGATCGCGGACGAAAAGGACGCGCCGAAGAGGCGCTCCTTGAGCTTGCGGAACTCCAGGCGATCGAGCACGGGTGAGAGCTTCGCCGGATCCGGCGGGCCGTGGCGCATGCGGTCGATGGAGATCTCAACGGGCACGCGGTCGTCGAGCGTCACGAGCCTGCGCGACAGGCGCGCGTCGCCCGCATGGCCGACGAGGTTCGCGCCCACGGCCTTCTGCTTCACCGCGCCGGGGTTCGCGAGCAGCGTCTCGAGATCGCCGTGCTCCTTGAGGAGCAAAGCCGCGGTCTTGGGTCCCACCCGCGGCACGCCCGGAATGTTGTCCGAGCTGTCGCCGGTGAGGGCCAGGAGGTCCCCCATGAGCGCGGGCGGCACGCCCCACTTGGCCTCCACGGCCGCCGCGTCGTAAGTGACGCCCTTCATGGTGTCGAGCACCGTGACGAAGGGCCCAACGAGCTGCATGAGATCCTTGTCGCCCGAGACGACCACCACCGCGAGCCCGGCCTCGAGCGCGGCGCGCGTGGCGGTGGCGATGAGGTCGTCCGCCTCGAACCCGTCCTTCTGCAGCACCTCGAGATCGAACGCCTCGACGACCTCGCGCACGAGCGGGAACTGCACCTTGAGGTCGTCCGGGGGCGGCGGGCGGTTGGCCTTGTAGGCGGGGTAGATGTCTTTGCGGAACGTGGGCGTGCGCGAGTCCATGGCCACGGCCACGTGCGTGGGCGCTCGCTCGGTGAAGAGGGATACGAGCATGTTCGCCGCGCCGAACACGGCGCCCGTGGGCGTGCCGTCCGCGGTCGAGAGGTGGCCAACGGAATGGTACGCCCTGAAGATGAACGACGAGATATCGATGAGGTACAACGTCCTTGCCGGCGGGGGATCGGGCAAGGCCATCTCAGATGAGGCCCGACAGGAGGGTCCGAAGCAGGGACGCGCGGCGCGAGCTCGAAGGAGCGACCGAGCAACCCGATCCGGCCGAGAGCTCGCCAGCCGTTTCTCCGCCGCCGTCCGCTCCGGCGTCAGCGACCGGGCACGACGGACCGGGCACGCAGCCCGCGCCCTCGACGCACGCCATGTCGTCGCAGCCGCCCGCCGGCTGGCACACGACCGGCTCTCCCGCGCGGCACGAGCCGTTATCGCAGGACTCCTCGCCGTCGCACTCGAAGCCGTTGTCGCAGTCGGCCGACTCGCGGCACATGACCATCCGCACGAGCGGATCGCCGTACAGGTTCTGGATCGACTTCTGGTACCAGCTGGTCGCGCCCTGGCCGTCGGTGGTCTTGGCGATGGACTCGTCGAGGGCGCGTCCGACCTCCTGGCCGTCGATCAGGTTGACCGCGTAATCGGACACGATGTCCACCACGTCGCCGTCCCACGTCTCGGGCTTGTCCCACCTTTCGGGGTCCTTCGTCGGCCAGTGCCACGTGGCCGCGGCTCGCGAGGCCGATACGGTGCCGATGGCGCCGTATCGCAGCATGTTGTAGCCCAGGTTGTCGGCGGTCTCTGGGGTGCCGTTGGAGCACGAGCCGTGCACCACGAAAGGCGGAGGCGCCTGATCGACCATGCCGAGGAGCCCGGTCGACATGAAATCGGGCGAGTCCAGCTCGTAGTTGTTCTGGCTGACGTCTGGAACCCCGTCTCCGTCCGCATCCTCGGCCCACACGGTCCGGTAGACGCCGATCTCGGAGCCATGGCCGGCCCAGAACACGAGGCCATAGCCCCGGTTCCACTCGTTGACCACGTTCCGATCGTTGATGGCGAAGTCGCTCTCGAACTTGCTCGGCGCCACGCCTTCGCGCTCGTACAGGGTGGTCCATTGCATGCCGCGCGGCCTCGCCTGCGCCCGGATGAACCACTCTCCCACCGTTGCGCCGTCCCAGCGTGGGCTCGGGAGCCCCGTCTCGCTCGGCTCGCCTTCATAAAAGTAGATCGAGTCCGGCAGCATGAGGCGCCTGCGCCAGGACACGTCTCCCGTGGCCGACTCCTGCTCGTAGGCCATGATGCGGCTCAAGATCTCGTCGACGGCCGCGGCGCCGTCGCTGTAGGTCGGGATGCGTCCCACGTATACCTCGGGCACGAAATCGACGACCCCGTCTCCGTACCAATCCTTGTTGTCCCAGCTCCAGACGCACACCTGACCGTTGCGATCCGCGTCCCAGCTTCCGGACAGGTCCGCGTAATAGAAGTCGGTGGGGCCCTGGTCCAACCCCTGAGCCGCGTCGACCCCGCACGGCTTCATGGGGATGGCGTTGACCGACGTGCCGGACGGATCCGGGTTGCCGACGAGGAGCACCCAGCCGAGGCCGAGCGTCTCGTAGTTCTTCCTGAGCCACGCCCGGATGCGGTCAGCGCGCGCGTCGAGGATCTCGCCGGTGGGCTTGTCCCAGTCGCTTTCCGTGGCGAAGTGAACGGTGTAGCCCTGGCTCTCCCGCATCTCGGCGTAGCTGCCGATATAGCTCTCGGCCGCGCCGCCGAGGAGCGTGGAGGTGGCCACGATCTCGTCGGTGGTGACGATGGCGAGGCCCTTGGGATCCTCCGGCAGGGCGCACCGGGGCGCGTACCAGGAGCGCGCCTCCCCGTAGTTGGCGAGGAGCTTGCGGGCCAGGCGATCACCGCCGCAGTCGCCCGCGTCGGCCCCCTGCCAGGCCTTGCCGCGCGCGAACGTGACCTCCACGGCCAGGCGCGACGCGTGGAAGAGGGTCCTCGCGATCGGATCCCAGCGCACCGGGTTCAGGGTCACGGTGGCGAAGCGATAGCGCCGCAGGCCGCCGAGCGAGGGCGAGCCCGATCCGTGCGTGGCCGGAAAGATCGCGGAGCGCCCGTATACGCCCAGGTCGCGCCCGTTCTCGATGCGGGCCGCGTTGGGGCCCCACAGCACTCCTCCTTTGCCGATGAGGGCCATGGGCGGCGCGGGCCGCACGTCGAAGGCGCCGGGCATCGGCCTCTCGTCGAGGGCGGTCACGCGCAACTTGATCGTGGACGCGACGGCGTCCGGCGGCACGGCGACGCGCACGGTGCGCGACGGCAGGGCAGGCTGGCCAGGCAGGGCCGAGACGCCCACGCCCGGGAGTCGCACGGTGGCGAGGCCCTGGCCGTCGATCGAGGTCTCGGGCGCACCGGTCTCGAGCACGAACCGCACCACGCCCTTCGAGCCCGCGTGCGCCGCGGCTCCAACGCAGAGGACCGCCATGAAGGACGCCGCAACAATGGGAACAAACCGGTTCATAGCGCACCTCCGCTCTTCTCATCGAGCCATCCCGCGATCGCCCCTGCCGCGTCTTCGTCCACGGCCTCGATCGACGAGTGCTCCGGCCAAAGCCCCATGGCCGTGCCGGGCGTAATCGCGTGGCTGAGGCCCTTGGGCGCAAGCAGCGCGGCGTCCACACCCGCAACCTCGAGCGCGGCCTCGAGCTCCGTCGCATCCGCCGGCGAAACGGCGTGGTCCTCCTTGCCGGCCACGACCAGCACCGGCGGCAGGCCCGTGCACGCGGCCTTGCTCTCGGTGCAATCATCCACGAGATCACGCCCGAGAAGCGACTGCCACGACTCCGACGTGTGCCCTTCATAGGCGTCGCCGGCGTAAGTGCCATCCGCGAGCGAGGACATGACGGCGGAGATCTGATCGCCGGCATGCGTGACGCCGCCCGCCGCGAGACCAGCGTTCGTCGCGTAGCGCTCGGCGAGGACCGCCGCGTGAGCCCCATACTCCCGTGCAATCGGCGCGACGAGGAGGATCCCGGCCACGTCGTCGCCGAGCAGGGACGCGGCCTTGGTCGCCACGTGGACGCCGAGCCCCGTGGTGAGCAGGAACACGCGGGACGGGTCCGCGCCGGCCACGGGCAGGTCCGTGAGCGCGCCCACCACGGCCACGGCGTCTCTCGCCAGATCGTCCACGGTGGCCGTGGACAGATCGCCGGTGCTCGCGCCGTTGCCGCGGCTGTCCGTGCGCACGACCACGAAGCCCTCGTGCGCCAAAAGGTCCGCGAGCTGCGCGTACAGGTCGACGGCGCCCACCTCGCCGAGCCGCGTCATGCGGTCCCAGCCGGGCAGCATGACCACCACCGGGTGGGTCCCTGGGCCGGACGGCCGGTCCACCACTCCGGACAGGGACACGTCACCGGAAGCGACGTTGATCTGGCTCGTGGTGTAGCCGCCCTGGGGCGTTGGAGCGCTCGCGGGCGTGGTCGCACCCACGCCGGCCATGTTCAGCTCGAACGGGATGCCGCTCGTGAGCCCCCAGGTGGGGCCGTTGCGCGTGCCCATGGTCGTGGGGATGCCCTGGTCGTACGTGATGGGCACGGCGTTGGCGCTCACGGTGGCGGGCGGGTTGTCATTGGTCTCGACCGGTGCGCGCGCCGTGTCCACGGGGTAGTGGATGACGAGCTGATCCGCGCCGGAGACGGCCTCCACCGCGATGAGCTCAAGCCGCTCGGCCTCGGGCGAGAAGATCGGGATCTGCTGCACGCCGCCCACGTCCCACGCGTAGCGCTCGCCGAGCAGGAACGCGAACAGGGGCGACTGGTTGCCGTAGCTCTCGAGCGGGTACTCCCGCAGGTTGAACATGACGAGCGGCGCCTGGGCCGAGTCCATCGACCGGCCCCAGCTCCGGCCGTCGCGCTCCACGGTGTAGCTGAAGGACTGCGCCGCGGCGTCGTAGGCGAACGTGTAGCGCCTCGTGATGCCCACGCCGCCCGCGCCGCACTGCGTATAGGATGTCTGGGTGAGCTCGATGGAGAGGTACTCAAAGGATTCGTAGACGAGCGCCTCGCCGGTGACGAGCGCGTGCGTGTCCTGTGCCAGGGTGTACGTCGCGGTCATCTTCCGCCGATTGGAGATCCGGTAGTAGTCGTCGCATGTGGTCGGGCTCGGGTTCATGAACGAGTCCGAATACGATGCCGTGCTCACGTCGCGCGCCCTGACGAACCCCGTGTCGCCGGCCGAAATCTTGAAGTAGCTCTTGCTCGAGGATTCATAGTGGCCGGAGTCCATCCGGTAGAGGTAGTTGCAGTCGTTGTCGCACGGCGCCACGACCACTCCGCCGTCCTGCCACCACGAGCCCGCGTCCACGTCGTTCCAATCCGCGTCCCCCCCCGCGTCGACGCCGCCTTCGCCCGTGTCCGTGTCCCCTCCGTCCAGCCCGGAATCGACGGGGCCCTTGCTCCTGCCGCCCAGATCGCAGTGGGCCGAGGCCAGGAAGAGCCCGATGAGCAGGATAAAGCACCTGGGGGTTTTCATGGATGCTCCTTGCTTTTTCGTCACCGTCCAACCAGCTCACACGACAATACCCGAAAGCGGGCCGGGCGGCTATCTCCTCGGACAGCCGGTCCTCGGGCATCGCGACGTTCGTTCGCTGCTCAGCACTCTCGACGCACACACACTGCCGGCTCTTCGGATAGCGTCAACTTTTTTCAACCTTGGGCCACTCAAGAACTGCTACTCTTTGGAGAGTCGACCAAACGTAGCAGGGAAGGGGCAGAATCATGAAAGAGAAGCATGCGGTGGGGGCCTTTGTTCGGATGTCCTTCTTTTTCGCCATCTTTACGATTGGCTACTGGGAAGGGGCGCCTGACGCCCTGGCCGATTGTCCGAACCCGACCAACGGGCTCAGGTCATGTGACGACCTG
>JAQTNF010000131.1 GCA_028713995.1 Deltaproteobacteria bacterium | reverse complement strand
GCTTCTTCGACGGCGCGAGGCTCGAGAAGGAGGTCTTCGCGTACATGGAGGAGAAGCTCGCGCGGTCCGCCCTGTTCGATCCGGTCGACACGGCCACGATGGACGAGCTGGGGCTGTCGGATCCGAGGCCCGGCGACGTGGGCAAGCCGCGCGGGGCGCGCGCCCCGAGCCTCAACACCCAGCGCATCTACGTCCCTGAGACGTACCGCGCCGCCATGGAGCACCTCGCGAGCGTGTACCAGGAGGCCGGCTTTTTGTCCGCGAGCGTGACCGACGCGTGCCGGCAAGGCGAGATCGGGCGCATGAAGCGCGACGGCGAGACGTTCGCTCCGCTCCTCGTGACGCGCGAGGGCGATCCGCGGCCCAAGGCCGGTGAGAAGCCCCTTTCCCCGTGCGTGCTCATGGGCGGCAAGCGCGACCAGCTCCTCGTCGTGGTCACTGTCGACGAGGGCCCGCGCACGCTCGTCTTCGAGATCGGCTTCGAGGGCAACAGCGTCATCGCGTCGCGCCGTCTCGAGACCTTGGCCGGCGTCGCGCTGAACGACGCGTACAACGAGTACAAGCTGCAAGAGGCCACGCGTCGCATCGAGGAGGAGTACCGCTCGAAGGGACACATGTTCGCGGCCGTGTCGTGGGCCAAGTCCCTGTCCCCGGACATGCAGCGCGCGCGCGTGGTGTTCACGGTGAAGGAGGGGCCTCAGGTGCGCGCCGGACGCATCGTCGCCGTGCGCGGCGCGGCCTCGACGTCGCACCGCCTCATCCGCGAGCGCGTCTCCCTCGAGGAAGGGGATCTCGTCACGCCGCAGGCCATGGAGGAGTCCCAGGACCGGCTCATGGAGCTCGGCGTCTTCGAGGGCGCCACGGTCGAGATGGCGGCCCCCGAGAAGGCGGCCGAGGTCAAGGACGTCATCGTCACGGTCAAGGAGAGCAAGCCCCAGTACCTCGAGCTGCGCGGCGGCATGGCCACTGTCGAGGGCGTGCGCGGCGGCTTCGAGTACGGCTACCGCAACCTGGGCGGGTGGGGCGTGGGCGCGCGGCTTCGGGCCCGGGCCAACTACCGGCTGTTCTTCGTGGGCAACCCGGACTTCGAGCGCCGGTTCGACGCCATGGATCTGGGCAACCAGATCGAATACCACCTGCTGCTCGGCGTGACCGCACCGCACATCCCGGGCATCGGCCGCTACCTGGGCACCGCGGTGGACGGCACAATGGAGCAGGTCAACGAGCCCGCGTTCAGCGCGGACCGCATCACGGGCTTCTTCCACCTCACGTCGTCGTACATCCGCCACGTGAGCCTCGACGCGCGCACGGGCGTCGAGAACACGGACATCACGCTGCCCGGCGCCGAGGGGAGCCTCGCGACGAACCCGGAGTTCCTCGCCTGGGCGCGCATGCCCAGGGGCAAGAGCACGTTCTGGGTCACCGGCCTCGTGGCCACCTTGAACCTGCGCGACGACAACTTCAACCCGAGCCGCGGCATCTTCATCTCGATCGGGGCCGACCTCGTCCGCTCGCTCGCCAACTTCGCGCCCGAGAAACGCGACGTCACGGTCGTGGATCCCGTCACGGGGCAGGAGAGCACGCAGACCGTGCTCGTCGACAAGGTCTCGAACCTCGTGCGCGCCGAGGGCACGGTGTCGGGCTACATCCCGCTCATCGGCAAGAAGATGGTGCTCGCCCTGTCCCTGTCGGCCGGCTACATCTTCCACTTGCAGAGCGACTCGACGACCTGGGCCGACCGCTACTTCTACATGGGCGGCGTGGAGAGCCTGCGCGGCTTCCCCGAGGAGTCGCTCGTGCCCGAGGACCTCTACCAGGCGTGGAAGAAGACGCTCAAGGACTCGAGCGACGAGGCCAACGCGCTCCTCAAGTCCACGGGGGGCGAGGCCATGCTGCTCGCCCGCGCCGAGTTCCGCTTCCCGATCGGCAAGGGCTTCTCGGGCGGGCTGTTCACCGAGGCCGGCAACCTGTGGCGCGACCGCACGCTCGTGGAGCCGTTCAAGCTGCGCCCGGTGACGGGAGTCGGCGTGCGCTACATGACCCCCATCGGCCCGGTGGCGTTCGACGTGGGCATCAACCTGGCCCAGCGGCCGCACGAGGAGCCGGCCTGGTGGCACCTCTCGATCGGCACCGCGTTCTGAGCGGGAACCGCGGGGCAAGCGTTCCCTGTTGGAGTTTTAAGATCACAAATTGTGATCTTAAGAGCCCGCCACTTGACCGCGAGGACCGGTGCGTTCTTTATGGAGGGCGCGAGGAGGCGATGGCCATGGATTCACATTTATGATGTGGAAGAAAGAGCTTGAAGTGTTCACGAAATATGATAAGTTCACATTTGCGTGAACATGGCATATCTCGTGAACATGCAGTCTATGAGCAAGCGTGAGCTTGAACGCGCGCTCTTGAAGAAACTCCCGGAGGTCCTGGGCGAGATCGGGTGGTCGAAGGATCTGCGTATCCAAGAAGTCAAATCCGGCGGCCAGGATGTGGGCTACGACGCCGAATTCAAGCTGTCGACCCCTGCGGGCAAGGCTGTCAGACTGCGGGTCGATATCAAACACGACCTTCGTCCCAGTGCCTTCGAAAGCTGGGTGCGAATGCGTCGTCAGGCCGTGGCGAAGGCTGGGACGTTCCCCGTGCTCGCTGTCCCCGCGATGTCGGAGCGCCTAGCCGACTTGTGTCGGAGCCACGGTTGGAGCTGGTACGACCTGGCAGGCAACTGCCGGATCGACGTCCCTGGTCTGCTCCTCGTCGAGCGGCGCGGCATCCCGTCTGTCTATCGTCCCCCGCGAGCCAAGGCCAACCTCAGCTCGGCGGCAGCCGGACGGGTCATTCGCGCACTTCTCTCGCCGGAGCATGCAGGTCGGATCTGGACGCATCGGGGCGTCTTGGATGAAACGAGTTGGAAGCCGGATGAAACGATCTGGAGGTCGCATCCCGATCAGCCTCCGGTCAGTATCGGTCTCGTCAATAAGGTTCTTCGTCACCTGCGCGATGAGGGCTTCGTCGAAGATTCCGAACGTGGAGGTGTGCGCCTTCGAGATCCCCGAGGGCTTCTGGAAGCGTGGAATCAGGCGTACCGCTTTGATCGCCATCAACGATTGAACTACTTCACGCTATTGAAAGGCGCCGAGTTGGAGAAAGCTCTGGACAAGGTCCGCCTCTTCGCTAGCGGCATGGTGGTCTACGCGTCCTTCTCCGCCGCGGAGCGCCAAGCTCCGCATGTACGACAGGAGAAGACATGGCTGTATGCTGAAGCGCACTGTGTCGGCGGGTTGGAATCGAATGCAAAGCCTGTCGATTCCGGTGAGAACCTCGTCGTGCTCGTTCCAGACGATATCGGGGTGTTGAGGACGTACTTGCCTGCCGATTCCCGACTCCCGTCCACGGACCCGGCTCAGACCTATGTCGATCTCCGCCACAGCGGTGGTCGCGGCGAAGAGGCCGCCCAAGCCATTCTGGAGCAGGTGCTCCTGCCGGCGTGGAAGAAGGCTGGTCTCGCTTGACGCAAGAGCCTCGCACTCTTGCGGATTACGGCGGCCGGGAGACCGTGGCCGCACGGCGTGTGCTCGTCGATCTCGGCCAAGTGCTCGCGGCGTACTTCCGGGACAGCATCGTGGTCGTGGGCGGCTGGGTGCCGGAATTGCTGCTACACGATACCGTACCACCTCACAGCGGGAGCATCGACGTGGACCTGGCGCTCGATGCGGACAGACTCCGCGACGGCCAGTACGCGGACGTCGTGGAATCGCTTCTCGTTACCGGCCGATACCACCGGACAGACAAGGCATTCGCGCTACGGGCCCGCGTCGATCTTGGCGACGGTGGTCCCAAGGTTCTGGTCGATGTTGAGTTCATGAAGTCGCCGGACAAGCGCGGGCGGGGAGCGGGACGGCTTCCGGGCTTCCGCCCGTTTGACGCGGACGGCTGTGATGCTGCGTTCGCGAACCCCAAGATCACGAGGGTCGAGGGCCGGATGATCACCGGTGTCGAGAACGTCGTGCAGGTTCTCGTGGCGTCAGTCCCGGACTTCCTCGTCATGAAGGCTTATGCGCTCGCGGGTCGGGACAAGCCCAAGGATGCGTACGATATCTGTTTCTGCCTCGACCACATGCCGGGCGGGATGGAGACGATCGCCAGCGACTGGTGCGGTCGGCGCGGCGACAGGTTGGTGGAAGAGGCGATTGGGCACCTGCGGGACAAGTTCCGGTCGGTGGGGTCGTTCGGGCCGCAGCAGGTGATTGCCTTCCACGCCCCGAGTTCAACCGACGAGGCCGACATGCACGCCCGGCGCGCGTTCGAGCTTGTCACGCGGTTCTTGGAGCTGGTCGGCGCGGGCGGGTGACTCGCGCCCGGGGCGTCCGCCGCGTGTTCGCCTACGGCCGCCACTTCGCGGCCGCTGGATTCGAGGCCGTGAAATAGCCGGGCGTCCCGACTTGACCGCGAGGACCGGTGCGTTCTTTATGGAGGGCGCGAGGAGGCGATGGCCATGGATTCACACGGGCACGGGATGCGGCGCGCGGCGGTGACCGGCATCGGCGTGCTGTGCCCGGTGGGGCTCGATCGCCATCAGGTGCTCGACGCGGTGCGCACCGGTCGCTCGGGCATCGCGGCCATCGAGCAGTTCGATCCGTCGCCTTTCCGCACGCGTTACGGCGGCGAGGTGCGCGGCTTCGATCCGCGCGAGCATCTTTCCCCGGACGAGCTCGAGCGCTTCCCGGATCCTTCCTTGAGGCTCGCGCTCGCGGCCGCGCGCCAGGCCTTGCACGACGCGGGGCTCTCGTGGACGCGGCAGGCTCCTCCTGCGCGCGCGGCCATCGTGGTGGGCACGTGCAACGGCGGCCTCAAGAGCGCCGAGGAACAGTACGCCATCCTGAACGGGCTCGCGCCCGGCAGGTTCGACCGCCGCATGAACCTGCTCATCCGCTACCACGCGTTGGGCAAGGCCCTCTCGCACAGCCTGGGCGTGACCGGTCCCACGTGGGTCGTGACCACGGCCTGCGCCTCGTCGACCGGCGCGCTCGGCGTGGCGCAGGAGCTCCTCTCCCACGGGCTCGCGGACACGGTGCTGGCCGGAGGAGTGGACGCGCTGTGCCTCGCGGCCATGGCCGGCTTCGACGCGCTCAAGGCCACGTCCACGGAGCGCACCGCTCCCTTCTCTTTGCCCGTGGGCCTGAACCTGGGCGAGGGCGCGGCCTTCTGGGTGCTCGAGGAGCTGGACGCGGCCCGCGCGCGTGGAGCGAGGATCGACGGCGAGGTGCTCGGCTACGCCTTCACCGCGGACGCGCACCACCCCACCGCGCCGGATCCGCGCGGCGACGGGGCGTACCGCACCATGACCCAGGCCATCGCGCGCGCCGGGTTGAGCGCCGCGGAGCTGGGCTGCATCAACGCGCACGGCACCGGCACCGAGGTGAACGACCGCATCGAGTCCAAGGCCATCGCGCGGCTCGTGGGCGATTCTCCCGTGCCCGTGCACTCCTTCAAGTCCGCGGTGGGCCACTGCCTGGGCGCGGCCGGCATCATCGAGGCCACGGCCGGGCTCGTGGCCATGAACGACGGGCTCGTGCCGGCCACGATCAACTTCGGCGAGCCGAGGCCGGGCTGCACGCTCGACTACGTGCCGGGCGCGCCGCGACCCGCCGCGTACGATCGCTTCCTGTCGTGCAACTACGCCTTCGGCGGCAACAACGCGGGGGTGGTGGTGGGTCGTTGCGATCCGTCGCGCCCCCCTGCGGCCGGGCCCGATCCGACCGCGCGCACGGTGCTCACGGGCGGCGGAGCGGTCACGTCGCTCGGGCTCGGCTCTGCGGCGCTGCTCGAGGCGCTGCGCGAGGGCAGGCGTGGGCTCGTTCCGGTGGGCAGGATCGCGACGCGGCCCACGCGCTCGAAGCTGGCCGGGCTCGTGCCCGAGTTCGACGGCCGCGACGTGGACCGCAGGCTCGACCTCAAGTCCATGAACCCCATCAGCCGTTACGCCGCGGCCGCTGCGCGCCTCGCCATGGCCGACGCGGATCTGCGCGTGGGCCCCAAGGACGGGCTCGACGTGGGCGTGGTGACCGGCGTGTACGTGGGCCCGTGCGAGGAAGGCCACATGCACGCGATCACGCGCTCGCGCGGCGCGCAGGCCGACATCTCGGGCTTCTCGGTGATCGTGGCCAACGCCACCTCCGGCTGGGTCTCGAACGCGCTCCTGCTCAAGGGCTACGCCTGCACCGTGTCCCAGGGCGCGGACGCCGGGCTCTTCGCCCTGCTGCTTGCGCACCTGGCCGTCACGAGCCGCGAGGCGCCGTGCGTGCTCGCCGGCGCGTCGGACGAGCTGTATTCGCGCTACTTCCGCAACTGCGACGAGCTCGACCTCCTGCACACGGGAGACGACGAGGTCGCCTACGGTCTGCGGCTCGACATCCCGGATCGCCGCGTGGTGGGCGAGGGCGCGGCGTACGTGGTGGCCGAGGACGCGGCGCGCGCGAAAAGCCGCGGGGCGCGTATCCTCGCCACAATCGCGGGCTACGGCATGACCACGGACACGGACGCCTTCTACGAGCCGTGCGCGCGGCCCGAGGGGCTGGCCCGCGCGATCCGCGACGCGCTCGCCATGGCCGGCTGGTCGCCCGGCGACGTGGGCCTCGTCCTGTGGTCGCCTGAGGGCAACTCGGGCGACCGCAAGACGCTCGCGGCGCTGGAGATCGCTCTTGGCGCATCGGCGTCGCGCGTGCCGCTCGTCACGAGCGTGTTCCACACCGGGCTCGCGGAGGCGGCCTCGGGCACGGCCACGCTCGCCGCGGTGCTGCGCGCCTGGTCGGACGGGGGAGGGCTGTGGCCGCAGCTGACGGGCGTTTCGGGCATCGACGGGCGGGAGCTCCCGGCAGGTCCGGTGCCGACGCTTGCCATCGCCACGAGCGAGCTGGGCTTCAACCTGGCCCTCGCGCTCGCGCCCGGGGAGTGAGTCGACATGAACCGTTTGCGATTCCGGTGCGCCGGCGCCAGCATCAATTGAAGAGAGTGGACCATGAACGGCGGTGAACGGCGGGAACGGCGGTGCCAGGCACTTCCACTCTGCCGCTCCGCTGGATTGCATGTAGAAGGCCACGCGCGTCGAGCGCAGCGGCAAAGGACGGCGTGAAGAGAACCGTTGATGTTCGAGGTGTTGGCCCGTCGAGAAAGTGGAAAGGGAGATGGGAGGGAGATGGGGGTCAAGAGTGTTCACTACTCACTTGATCCTTCTTCCTCCAGCGCCTCGCGCCAGAGCGTGAGCCGCGCGTCCTTCTCGGACCAGCGGTTGACTCCGTCGTCGCGGAAGATCGGCGCCCGCCTCGCGCCGCGGTGCATCACGTGGTGCCAGGCTCCGGGAAAGTCGATGCGGGGCTTGTGTGCCACATGGAACTTCTCCCACGGCCTGCTCCAAGTGAATAGTGAGATTCCTGAGAAGAAAGTCATTCAAGAGAACTGATTCCGATATCTTTTCATGATCCGATTTGCGATCATCGGTCATGTTCAAGCCGACAAGTCGACAACGGACGCTCTTCGAGACGGAGCAGAGGCTGTGCGACAGAGGGATGCATAGGGGTCAAGAGTGTTCACTACTCACTTGATCCTTCTTCCTCCAGCGCCTCGCGCCAGAGCGTGAGCCGCGCGTCCTTCTCGGACCAGCGGTTGACCACGTTGTGCACCTGCCGCGTCGTCATGCCCAGCAGATCGCCGATCTCCCGCCGCGTCAGATCGGTGCGGTGATCCAGCGCCCACGCCGCGAATCGTCGCGCCGGGTTGGCACGCGGGCCCATTTGCGCCGTTCGCAGCTCCGCGAGGCTCGCCCCGGTCACGCGGCGCACCGCACGCAGCACCTCGACCCCCGTCCGCGCCCTCCCCGCCCCCTTCCCGACGCGCCGCTCCGCAATCTCGCCTTCGAGCGCCGGCAGGAACCCCGTGTCCATGGCCATCCGCTCCGGCCATGTCAGCCGCCCTCGGTGGAGGTCGAGCACGTACTCGTGCAGCTTCTCTTTGCCGCCAAGCAGCGCCAGGAAGAAATCCCGCGAGAGCCATGCCGGCGCGCGCTCCCGTCCCGTGTACGCCAGGTGGCTCGTCCAGCAGTCCGAGGTCAGCCGCGTCACCAGGCTGGCGCGCAGCGGGTTCAGGTGGATGTACGCCAGCACGCACGGCAGATGGGGTTCGGTTCGCAGCGACTGGCTGTGGAAGCGGCCGCGGAACACCGGCCCGTCCCAGCGCCGGGCGCGGTTGGACGCCTGGGTATAGACCGCGTTCAGGTGCCGCATGGCCCGGGAGAGGTTGCCTCGAACCGAGCGGACGAGGAGATGGTAGTGGTTGGGCATGAGCGAGTAGGCGTGGACCTCGATGCCGAACCGGCCCACCGTGTCCTCGAGAACGCCCAGGAAACGCAGGCAGTCCCCGTCGTCGCGGAAGATCGGCGCGCGCCTCGCGCCGCGGTGCATCACGTGGTGCCAGGCTCCGGGAAAGTCGATGCGGGGCTTGCGTGCCATACGGGAGTTCTACCACAGCCCGTTCCAAGTGAATAGTGATAAGTCTTGACCCCCTCTTCCCTTCTCAGAACTCGGCGCTGCCCGGGGTGCGCGCGAAGGGGATCACGTCGCGGATGTTGGTCATGCCGGTCACGTACATGAGCATGCGCTCGAAGCCCATGCCGAAGCCGGCGTGGGGCGTGCCGCCGTAGCGGCGCAGGTCGAGGTACCACCAGTAGCTCGCGGGATCGAGCTTGAACGCCCTCATGCGCTCCTCGAGCACGCCGAGCCGCTCCTCGCGCTGCGAGCCGCCGATGATCTCGCCCACGTGCGGCACGAGCAGGTCCATGGCCGCCACGGTTTTCCCGTCGTCGTTCATGCGCATGTAGAACGCTTTGATGTCCGCGGGGTAGTCGATGACGAACACGGGCCGCTTGAGGAGCTCCTCGGTCAGGAAACGCTCGTGCTCCGACTGGAGGTCCATGCCCCACGCGGGCTTGTACTCGAAGCTCCTGCCGGACTTCTCGAGCGCGGCCACGGCCTGCGTGTAGGTCATCACCTCGAACGGGGAAGCCACGAGGCCCTCGAGCTTGGCGCGCAAGCCTTTTTCGATCTGCTGGTCGAAGAAGTCCACGTCCTGCGAGCAGCGCGCGAGCACCTCGCCCACGATGGAACGCACGAACGCCTCGGCGATCGCCATGTCGCCGCGCAGGTCGCAGAACGCCATCTCGGGCTCGATCATCCAGAACTCGGCCGCGTGGCGCGACGTGTTGGAGTTCTCGGCGCGGAACGTGGGGCCGAACGTGTACACGTCCTTGAACGCCAGCGCGAAGATCTCGGCCTCGAGCTGGCCGCTTACCGTGAGCGACGTCTCGCGGCCGAAGAAGTCCTTTGAGAAGTCGGGCTTCGCCCCGAGGTCGAGCGTCGTGACGCGGAACATCTGGCCCGCGCCCTCGCAGTCCGAGCCGGTGATGATGGGCGCGTGCACCTGGACGAAGCCGCGCGAGTCGAAGAAGTTGTGGATGGCCATCTGCAGGGCGTGGCGCACGCGGAACACGGCGCCGAACGTGCGTGAGCGCACGCGCAGGTGCGAGATGGTGCGCAGGTACTCGAAGGAATGGCGCTTCTTCTGGAGCGGGTACTCGGGCGCGGAAGGGCCCACGATCTCCACGTCCGCGGCCTTGAGCTCCCACTTCTGGCCTTTGGCCGGCGACTGCGCGAGGCGCCCTCGCACGCGCACGGCCGAGCCCACGTGCAGGCCCTCGACCTCGGCGTAGTTCGCAAGCCCCGGCTCGGCCACCACCTGCAGGCTCGCGAGGCACGAGCCGTCGTTCACCTCGAAGAACGCGATGCCCTTGCTCGCGCGCGCCGTGCGCACCCAGCCCTCCACGGTCACGTCCTCGCGCGGCGCCTCGCTCCCCAGGATCTCTTTTACTCGCTCGGTCATCTCGCACGCTCCTCGCCCGCCGTGCGTGTCACGGGCGAAGAACTTGATAGGTCAACTCCGGGGGCCGGTCAAATCCGGCGCGCCCGTGGTCAGACACCGTGCGTACCGTGCGGGGTCGTGGAGTGTTTGCGTCGACTGTCCGCCTTGGTTAAGCTAGGATGCCTGTCGGACGGGCGGGCCGATGCAACGGAAGACCGAGGGAGCCGGATGGCGAGAGCACAGTGTATCGGGTGGACGGGAATGGCCGCGGGCCTCGCGCTCACGCTCATGGGCGCGCCGGGCCTCGCCCAGCCCAGGGACAACCCGCTCGAGCGGGCCAGGCACCACATGGAGCTCGGGCAGGACGCCTTCACCCAGGGGCGCTTCACCGAGGCCGCGGACGAGTTCGTGAACGCCTTCACGGCATCGCCGTTCGCCGCGTTCCTCTACAACGCGGCCCTCGCCCACGAGAAGGGCGGCGACAAGGCCAAGGCCGTGGAGTTCTACAGGCGCTACCTGGAGGCCGACCCCAAGGCGCCCGATCTGGCCGAGGTGGAGGTCAAGATCCGCGCGCTCCTCGCCGAGACCCCGACCGAGCCCGCGCCCGGCGAGTCCGCGCCCGGCGTGCCGGTCAAGGTGAGCGAGGTGGAGATGAAGTCGCTCATCTCGGTGCGCACGAACCCGGCCGAGGCCGAGGTGCGCGTGCTCGACGCGGCAGGCGCGGAGGTGTCGAAGACCACCGGACCCATGGCCGCCACCGTGGAGCGCGGCGCGTACACGATCGTGGCGAGCCACCCGGACTACCGCACCGTGCAGACGAGCGTGGACGTCACGCCGGGCCAGGTCTACATCGTGGTCGTCGAGATGAGCCAGGGCGCGTTCCTGGGCTTTCTGCACGTGCGTACGGACGTGCCGGGCGCGGCGGTGTACGTGGACGACAAGGCCGCGGGCCAGGCCGGCGAGACGCCGTGGGGCAACGTGCTCCCCACGGGCCGGCACCGCATCTGGGTCGAGAAGCCCGGGTATGAGCCCATCGAGAAGGACGTGGACGTGAGCATCGGCGACAAGCAGGAGCTCGCTCTCACGCTCACGCGCCTCCCGTTCGGCACCCTGCTCGTCAAGGCCAACATCCCCGTCGCCAACGTGTCCATGGACGGCGAGCCCGTCGGCGTCGCGCGCGTCGAGACCCAGGCGCCTCCCGGCGCTCACAAGCTGCTCGTGACCGCCGAGGGCATGAAGGACTACGCGGCCGACGCCAGGGTCGAGGGCGGCCGCACCACCAAGGCTCTCATCCGGATGAACCCGGTGCCGAGCCGCACCTCGGCGTGGGTCACATTGGGCTTTGCGGCGGCCCTGTTCGCGGGCGGCGGCGTGGCCGGCTATATGGCGTACGATCTGAACGGGGAGCTCGAAAGCGCGCACAACAAGGGCCGGCTCGCGGACGACGATCCTCGCATTCTCGAAGGGTTCCTGTGGGCGCTCGGCGCGGACGTGGCCTTCGGCCTGGGCGCCGTGGTCTCGGGCCTGTGCATCTACTACTTCGTACGCGATCCGCTGCCGCCGTCCGAGGGCAAGATCCTGGATCCCGTGGATTTCACGGAGAATCCCTGGAAAACGCAGTCTTCGCTCCCGAGGCTGATGGTGGCCCCGCTCGTCGCACCGGACACGGCCGGTCTGGGCGCGACCGTGGTGTTCTAAAGGAGGTGCCATGGGATCTTGTCCCGTCATTCCCGCCCTTGTCGCCGCGCTCGCGTGCGCGTGCTCGGCCTACGACTTCTTCGGTTACGAGGACAACTCGCCGCTGCACGTCGTCTCGAGGCCGGGCGGTTACCCCACGGTCCTGTTCGGCTCCGAGATCGCGCCCACGTCCACGGCCGACGCCGATCCGGTCGACCTCGTGGCCGTGTCCGGAGGCAGCGGCACGCCCACCGTCTTCTACAAGCTCGCCGAGGGCTCGCGCCTCGTCAACGTCGGCGACCCCTGGGACGAGTACCTCGACAAGACCGAGGCCGACACGTTGGGCAGCGGCGCCTCCCTCGCCGGGCTGCCGGTCTTCGGCGACGACCTGCGCTCGGGCTGCGTGGCCATCGGCGAGCCCGCGAAGGGCAACGTGCACGTGGACTGCGAAGAGGGCGAGTGGCACGCGGACTTCACCATGTCCGGAACCGAGGGCTTCGGTCGCGCCCTCGCTCCGGTGCCGCCCGTGGGCGGCGGCCCGTGGCTCCTCGCAGCCGCGGCCAAGGACAGGGCCTGGGTGTTCTCGAGCGCCAAGCCGGTCGCGTCTTCCTCGGCGGTCGTGCCCGACGACGGCGAGGTCGTGGAGCTCGCGGCCGGGCGCGTGGACGCGGGCCGTTTCTACTTGGCGGTCGCGACCAAGAACGTCTCGTACGGCTGGAACCGGGTGCACGTCTACGTCCAGGGCTCGAAGGGCCTCTCGACCCTCACCGAGGCGGCCTGCCTGTCGCGTTCGGCGGATCCCGGGTTCGGCGGCGTGATGGCCACGGGCGACCTGAACGGCGACGGCGCGGACGAGCTCGTGGTCGCAGACGGCGCGGCCGAGAAGCGCAAGGATGTAGCCTACGTCTACGTCCTTTCCGAACTCGTGGCCGCGGCGCCCGCGTGCGAGGACGAGGACGTGGAGCCCGCGGCGGTCGTGAAGCCGGGCGAGGCGGACGGCCCGGATGCGACGTGCGAGGAGGCGTGCGGGTTCGGTCTCGCGCTCGCCGTGGGCGATCTCGCCACGGACGACAAGACGCCCGAGCTCGCGGTGGGCGCGCCTGGCGCCGCGGTGGGCGGCAAGGGCGAGGCCGGTGCGGTGTACGTGTACCGCGGAGCCAAGCTCGGCGAGGTGGCCGGGATCGTGGCCGACTCGTCGCCCGAATCCGGGCAGCTCTTCGGCGGCGGCGTGGCCGTGGCGCCCATGGCCGGCCGCGCGGAGCTCCTCGCCGGCGCAACGGGCAAGGGCAAGCTCTTCATCGCCTTCTGCACGGGCGTGGGCGAGGACCTCGAGGCCGGTGCCGACGTGACCACCAACGCCGGCGGCAAGGTGATCTCCACGAGGTGCCGTCCCTGATGCAGACCGAACCGGTCCAGATCCTGGTGGCCGACGACGAGCCGAACCTGCGCAAGGTGCTCAAGGCCACGCTCGAGCGCGACGGCCACGAGGTGCACGCCGTGGAGGACGGCGCCGCGGCGCTCGCCGTGCTCGAGGACCACCATATCGACATCGTCATCACGGACCTCAAGATGCCCAAGGTGGACGGGCTCACGCTTTTGCGGCGGGTGGTCGAGGAGCGCCCCGGCCTGCCGGTCATCATGATCACGGCCCACGGCACGGTCGACACGGCCGTGGAGGCGTTGAAATTGGGCGCGTTCGACTACATCACGAAGCCCTTCGAGCGCCGCGAGATGCGCGATGTGGTCACGAAGGCCGCGCGCACCGTGGCCCTGTCGCGCAAGGAGGCCACGCTCGAGCGCGATCCGACCGGGCGCTTCAGCATCATCGGCCGCAGCGCGCCCATGCAGGCCGTCTTCCAGGTCATCGAGCGCGTGGCGGCCACGCCGTCCACGGTGCTCATCACGGGCGAGAGCGGAACGGGCAAGGAGCTCATCGCCCGCGCCCTGCACGAGAACTCGGCGCGCAAGGACGCCGCGTACATCCGCGTCAACTGCGGGGCCATCCAGCCCACGCTCATCGAGAGCGAGCTGTTCGGCTACGAGAAGGGCGCGTTCACCGGCGCGGACAACGCCAAGCCCGGCCGCTTCGAGCTGGCCCACGGCGGCACCCTGTTCCTCGACGAGATCGGCGAGGTGTCGCTCGAGATGCAGGTCAAGCTCCTGCGCGCCATCCAGGAGGGCGAGTTCGAGCGAGTCGGCGGAATCACCACCACGCGCGTCGACGTGCGGCTCGTGACGGCCACGAACCAGGATCTGCAACGCGCCATCGCCGAGAAGCGCTTCCGCGAGGACCTCTACTACCGGCTCAAGGTCGTGCACATCCATCTGCCGCCCCTGCGCGAGCGGGCCCTCGACCTGCCGCTCCTCGTCGAACATTTCCTCGCCAAGTACAACAAGCGGCTCGGCAAGAGCGTGCGCGGGGTGGCGTCCGAGGCGCTCGCTCTCCTTACGAGCTACGCCTGGCCGGGCAACATCCGCGAGCTCGAGAACGTGATCGAGCGATGCGTGCTCTTTTGCGACGGCGAGACGATCGGCTTGTCCGAACTCCCGCCCGACCTCCTCGGCGAGCCGCTGATCCCGCGCACGGGCGAGATCCCGGTGCCCGAGGAGATCGCCAGGGGCGGAGGGCTCAAGGACCAGGTCAAGGCCGCGGCCGCGAGCCTCGAGCGCCAGATCATCCTTCGCGCCCTCGTGCAGACCGGCCGCAACGTGACGCGCGCCGCCCAGATGCTCAAGATCAGCCGCAAGTCCCTGCAGACCAAGATGAAGGAGTTCGGCCTGCGGGAAGAGACCTCCGCGGACGGCAGGGGGGAGGCGAAGCACTGACATGGGAAGCGACGCAAACCGCCGCGTGGTCCTCGCCTACCTGGGCGACGAGCAGCCCTCGTGGGCCAGGCAGGCGTTCATCCTGAAGCGCCACTACTACGTCATGCCCGGCATCCTGTACCTGGCCGCCATGCTGCGCGCGAGGGCAAAGGAGCTGCGCCTCGGCGACGTGCGCTGCGCCTACTTCAACCGGGCCGCGCAGGACGAGCAGGACATCCTTGCGGCGCTCGTCGGGCTTGAGCCCGCGGTCGTGGGCTTCTCCACCTTCTCGTGGAACCAGGCCTCGTGCCTCGCGCTCGCGGCGGGTTTGAAGGAGCGGCTGCCCGGCGTGCGCGTCGTGCT
>JAQTNF010000130.1 GCA_028713995.1 Deltaproteobacteria bacterium | reverse complement strand
CGGGGCAGGCACGGGGGTCGGGGCAGGCACGGGGGTCGGGGCAGGCACGGGGGTCGGGGCAGGCACGGGGGTCGGGGCAGGCACGGGGGTCGGGGCAGGCACGGGGGCCTGCCCCTACGGCGGGGGACAGGACGGCGATGCCGTGAACGTGGTTCGGCATCACCACGAACGCGTCCAGGCCGACGCCCGGGTATTTGACGGGCATTTCGTCCCAGGCCCGCGCGACCATGTTTCCGGCCGGATTTGCGTTCATCGTCCCGTCGACGACGTCCCCGAACAGGCATGCCCGGCGCTGCGTGCAGATTGTCACATAATACGCCCCGGGCCGGGTGTAGTCGTAGCCGGGAAGCCTGATCGAGCGGCGGTGGTGTCGAACAGGATCGAACATCGATATGGTCTCCTTCCGGGGTTCTTGCCTCCCCGGACATCGGCCACGGCATGAAAAAGTTGCGTAAAATCGTCAGCAACTGCACCGCCTTGCACGACCCCGGTTGACAGAGCACGCTCCCCCCACAAAGATGGTCCCCATGTCCTCCACGTCCGACTTCGTCCACCTGCACCTGCACAGCCAGTACTCCCTGCTCGACGGCGCGGTGCGGCTCGACGATCTCATGACGCAGGTGAGGGCCTTCGGCATGCCGGCGGTGGCCGTCACCGACCACGGCAACATGTTCGGCGCCGTGGACTTCTACCTCAAGGCCATCGCAGCGGGCGTCAAGCCCATCATCGGCTCCGAGGTCTACGTGGCCGCCGGCGACAGGCGCGACAGGACCTCGCGCGCGGCGCACCATCTCATCCTCCTCGCGCGCAACGACGAGGGCTACCAGAACCTCATGTTCCTCGTGTCCATGGGGTACCTGGAGGGCTTCTACTACCACCCGCGCATCGACAAGCCGCTGCTCGGCGCGCGCTCCGCGGGTCTCATCGGCGCGACGTCGTGCCTGGGCGGCGAGGTGGCCACGGCCTTCCGCGAGGGCGGCTACGAGCGCGCCAAGGAGGCCGCGAGATCCTTGCGCGACCTGTTCGAGCCGGGCCACTTCTTCCTCGAGGTCCAGAACAACGGCTACGCCGGCCAGATCGAATACAACGCGGCCTTGCGCCGCATGGGCGCCGAGCTCGAGCTTCCGCTCATCGCCACGAACGACACGCACTTCCTCGCCCGCGAGGACGCGCAGGCCCACAGGGTCCTCATGTGCATCCAGAAAGGGGTCACCCTCGACGATCCCAAGGCCGACAAGCGCTACACGGACGAGATCTACTTCCGCTCCGCGGCCGAGATGAAGGCCGCCCTGCCGGAGTACCTGGACGCGATCGAGAACACGCTCAAGGTGGCCGAGATGTGCGTCGCGGCCATCGACATCGGGCACAACCGCATGCCCGAGTACAAGGCGCCCGGCGACGAGCCCTTGCCCTCGTACCTGCGGCGTACCGCGCACGAGATGCTCAACCGCAGGTTCGAGGAGTTCGATGCAACGGCCAAGATCGTGGATCGGGCCGCCTACCGCAAGCGCCTCGACAGCGAGCTCGACGTCATCTGCAACATGGGGTTCCCGGGCTACTTCCTCATCGTCCACGACTTCATCGCCTACGCCAAGGGGAAGGGCATCCCGGTCGGGCCGGGGCGCGGCTCGGGCGCCGGCTCGCTCGTGGCCTACTCCTTGCGCATCACCGATCTTGATCCGATCCCGCTCAACCTGCTGTTCGAGCGCTTCTTGAACCCCGAGCGGGTCTCCATGCCGGACTTCGACATCGACTTCTGCAAGGACCGGCGCGAGGAGGTCATCTCGTACGTCACCGAGAAGTACGGGCGCGACAACGTGGGCCAGATCGCCACGTTCCACCTCATGAAGAGCCGCTCGGTCGTGCGCGACGTGGGGCGCGCCATGGGCATGGCGTACGGCGACGTGGACCGCATCGCCAAGCTCATCCCCGAGGGCCCGGAGATGAGCCTCGCGGCGGCGTACAAGGCCGAGCCGCGGCTCGGCGAGGCGCGCAAGAAGGACCGGCGCGTGGACGAGCTGCTCTCGTACGCCGAGCGCCTCGAGAACCTGAACCGCCACGCCGGCATGCACGCCGCCGGGGTCGTCATCTCGAGCAAGCCCCTGTGGGAGCACGTGCCGGTCTTCCGCACCCAGGACCGGGACCAGGTCACCCACGTGGTCTGCCAGTACGACATGAAGCACGTGGAGAAGGTCGGGCTCGTGAAGTTCGACTTCCTGGGCCTCAAGACCCTCACCATCATCGACACGGCGGTGGGGCTCATCTCGAAGCGGCCGGACCGCAAGGAGCCGCTCGACATCCTCAAGCTCAAGCTCGACGACGAGAAGGTCTACCGCCTCATCTCGAGCGGCGATACGCTGGGCGTGTTCCAGCTCGAGTCGCGCGGCTTCCAGGAGCTCGTGCGCAGGCTGCAACCCGACTGCTTCGAGGACATCGTGGCCGCGGTGGCCCTGTACCGGCCGGGCCCGCTCGAGGGCGGCATGGTCGATCAGTTCGTGGAGTGCAAGCACGGGCGCATGCCCATCAAGCACCTGCACCCCAGGCTCGAGCCGATCCTCAAGGAGACGTACGGGGTCATCGTGTACCAGGAGCAGGTCATGCAGGCCGCCCAGATCCTGGCCGGTTACTCGCTCGGCGCGGCCGACATCATGCGGCGCGCCATGGGCAAGAAGAAGCCCGAGGAGATGGAGAAGGAGCGGCTCAAGTTCGTCTCCGGCGCCGTGCAGCGCGGCATCCTGGCGGCCTCGGCAACCGAAATCTTCGACCTCATCGACAAGTTCGCCGGCTACGGTTTCAACAAGAGCCACTCGGCCGCGTACGCGCTCATCACCTACCAGACGGCGTGGCTCAAGGCGCACTATCCCGTGGAGTTCGAGGCGGCGATGCTCACGTGCCAGCGCGAGGAGACCGACCGGATCGCCAAGTACGTGGCCGCGGGCCGCGAGCACGGGGTGGAGGTGCTCCCCCCGGACATCAACGAATCCGACGAGCACTTCAAGGTGATCTACCCCCCGGGCAACCTGGACGGGGCCGCGATCCTGTTCGGGCTCTCGGCCATCAAGGGCGTTGGCCAGGCCGCGCTCGCGAGCATCCTCGAGGCGCGTAGGGAAGGCCCGTTCGCGGACATCTTCGAGTTCTGCCGCCGGATCGACCTCGCCAAGGTGAACCGTGCGGTGGTCGAATCGCTCGTCAAGGCCGGCGCCTTCGACTCGCTCACGGCGCGCCTCAAGGTGAACAGGGGCCAGATCTTCGGCGTGCTCGATCGCGCCCTCGAGCAGGGTCGCACCGCGCAGCGCGACCGAGAGACGGGCCAGACGAGCCTGTTCGGCATGCTCGGGGGCGGGCCCAAGGGCGAGGACCGCAAGGTGGGGCAGGTCGGAGCCGACTACTTTGACACGAAGGGATGGGACGAGCGCGAGGTCCTCGCGGCCGAGCAGAAGACGCTCGGTTTCTTCATGTCCGGCCACCCCATGGCGCGTCATGCCAAGGAGGCCGAGCGCCTGACCGACACCACGAGCGAGACCGTGGCCGGGCGGCGCCAGGGCGAAAAGGTGACGCTGGCCGGCGTGGTCATGGAGTACAAGGAGAAGACCACCAAGCAGGGCAAGCGCCTTGCCACCTTCGCGCTCGAGGACCTCTCGGGGCGCACCGAGGTGGTGGCCTACTCCGAGGCGCTCGCCAAGAACGGGCCGGTCCTCACCTCGGGCGATCCGCTCTTCGTGACCGGCGCCGTGCGCGTCGACAGCCGAGACGGTGAGGAGGAGCGGGTGGTCGTGATGCTCGACGAGGCAATGCCGCTGCAGGAGGTGCGCCACCGCAGGACGCGCGAGGTGCACGTGCACGTGGACGCCGAGGTCTTCGGCCGCGAGGCGACGGCCAGGATGAAGACCATCCTCGAGGGCCATCCCGGGCGCTGCGACGCGTTCCTCGAGGTGGTCATTCCGGGCCGCTCGGTGACCACGGTGGCTCTGCCCGAGAGCCTGCGCGTGGCGCCGAGCGACGAGTTCATCGCGGCCATGTCGGCCGTGGACGGGGTCGAAACGATCGAATTCCGCTGAATGAGCACGCAATTCTACATCGTGAAGGGGTTCCTGGAGGGCAAGGGTTCGAACCTCGCGGGCCTGGAGGATTTCGAAAAGGAGTTGCGCGCCAGATATCCGGGCTGCGTGGTTCACGAGTTCACGCAGGACAAGTTCGACGTCGTGCCGATCGATACGAACACGAATCCCGTCGTGTTCATCTCGAACAGCTGGGGCAGCGCCGCGTGCTACCGCTGGCTCGACAAGCATCCACAGCAGACCGTCCCGCTGCTCGTCTGCCTGGACCCGGTTCCAAACGGTTTTGTCGAGCCCAGGCAGGACACCAAGATCGAATGGAGGCGCAGGCCCAATGCCGGCTGGGTCCTGTCCTTCCGGGAGCAGGACTCGATCGTCGCCGGCAATCCCCAGCGGCCGGATGACCAGCAGACGTTCACCGGGTTCAGAGACGACGGGAACAGGTTCACGCAGTATGAATACGGCAGGCGCACCGAGGTCGTGCTCGACAAGGACTCCGGGATCTTCGGGCATTTCGCGGCGCATTTCGAGATCGCGTCGAAGCATCCCTGGGTCAAACGGCTCATTCATGAACGCATCGAACGGGCGATTGAGGGTTGGGTTCAGGCGTGATCCCTTATAGGAGACGTGCGTGATGAGCTGCCCCGACAACCCGTGCGCGCAGTCGCAGAGCGCCTCCCTGCTCGTCGTCGTCACGCCGGACAAGTCGGAGGTGCGGGTCGTCGACTACGCGCCGCCGACGGGTGACGGCGCCCCGCTCAACGCAACGGTCATCAAGGAGGCGCTCTTCGCGGCGGGCGTCCGGGTCGCCGCCGATCCTGAGGCCGTGGCGCTCGCCCTCGAGCTCATCAGCCAAGAGCGCTCGCCCGCCGGGATCGTCCTCGCCAGGGCGACCCCGCCAAAGGACGGCGCCGACGGCACGATCCACTTCCGCATCCGCACGGCCGCGGAGATCGGCACGCTCACGGAAGGCGACCAGGTGGACTACCACGAGCGCGGCATCGTGGAACCGGTGACGGCGGGGCAGGTGATCGCGATGGTGACGCCTCCCACCGGCGGGACTTCCGGCATGGATGTCACGGGCGGCGTCATCCCGAGCCGTCGCGGACGCGCCGCCGACCTCAAGGCGGGGCCCGGCGTCTCGATCTCCGAGGACGGCACGTGCTTCTCGGCCGCCACGACCGGGGTGGTGCTGCACGCGAAAGGCGTGCTCAGCGTCACCGACTCCTTCGAGGTCGCGGGCGACGTGGACCTGTCCACGGGCAACATCCGCATGGGGCACGGCTCGGTCCTCGTCCGCGGCGTCCTGCGCAGCGGCTTCGAAGTGACCGCATCGGGCAACGTCGTCGTGGAAGAGGAAGTCGAGGAGGCGTTGATCGAAGCCGGAGGCGACGTCGACGTCCGGCGCGGCGTCCTCGGCGGCAGGCTCAAGGCGACGGGCTCGATCTGCGCCCAGTTTGCCACGAGCGCACAGCTCGAGGCGGGCGGTGACATCTCCGTGGCCGGCTACCTGTACCACTGCCGGGCGACCGCGGGCGGGAAGATCGTCGCGAGCTCGGGCAAGGGGGTGATCCGCGGCGGCACGCTGCGTTGTTCCGGCGGGCTCGAGGTCAACGAGCTCGGCTCGCGAGGAGGGACGACAACCGAAATCATCGTGGACGTCGAGGACGAGGCGGAGTTCACGCTCGAAAAAGAGCTGCGCGAAGTGGAGGAGGCGATAGAGCTCGTTTTCCGGTACCTGGGGAGCGAGGAGCGCATCATGAACGCTCCCCCGGACGGGGAGCGCGTGCAGGAAAACCTGCGCACCTTGTTCGGGCAGAAGGCGGAGATCTCGCAGCGACTTTCCGACATCCGCAAGGAGAAGCAGCGCCAGTCCAGCGCCAGGGTCACGGTCAAGCGCATCACCTACCCCGGCGTGGTCATCTTCATCGCCGGGCGCAAGTTCGAGGTCGTCTCCGATACCCCGCGCTGCGTTTTCTGCTACGACCTCGAGACCGACGCCGTCGCGACCAAGCCGCTGTGATAGGAGATGGATACAGCTCAGGACCCGTCACTTGTCATATACTGTTGCAGCGTCGGTGAATCGGGCGGAAACGGAAACATGACGCAAAAAAGGAAAAACGCGCGAAGGGTGTCGACCAAACGCGACAGCGGGATCGCCGAGAGGTCGGCGCAACGCAGGCGCAGGATCGTCGCGCACCTGGCTGCGGGGTACGAGGACGCCGAGGCGTGGGATCTCGACTACTGGCTCGGCCGTACGCCGCAGGAGCGGCTCTCGGCGCTGGTCGCCATCCGGCGCGACGTCGCAGCGATCGAGGCCGGGCGGGGCAAGAAGGGAAAAAGCCCCATGGAGGCGGAAGATGGACTCGATACGTGACTTCGAGGACATGCTCGAGCTCCTCGAGCGCCGCAAGGTGCAGTATCTCATCATCGGCGGCCTCGCCTTCATCTTCCACGCCAAGCCGAGGTACACGAAGGACATGGACATCTGGATCGGCCCGGACCCCGCCAACGTCCGGCGCGCCAACCTGACGCTCGCCGAGTTCGGCTCGCCTTTGCTCCTCGATGCCGAACAGCCCGGTGAGATCCTGCAGCTGGGCTTCGCCCCGGATCGGATCGACTTCTTTCTCCGCATCGAGGGGGCAAAGTTCGACACGGCATGGCCTCGTCGGGTGCGTGCGCGCTATGGCCGGGTCACGGCGAACTGGATCGACCTCGAGACGCTGCTTAAGGTCAAGGCCAGGCTCGACGGCCCCCGGCACCGGGAGGACGCACGCGTCCTGCGCCTCGTCCGCGAGCGCACTCGCAAAGAGTAAACCTGCGCTTCATGACGCCCTCAAGCCCTCGGCCACGGCTACGAGCAGCCTGCCGGCGGGAACGACGCGCACGACGCGCGCATCCGGAGCGAGACGCGCTTCGATGACGGCGCGGCACGGACACACGAGCGGATCGCCCGCCGGAAGCCCGCCGTGCATGGGCTCGACGAGCACGCGGTACGGCCGCCGCCTGGCGTTGTCGAGGAGCACCCACAGGCGCTCGCGCGCGTCGCCGCCTTCCCCCAAGGTGGCGTAGCCGAGCGCCTCGAACGCGCCGCGATCCTCCACCTCGACCCAGAACCGCACCGCGTCGAGCCCGGGCTCGGTCTCAATGGCCTCCCCGAGACGATCGAGATCCGCCACCAGCCCCTCCGGGTCCGGGTACGAGAGCACGGCCACGTGGGAACGCGCGAGGAGCGGATCGCCGCGCCCGCACGGCTCCCTCGAGACGAGGCCCGCCGCGCCCGAAGGCGCGAACGTGACCACCAGATCGAAGCCGGCCACGAGGCGCTCCTCGTCTTCCGCGGAGAGGCACAAGCCCTCCACCGGCCCGTCGCCGCCGATCGCCTCGGCCACGACGCCGCAGGCCGCGGCGGCTTGCGAAAGAACACCCTTGATGAGGATGCCCACTCCGCGCGGCGTTGTGAAGGCCGCGTGCACGACCCTCGCACCCGGCCGCTTCGCGGAAACGAGCGGCAGGAGCCCGGCCGTGGTCTTGGCTCCGTCCGCGCCGCCCGCGCGATCCATGACGAGGATCGAGGTTTGCTCGGGAACGGTTCGCGCCTCGAGGGCCGCGCCCAGCGTCTCGAGGAGGAGCTTCGACGGCACGAGCCGCTCGAGCGCGTCGGACGCGAGCAGCCGATGGGCGAGACGCTGGCGCCTCGTCCACTCCTTCGAGATGCTTTCGATGGCGCGGGAAAGCGCCTTCGGGTCCGAAGGCGCCCCGCCGGGCATCAGACGAGCTTCCTCGTCCACAGGATCTGGTCGGCGTAGCCCTGGCTCGTGGCGGTCTGGCGGGTGAGCCACCCCGTGTTGCGGAAGCCGGAGCCCATGAACAGGGCGTTCATGGGAATGTCGCCCTGCCGCACCAGCGCGAAGATCGTCACCGCGCCGAACAGGGCGAGGCGATCCACGAACGCGTTCAGGCCCTCGCGCGCCAGGAGCTGGTCCGGCTTGGTCTGCGGCGAGAAGTACACGTCCACCTTGGCGTTGCCGAAGCAGTCCTGGTACTCGGCGCCGAACACGTTCACCTGCCTGGTCCTGCGGTTCTGCACCACGAAGTTGTAGTACTCCACCTCGCGGCTGAACTGGCGGAAGAGCGGCAGCGAGGGTGCGAGATCCGTGGCCGAGCCCCTTCGCGAGCGGCTCTTCGCCCCGCCCGTCTGGCCCTTGGCCTTGCGCGTCGCGTCGGCCTTGATCTCGATCCTCTTCTGCTCCTCGACGAGGAGCTCGTACGCCTCGGCCTCGGACACGATGTCGCCCTTGATGCCCGTGATGTGCCCCTCGGCGATCTCCTTGCCGAGCGTCTTCACGTCAGTGAGGAACGTCTTGCGCTCCGGGGACTCGTCGGTCATCACCTTGCTGCCGTCGTAGTCCGGATCGTAGATGCGGCTCATGATGTACGCGTCGGACCGCTTGTAGTAGCCCGGGATGCCGCCCTCGCGCTGGTACCCGACGCGCTGCCACCCGTGCATGTCGTCGCGCTCGATGAGCGTGAAGATCTTGCGCATGCTCTCGGTGGTGAGGACCTTCTCGAGGTACGCGTGCTTGGTCTGGAAGTTTCCGCCCCTGAAGTCCACGACCCGAAGCGTCCGGTTGTCGTGGTCGAACAGGAGGCTGCAGAAGATGTCGTCGTTGCGCACCATGCGCTCGATGAGGCGGTTCGCGCCGCGATTGCCGATATCTTTCATGTATCCTTGAACCTCCTCGACCCCCGGAGACCCGGCACTCTAGCACCGGTACGGCCCGGCTTCAACGGGACTTGAACAGGGATGTTGAACAGGGACATTCTGTCGCGCCCTTGCGCCAAGTCAACACATCCCTGCGAGGCGGGTCCGAGCTCGAAATTTTCTCCATCGACGGCAATCTTCGGCTACGATCGACCTCGCAACGGCGATCACGGACCGCCGAAAGGATACGTGGAGCATGAGTGAAACATGACGATGTGGAAGAGGGTTCTCGCGGGGCTCATGGTCGGAGCGCTCGGTGTCGTGGTCGGGTGCGGGAGTGGAGGCGGTGACGACTCCGACAGCGCGGGCGACGGAGGCAACGCGGTGGACGCCGGCGGAGACGACGGCGGCACCTCTGGCATCTGCACGCCGGACGGTTGGTGCTGGCAGGATCCCGTCCCTCAGGGAAACGCCTATGTGTCCGTCTGGGCGGCGAGCCCAGGCGACTACCTCCTCGTCGACGAGACCGGGAACGTCTTCTCCCTTGACGGAGACGCGCTCTCGCTGATGCCGCTCGGCGCGCGCATCTCACGAGTCTTCGGGTTTGGGGAAGACCGGCTGTACGCCGTGGGCGCCGACAAGGGCGTCTACACTTACGACGGCCGCGCCTGGTCGACCGTAATCGAGGGCTACGTGCCGTCCTACGCCCTCTGGGGAAGCAGCCCCTCCGACCTGTTCTTCGCCGGCTCGCACGGCAATATCGGTCACTTCGACGGCGTCGAATACGCCCCCATGGCATCGCCCACGAACCAATGGCTCGTCTCGCTCTGGGGCGGCGGATCTCAGGACGTCTTCGCTGCCGGCGCTTCCGGCACGATTGTTCACTACGACGGAGTGGAGTGGTCCCTTCAACCCGGTGGCACGTCGGATCTCCTGTCCGGTTTGTGGGGCAGCGCCGGAAACGACGTCTTCGCCGTCGGCGACTACTCGATACTGCACTACGACGGCACGACGTGGTCTCCCATGACGGCCGTCGGCGCCGGCATGACGGATGTGTGGGGATCCGGCCCGACCGACGTCCACATCGTGGGAAGCGGTCCCAGCATCCACCACTATGACGGGACGGCCTGGGCCGCCGTCTCCTTGCCGGAGGGTCTGAGGGATCCTCTCTTCGCCGTCTGGGGAACCGGGGCCAACGACGCTCTCGCCGCGGGTGCGCATGGGATCCTGCTGCGGTACGACGGTGATACCTGGTCCACCATCCACTCCGGCCTGACGCGATCGGTCAATGCGCTGTGGGGAACCGACGCCGACAACGTCTACGCCGCTGGGCTCTCTTGGCTCACCTACGAGGGGATCTTGCTCCACTACGACAGCCGGGCATGGACCGCGCTCGACGTCGGCCACACGCCGGTGCTGAACGCGTTGTGGGGCAGCGGTCCCATGGACGTCTTCGCCGCGGGAGAGGGCGGCGTGATTCTGCACTTCAACGGGAATTCTTGGTCTGCAATGTCGAGCGGAACCGACGCCAGCTTGAGCGCGTTGTGGGGAAGCGGGCCTTCGGACGTGTACGCCGGCGGGGAAGCGGGCCTGTTTCACTACGATGGCGCCCACTGGACACCCGTGGATCTGCCGCAGCCCGCCGCTGTCTCGACGCTGTGGGGCAGCGGGAGGAATGACGTCTACGCCGCAGCCGGGGCCGGACTCCTGCACTATGACGGGGTTCTATGGACGGCTTTCGTGCCGCCCGACTCGGATCCCAATTCGATCTGGAGCTGCGTTTGGGGCACGGGCTCCGACGACGTCTTCGCTTCCGCGTACGGCTTCCACTGGGGCCGGGTCTACCACTACGACGGCGCAAGCTGGACCAAGCTGACATGGGATCTCCCGAGCGGGATCGCCTCGTTCTGGGGCGACGGTCCCGCGAACGTCTTTGCGCTCGCAGTGCACCAATGCGAATTTCCGCCCTGCCCATCCTTCCTCCTACGCTACGACGGGACGAGCGTTGCGCCGATCGCGCTGCCCACGCCCAACTCCTTGTCGGCGCTCTGGGGCGCTTCGAAGGCCCTGTTCGTCGGCGGAGACGGGATCCTCCATCGCTCCATGCCGCAAGACTGAGTAGACTTCGACCCTTTTCCACCGACGCCGCGATCGGCTCTACAGTATCGCACATTGCTCGCGAGACAGGAAGGCGCGCGCGCGGTACGATACGTGCATGATCATCGAACCCCGCGAGACCCCGGTCGGAGTGTTCGTCTTCGCACTTCTCGTCGCCATCACTTCGGCGCAGGCGTGCTCCCAAAGCAACGGCGCAGACGCGGGACCGGACGCGGGCCCGGACGCGGACGCCGACTCGGACGCGGACGGCGACTCGGACACGGACTCGGACGGCGACTCGGACGTGCCCGGATCGTGCCGGGGAGAGCCCGCACCGTGCGGCTCGCTCAATTTCTACCTGTGCGAAGCGCAAGCTGGCTGCACTCTCGAAACGACCTGCTCGGGAGAACCGTGGCCGTGCAACGGCCTGACCGGCGGGCTCGGGTGCGTGACCCAGAAGGGCTGCGGCTGGGACGGCACCTGCTCCGGCCTCGCCACCTCGTGCGCGAGCATCATGGGCGCCGTACAGTGCGCGAGCCAGTCGGGCTGTATCTGGTCGAACTTCGACCAGCGCTGCGGCGGCTCCTCCACGCCGTGCGGTTCTCTCGGGCCGGTCAAGTGCGCGGCACAGCAGGGTTGCCACCTCGCGGGCTTCTGCGCGGGCACGCCCGCGGACTGCGAAGGGCTCGGCGGCGGCACGTGCGAGGTCCAGCTCGGCTGCGAGGCCCTCGACGACTGCTCCGGGACACCGGCGTCGTGCGATGACATGTCGAGCCCGATGGAGTGCTTCAACCATATGGGCTGCGCCTGGAGCACGGACGCGGACGCAGGGCCCGATTCCGGGATCGACGCCGGCCCGGACGCCGGGATCGACGCGGGCGGCTAAGAGCGCCCCCGCTCGCGCTCCTCGAAGAAACGCGCAGCCCGGAGAAACAGATCCGCGGCGTCGGGTGACACGGGCTCCATTTTTGGCTCGCTCGCGAACCACGTCCGCTGCCTGCGGGCGAAGCGCTTGGTGTCCGATGTGATCTTGGCCACGGCGTCGTCGAGGGACAGCTCGCCCGCGAGGTGCTGGCACAGGCGCTTGTAGCCCAGGCCCTGCATGGGCCTGAGCTCGGGCCCGTACCCAGCCGCGAGGAGCCCGCGCACCTCGGTGAGGAATCCCTCGGCCATCATGCGCGTGACGCGCAGCTCGATGCGCCGGTGGAGCTCCGCGCGCGGCCGCTCGAGGCGTGCGAGAAGCGCGTCGTAACGGCTTTGCGCGAACCCGTGGCGCGCCTGCCAATCCGAGATGGGCACGCCCGTGGCGAGCGCGACCTCGAGCGCGCGCACGATGCGCACGCCGTCGTTGGGATGCAGACGGGCCGCGGTTTTCGGATCGAGCGCAACGAGCTCGCGATGCAGCGCGGGCGGGCCCTCGGCGCGGGCGCGTTCCGTGAGAGAAGCGCGCAGGGCGGGCTCGGGGGCAGGGGCGCCGTGCAGGCCGTGCAGCAAAGTGCGGATATAGAGGCCGGTGCCGCCCGCGACCACCACGCGCCTCCCCCTTGCGGCCACGTCGGCGATGGCCGCGTCCGCAAGGGCCGCATAGCGCGCCGCGTCGAACGGCTCCGTCGGATCGGCCACGTCCACGAGGTGGTGCGCCACGCCTCGCAGCTCTCCCCCGCCCGGCTTGGCCGTTCCGATGTCGAGCCCGCGATAGACCTGCATGGAGTCGGCGCCCACGATCTCCGCGCCGAGCGCGAGCGCGAGCTCAACGGCCAGCTCTGTCTTCCCCGAGGCGGTCGGGCCGGCCACGACGAGCAGGGGCGGACGCGGGGCTCCCTTGCGGTCCATGGGCTTTTCAGCCGCGGCCCACGCGGCGGCGGATCTCGCTCCACGGAATGCGGCAGAGCACGGGCCTTCCATGCGGGCAGTGCCCCGCGAAGTCGATCGTGTCCATGGCGCGCAGGAGCGCCGCGATCTCGGCCTCGGCAACGGAGGCCCCCGCGCGCAGGGAGCCGTGGCACGCCATGATCGCGAGGGCCCGCTCGTCCGCGTCGCCCCGCGAGCCGCCGCGCGACTCCTCGAGGGCCAGCACCATGTCCGCGAGCAGGCGCGAAGGCGACGCGTCGCAGACCTCGGCCGGGACCGCGTGGATCGTGATGCGGTCGCGGCCCGAGCGCGACACGTCCAGGCCCAGGCGGCCGAGATCCGGGGCGAGCGCCGCGATGCGTTCCGCGTCGGCCGGGCCCAGATCCACGGACGAAGGAACGAGCAGGCGCTGGGACGCGAGCCTTCCTTGGGAGAGCGCGGCGCGCAGGCGCTCGAAAGTGACCCGCTCGTGGGCCGCGTGCTGATCCACGATGACGAGATCGTCGTCGCCTTCGAGGAGCAGGAACAGGCTCTTGGCCTGGCCGACGATGCGCAAGCGCGAGAACGTCCCGGCACCGGCCGCCGCGGACGGCATGGCGAGCTGCTCCGGCTCGGGCTGTGCGGGTTGTGCCGGCCGCATCGGAGGCTCGGTGCGCGATCTCGGCGCCTGGGGCGGCGGGACGAGACGGCCCGGGTGCGCGTACAAAGCCGGCTCCTCGGCCACGCCCTCGGCCGTTGCCGCGACGCGTACCGGGGCCCGCGCACCCACGGCCCACACGGCCCGCGAGGCGAGCTCTCCCACGATGCGCGCCACGGCGCGGTACACGGCGCGCCCGTCCGCGAACCGGACCTCGATCTTCTGAGGGTGCACGTTCACGTCGCACGCGCCGGGCGGCAGGGTCACGGCCACGAGCCCGGCAGGGTATCGGCCCTGGTCGAGCGTGCCGCCGAAGCCCTGCGTCACGGCCTTGAGCAGGGCCCGGTCGCGCACGAAGCGGCCGTTCACGTACGTGTAGAGCGAGCCCGCCCCGGCTCGCGCGCGCTCCGGCGGCCCGAGCACGGCGAGCACGCCCACGCCCAGGTCCTCGCCCTCAACGCGGTGCAGCGGCTCCTCGGGGAAGAGGCCGGCCACGCGCTCCTCGATCCTGTCGGCGCGGGGGAGCTGGCGCGCCTTTCGGCCGCCCGACGTGAGGGTGAACGCCACGTCCGGCCGCATGAGCGCGAGCCGCACGAGCGCCTCGGCCGCGTGCCCCGCCTCGGTGGACTCGGCTTTCAGGAACTTGAGCCTGGCGGGCGTGTTGAAGAACAGGTCGCGCACCTCGATGTCCGTGCCCACCGGGCAGCCCGCGTCCTTGCGCTCTGTCACGCGACCCGCCTCAAGCGCGACGCGCACGCCCGCGATCGCGTCCGCGGTGCGCGTCTGCACGGTGACGCGCGACACGGCCGCGATGGACGGCAGGGCCTCGCCGCGAAAGCCGAAGCTCGAGATGTCGTCGAGGTCGGCGAGGAGCCGGATCTTGCTCGTGGCGTGACGCTCGAAGGCGAGCTCCACCTCTGCCGCCGGGATGCCCGCGCCGTTGTCCGCCACGCGGACGCGCGCCACGCCGCCGGCGTCGATGTCCACCTGGATCCTGGTGGCGCCCGCGTCCAGGCTGTTCTCCACGAGCTCCTTGACCACCGAGCCCGGCCGCTCCACCACCTCGCCGGCCGCGATCTGGTCGGCCACCAGGCGATCGAGCACCTTGATGGTCCCGCCGCCGTCCGCGCTGCTCTTTACGCTCATGGCGTCGGTTGTGCACCGGATGGCGGGCGGAGGCAACCCCGGCCAGGACTTCAGAATCGCTCCCAGTGGAGCACGCCTTCGAGCGGGCGCTTCGAAGGCGAGCCCCCCGCCGAGGCGGGTGCGCCCACGGGCAGCATGGCCACGAGCAGGCAGCGTTCGGGGATGCCGAGCAGGTCCGCCCCATTGTGGCCCCCCATTGTGGCCCCCCATTGTGGCTCATAGACACCGACTTCTCTCCCGGACGCATCGGGCGGCGGTCGGAAAAGTCCGTCGTGGCTGGACGAGCCGATAGCGTTTGGAGACAGGCCGGTCGTTGATCGCGCCTGTGA
>JAQTNF010000129.1 GCA_028713995.1 Deltaproteobacteria bacterium | reverse complement strand
GTGAGGGAGGGCAGCCGGTTCTTCGCGGTCAAGCAGCGCGATCTCTGGCGCGAGAGCCTGGAGGAGAAGGACGACCGCGACGGCTACCCGACCGAGGTCGTGGCCGAGCTGCGCGTGGTCGAGGCGAGGCCCCACACCTCCACGTGTCTCATCACGAGCTCCGTGCGCGAGATCGAGGTCGGCCAGGACCTGGAGATGCGCAAGGGCTACTGATCCGCGCGGGCGCGGCCCCTGTGCACGTAGAGATCGTTCCCGTGGTCGAACGTCCAGTCGGTGACCAGGAGATCGAGGGCGCGGCTCAGGCGGCACGTGACCTTCACCTTGCCGTTTCCCGGCGCCGTGAGGTAGCCGTCGCCGATTGCGCCGGGGGGATCCGACGACACGACCTCGCAGCGCCGCGGCAGCTCGACGAGCGGGCCTTCGGCCTCGACGACGCGCTCGTACGCCCCGCTGCCGTCGAGGTCGTGGAACGTGATGGTTTCGACCACCGTGCTCGTGTCGGTCGCGGCCGAAGGCGTGGTCTCGAGCGCCAGGCCGCCGCTCGGGGCCGTGTCGTTCCTGTAGAAGCGCAAGGGGCCCCACCAGGAGCCGGCCGCGAGATCCAGGTCGCCGTCGCCGTCCAGGTCGGCGAGCGCCACCGCCGACTGGTAGGTCGGGGGATCCTCGCTGCGCCAGCAGGGGTCGAAGGACGGGCCGCAGAAGGCCGTCACGCGCCCGGCGCCTCCCAGCTGGTTGTTGTCCGAGACCACGATGTCCACGTGGCCGTCGCCGTTCAAGTCCCCGAAGTCCACTGTGTTGCCCTCGAAGCCCGCGCCCGGCGCCTCCCAGTCGGGCGCCGTTGAGGGCAGGCCCGGAGCCGCGACGTCACCCGTGTTGAGGTAGATGGCGTGCGGGCGGCCGTTGCGCGCGAAGACCAGGTCCAGGGCGCCGTTGCCGTCCGCGTCGAGGAATGCCACGTCCGAGCTGAGGCTCGGATCCGACGCGACCCACGCGGCGGGCTCGGCGAACGCGCCGCCCTGGTTGAGGAAGAGCCGATCAGGCTCCAGGACTTGCGCGTAGGGCTCGCCCGCGGCCGCGGCCAGATCCAGATCCCCGTCGTTGTCCACGTCGCCGAGCGCCACGCTGAAGCAGTAGAAGCGCTCGGAGCTCTCCCACGACGGAGCGGCGGGCAGAGCGCCGCCCTCGTTCAGGTAGAGGGCGACACCGCCCGGCTCCGAGAAGCCCGACTCTCCGATGAACTCGGCCACGGCCACGTCCGTCCACCCGTCGCCGTCCACATCGCCGACCGCCACGTGCCCGTAATAGGCCAGCTCACCGCTTTGCCATGATGCGGTCGCGGGCAACGAGCCGTCGGGCTGCGCCAGGTAGACCATGAGCGGCCCTTCAAGCATGTCGTTGCCGTTGGCCACGACCAGGTCGAGCCGTCCGTCGCCATCGATATCGGCCCACGCCGAGCCTGTCGCGTATCCCTTATCCGCGGTCGTGAAGTCGGGCGCGTCCTCGTAGGGTGGCCAGACCGGCGTGTCCTCGCCGGTGCCGGTGCCCGTGTCCATGTCCTCGCCGCCGTCCACCCCGGTCGCGCCGTTCCCGGACGAACAGGCGCACGCCGCGCAGAACCCGAGGCACGATACGAAGCCCGAAAAGATCCGCATTGCGCGCCATTTTATCAGCGCCGCCGCAAGGCGCGTGATTTTTTTCGCAACTCTTGGTGCCGAGCGGCCGATGAGGGGGGAAACAGCGCGGCCCCAAGCGGCCGAAAGGAGCGGACGACATGCGCAAGAACACGGTCAGAAACCTTTCTCCGAAATCCCCGGCGCTCGAGACGGCCCTCGATCTCATCGACGAGGACCGGCACGTGGAGGCGGACCTTCTGCTCACGGCGGCCCTCCTCGACTCGCCCGGCGAGCCGGGACTATGGCTCGCGGCGGGGATCTGCCGCCTCCGGCGCGGGGCGTGGCGCTCCGCGGGACAGGCGCTGCGCATGAGCGCATGGCTGTCGGACGAGCCCCTCGCCAGGGATCTGCTCGAGGCTTGCCGCGAAGCGTCGTAGGCGGCCGCAAGCGGGCCACCCACCCCCACGGAGGGCGGACGGCAGCTTGTTTCGACGGGCGTGCCATGCTACATCCGAAATGCCACGTCTGTGGCCTCATGGCCCTGACAACGGCATCCCGAGAATCCGCCAGGCCTTGACGGGAGCAACGGTATCGGAGATCGCCGTGTGTCGGGGCCACTTTTTTCGTGGCGAGGGAACATGGCCGAGCACGGCGAGGGCGGGGACAGGCGGCGAGCAAGGTTCCTGGCCGTCGCGAGCCTCGGGACGCTCGCGGTCGCGGCAATGGCCTCGGCGTGGCGGCTCCTGGCCTCGCAGAGTCCTTCCTCTCCCCTGCACGTGGGCCCCCTGCTCGGGCCCATCGAGGTCCTGGCCGACAACGCCTGGCTCGGCGGGGTGGCCGGGCTCGCGCTGCTCGCGGTGCTGCCCAGGCTCGGTCTTCCCGAGGCCAAGGAGCGACGCGCGGTGCGCCTGCTCGCAGCGGGCTGGCTCGTGCTTCTCGCCGCATTCGTGACCGGCGCCGCGCTCGGCACCAACGGAACGCAGGTCATCGCAGCGTTCCCGCGCACGCTCGTGGTCCTCGCGACAAGGCTCGCGGGCTTTGCGCTGCTCGCCGCCGGGCTCGCGGTTCTCCTCGAGGGCGCCCTCTCTCACAGATCGAAGTGACAGGCCACGAGGTGCCCTGGCGCGGCCTCGCGCAGGTCGGGCCCCAGGAGCGAGCAGCGCACCTGCGCGTGGCGGCAGCGTGGGTGGAAGTGGCAGCCCTTGGGCGGATCGAGGGGCGACGGCGGATCGCCGTGCAGGAGCACGGGCTCGCGGCGCAGGTCCGGATCGGGCGAGAGCACCGCGGCCATGAGCGCCCGGGTGTAGGGGTGGCGCGAACGGTCGAAGAGCGCATCCACGGGCGCCAGCTCCACGATGCGGCCGAGGTACATGACCGCCACCCGGTGACACAGGAAGCGCACGACCTCGAGGTCGTGGGCGATGAACAGGAAGGCCACGCCCAACTCGCGCTGAAGATCCGCAAGGAGCCCCACGATCTGCGCCTGGGTCGCCACGTCGAGGGACGCGACGGGCTCGTCGGCCACGATGAAGCGCGGGGCCACGGCGAGAGCGCGCGCGATGGCGATGCGCTGCCGCTCTCCGTTCGAGAGCTCGTGGGGCAGCCTGCTCAAGGACGTCAGCGGCAGGCCCACCATGTCGAGCAGGGCGGCCAGGTTGGCGGCGAGCTTGCGTCGCGGCAGGCGAGAGTGGTGCGCGCGGATGGCCTCGGTGATGGTGTCGCGCACCGTGTACCTGGGATCGAGGCTTGACGCGGGATCCTGGAAGACGATCTGCATGTGACGCCGGCTGCGGCGGAGCCGATGCGCGGAGAGCGCGGTCAGGTTCACGCCCTCGAACACGACCGAGCCGGCCGACGGGCGCTCGAGGCCGATCATGACCCGGCCGAGGGTGCTCTTGCCGCAGCCCGACTCGCCCACCAGCCCCACGGTCTCGGCCGGGCCGATGGCGAGCGAGGCGCGATCCACGGCCCTCACGTACCGCGTGCCGGACAGAGCGCTGATGCCCGACTTGGCCGCGAAGATCTTGCTCACCTCGCGCGCCTCGACGAGCGGCGCTGCGCTCGCAAGGGGGTCAACCATGGCCCACCTCCGGCAGGTGGCAGCGCGCGAGCCTGCCGTCCACGCGCAGGGCGAGCGGCGGCGCCTCGGTCGCGCACGGGGCGAAGGCGTGCGGGCAGCGCGGCGCGAACAGGCAGGCGTTTTCGGGCCGGGCTCCGGAATCGAGACCGCCCTGAAGGGGCAGCACGACCTGTCCGGACCGGCGCACGCCCGTGGGGCTCGCGGCCACGAGCGCCCGCGTGTACGGGTGGAGCGGGTCCTTCAGCACCTCGCGCACGCCGCCCTCCTCCATGAGCCTTCCCGCGTACAGGACCGCCACCCGGTCGGCCATGGCCGCCACCACGGCGAGGTCGTGCGTGATGAGGATCACGCTCATGCGCAGGTCCTTGATGAGCCGCGACAGGAGATCCACGATCTGGGCCTGCACCGTGGCGTCGAGCGCGGTGGTCGGCTCGTCCGCGAGCAGGAGATCCGGGCGGCACGAGAGGGCCATGGCGATGATGATGCGCTGGCGCATGCCGCCCGACAGCTGGTGCGGGTAGGACCGGTAGCGAGGGCGGGGATCCGGGATGCCCACGATCTCCATGAGGGCCAGCACCTGCTCCCGCGCCGTCGCCTCGCCGATGCCCTGGTGCACGCGCATGGCTTCCGCGATCTGCCGGCCCACGGGCACGAGCGGGTTCAAGGAGGTGGCCGGCTCCTGGAAGATCATGGCGATGCGGTCGCCGCGGATCTTGCGCATCTGTGCGTCCTTGAGGCGCGTGAGATCCCGCCCCAGGAACTCGATGGCCCCGCCCACGAGGCGCGAAGGGGGGCTCGGGAGCAGCCCGAGCACGGCCAGCGCGGTGAGCGTCTTGCCCGAGCCCGACTCGCCCACGAGCGCCAGCGTGCGGCCGCGCTGCACGGTGAGCGTGAGCCCGTCCACCGCGTTCCACGAGCAGCCCTCGGCGTCGATGGCAACCTGAAGATCGCGGATGGCGAGGATCGGAGGCGGCGTGCTCATGATGGGCATCGTAGCATCGCCGGGCGGGTTCGTCGCGCCCGAGGATGGAGAGGCGACGGCTCTTCTTCAGAAACTTGCCACGGCGCCCACCGGCGACGAAGATGGGGGAACGCCGGCCTTCCCAAGGCGGTGGAGGGAGGCCCGGAGGGAGGAGGCCCGCATTGGGACTCGCGGACAGGATCTTCAAGGCCACGCGCGATCGGCGCATCCGCCTCACGAACGGCGGGGAGCTCGAGATCACGTTCCTCGGCGTGGGCGCGGCGTTCTCGACGACCATGTTCCAGAGCAACATCCTGGTCGTCAAGGGCAGGACCCACGTCCTCATCGACCTGGGGACGCGAGGCGCCGTGGCGCTGCGGGAGGGCGGGCTTCGCGTGCTCGACATCGAGAACCTGCTTCTCACGCACTCCCACTCCGACCACATCGGCGGCGTGGAGGAGTGGTGCCTGACAGGCCGCTACGTGGTCCCATCGCTCCGGAAGATCGAGCGCGGGGAGTACAAGCCCACGCTCGTCACCACCACCGACTACATCCACACCCTGTGGGACTGCTCCCTGCGCGGCGGGCTCGAGCACTCCGAGGAGCTGGGGCGCGGTCGGCGCCTCGGGTTCTTCGACTACGTGAACCCCAGGTTCGCGCAGTACGTGCAGACCTGCGGCCGCCCGGAGTACGTCGCGACGTTGGGCGAAGGGGCGGACGCCATCGACCTCAAGCTGATGCGCACGAACCACATACCCGACAGCTCCCGCGGGTGGCAGACCGCGTTCTACTCGGTGGGCGTGCTCGTCGACGGCCGGATCCTCGTCACGGGCGACACGATGTTCGACGCCGAGCTGATTGAGGACTTCGGCGCCGGCGCCGAGGCCGTCTTCCACGACTGCCAGGGCTTCAAGGGCGGCGTGCACGCGTCGTACGAGGAGCTCATGGGCCTGCCGGACGAGCTCAAGCGCAAGACGCTCCTCTACCACCTCACCGACGGCCTGCCCGAGCGCAGGAAACCCGAGGCGGACGGCTTCGCGGGCTTCGCCGTCGACTTCCGCACCGGGACCTACGTGTTCGGCTGAGGACGCGGCTCCGGAGATCAGCCCGCGTTGCGCTCGTGGATGAGGCGCAGCCCGTCGAGGGTGAGGTTCGGGCTCACGGACTCGATCGTCCGCGACTCCGACGCGATGGCGCCGGCCAGCCCTCCCGTGGCGATGACCCTGGCCTGGCCGCCCATCTGTGCGGCCAATCGATCGACGAGGCCGTCGACGAGGGAGACGTACCCGAAGAGGATGCCCGACTGCATGGACTCTTCGGTGTTGCGGCCGATGACGTTGCGGGGGCGGGCGATCTCCACGCGTGGCAGCTTGGCCGCGCGCGTGACGAGCGCGTCGAGGGCGATGCCGATGCCGGGCACGATGGCGCCGCCCAGGTACTCGCCCGAGCCCGAGATGCAGTCGAAGGTCGTAGCCGTTCCGAAGTCGACCACGATGCACGGACCCTGCACGACGCTGTAAGCCGCGACCGCGTTGACGATCCGGTCCGCGCCCACCTCGCGCGGGTTGTCGTAGCGGATGGCGAGGCCCGTCTTCACGCCCGGGCCCACCACGAGCGGCTCGACCCCGAAGTAGCGCTGGCTCGCCCGGCGGATGACGTGCACGGCCGGCGGCACCACGCTCGAGACGGCCACGGCCTTGACCACGGCCAGATCGAGCCCGACCAGGTGGAAAAGCGTGTGCAGCGAGAGTCCCCACTCGTCGGTAGTGCGCTCCGGGTCGGTGCGCAGCCGCCAATGGTGCCTGAGCTCGGCGCCCTCATAGAGACCGAGTACGGTGTGGGTGTTGCCGACGTCGACGACGAAAAGCAAGGGGCCCTCACTTCTTGACGCGATACGAGTCGTACCACGAGAGGAAATCGGACACGTCGCGCCTGAGCCGCGACTCGACCTCCTGGTACGTGATGTCCGCGCGGTTGTCCGAGGTCGGGTTGTACTGATAGACGAACTTGCGGTCGTCGATGAAGAACACGTAGATGGGCTCGATCGCCACCGACGGGTCGTCCGAGATGGTGCGCGCCGAGAGCACGTGGAGCCGCGAGCCGACCGCCGGCGGGGGCACCATGCCGATGTCGAGCCGATCCCGGTCGGTCAGATACTCGATGCAGAACGCTTGGCCTTCGGCCCGCAGATCGCACGGGAACCGGACCTGGTTCGAAAGCTCGATCTGGACGTCGCGCACCGCCTTGAACCCGCGCTCCTGCATCATCTGCGAGATGATCTCGAACGCCCGGGACTCCTCGAGGGGCCTCGTGTCCAGGGTCTTCTGCTCCTTCTGTCCGCCGCCGCATCCCGCGGCTGAGAAGAGGAGCAAGGCCGCGGCCATCGCACGTATCAACGCTGGCATGTTCCCTCTTTTTTCGTCGCTTCGGTCAAAACGGGCTCACGCGCCCTAATCACGACCCAGCTTCCAGGCTCGATCGAGGACCGCGTTCAAGGTCCATTCCCGCTGCAAGGCGCCCAAGAGCCTCGTCACGGGGCGCGAGGCGAAGGGGGTCGCCTCGAGCACGCGCACCTCCGGAGCTGCGGCCAGCGACGCTGGCTCGATCGGGGCGCACACGGTCTCCACCCGCATCACGTCCGGCACCAGGGGGGCGACAAGGGGCGGCGGCTCGGCGGGCATGGGCAGGGTCGCCAGCGACGGCGGCGGCTCCGGAACGACATTGGGAGAGCTGTCCGCCGTTTCGAAAAAAGGCTCCGGCTGCGCCGCCTTGAGCGCCGCGCTGCGCGGGATCCGCGATGTCTCGACCGCGATCCGGTTCCTGTGCACGCGCGCCAGGATCTCTTCGAGGTCGCGCCTGCGGGCTTCGGCGTTCTTCATATCGCCTGTCCTTTCGAGAGCCTCTCGACCGCCTCAAGCGCGCCCGCGCCCTGCTCGACCCAGCCGCGCACCTTCCCCACGGCCTCGGTGCAACCTGCGAAGAACAGGGCTCCCCTGCCCTGTTCGTCCAGCGGCAGCACCTCGAACCTGTCCGGGCCGATCGCCTCCAGGTAGCCTCCGAGGAAGCACGACAGAAGGTCCCGGCTCGCGGGTGAAGCTCGCCCGGATTTGTTTTCCGTGAGGCGGAACACGAGCGCGTCGCCGCGGATCTCGACGCTGATCTTCCCGAGCCCGAGGGCCGCGAGCGAGCCTCCCAGGTGGTCCGCGAGGACTTCGATGCCGGGCCTGCCGCCGACCTTACGCAGATGGGCCGCGAGCGAGGCGCCGTGCAGCCTGCCCCAGCGTCGCCATGTCTGCTCGAGCGCCTGGCCGACGGGCAGCGCGTCGAGGGTCTCGGCCGGGATCACCACGAGGCGCTCGTTCTCGCGGGAGCGCAATTCGCCCGCCGCCAGGTCGAAGGTGAGGAACCCGGCGGCATCAAAGACGGAATCGGTCATGGCACTTCCTCGTGGTGTGCGGCCTTGCGGCTGCTTCGGACGATTGTATTCGACGTCAAATTTGATTGTCAAATACGGGGGACGCTCCCTGTGTCAGACGCCTTCTCCTTGCGGAGGGTGCCCGGGTCGGCGGCGCCTGCGCCTGCGGCGACCGCTCGGGGCTGCCTTGGGGGACTCGTCGGGCTCCGGGTCCTTCGCCGCCGGCCTCCCCGCTCGCGCGGCCGCGGCCTCGCACCATTGTGAGGCGAGCCGCTCGTCGCCCGGACCGTCGGGGCAAAGCGACAGGAACTCGATGGCCTCGAACGCGTAGTCGCGGTCTAGGATCCGACGCACGTGGCGACCCTTTGCGCCGGCCGCGAGGCGTCGCTGGGCGAGCAGGATCTGGCGGACGAGGGCCATGTGCCTCTTCGTGAAGCGCATGGGCTCGACGAGGGGACGCAAGGTGGTCTCCAGGTTCTTGGCCACGTCGCCGTCTTCCGCGAGCGCGACGCGACACGCCGGATGGAGGAGCGCCGAGAGGAGCACCGGGTCGGAAATGGGGAGCCCGCCGCGGATGCGCTCGTCGGTCTTGCCGAGCAGCGCGAAGAACGCGCCCGGGTCCGGCGCGTCGAGGATGGCCCGATCGAGCCCGGCCATGAGCGGCGCGAGCGCTCCGATCTCGTGCACCATGCGCAAGGCGGCCGCGGCCGAGCCGCTGCGCAGGAGCTTGAAGATCTCCTCCGCGAGGCGCGGCATGGCGCAGCGCGCCACGAGCGGCGCGTGCCTCTTCATGGCGTCCCACAGGAGCGGGTCGATGGTGAGCCCGAGCCGCACCGCGAACTTCACCGCCCGGATGATGCGCACCGGATCCTCGACGAGCCGCCGATCCGGATCGCCGATCGTGCGCAACTCGCGGCGCTCGACGTCGACGAGACCGCCGACGTAGTCGCGGATCTCGCCGCGGTGCAGGTCGTACGTGAGGGCGTTGATGGTGAAGTCGCGCCGGATGGCGTCGTCGAGCGGACCGCCGAAGAGGTTCTCGGCCGCGTGCTTCTCGGAGACGTCGTCCTCGGCCGTCGCGCCCCTGCGGAACGTGGCCACCTCGATGATCTTGCGGTCCTTGAACAGGAGGTGGGCGAGGCGGAAGCGCCTCCCGATGAGCCGGCAGTTGCCGAAGATCCGCCGCATCTCGTTGGGTCTGGCCGATGTGACGATGTCGAAGTCCTTGGGACGCCTGCCGAGGAGCAGATCGCGCACGCAGCCGCCGACCAGGTACGACTCGAACTCGAAACGCCTCAGGCGGTGCAGAACCTTGGCCGCGTCCGGATCGATGGCGTCGGCCGGGAACGGGCGGCGTTCGACGCGCAGGCTCACGCACACGTCCGGCGGGGGCGGGAACGACATCGGCTCGTCCGGTTGCGGCGCGGTCGATGTCAGTGCGTTGGGATTGGCGGAGTTGCTCATTTCAAGGGGGGGGGGATGTTGCCGTCAACGGAGGCGTCGTCGGTGTCCGTGTCGGTGTCCGTGTCGGTGTCCGTGTCCGTGTCCGTGCCGGAATCGAAGCCGGTGTCGGAGTCGGTTGTCGTGGTGTCGGGTCCGGCATCCATCCCCCCCGTGTCGCCCGGGCCGAGCCCAAGCTCGAGGCTCCGATCGCAGTCGGGCGCCGCGATTGCGGCAGCCGTGGCAAGGAAAGCTGGAGCGAGCCGGAGGAACCTGCCTGAAACACTCAACTCGGAAGCCTCCGCGGGACGGGACCTTTAGAAATCGGTGCCAACGGCGAGAGCCACCTGGATCTGATCCCCGACCTTGGCCTTCTTCTGGGCCTCGTAGGCCCGCGGGTCCGAGGCGGCCTCGTCGAGCGACGTGTTCCACTCGCTGCTCATGCCCCAGCCCAGCTCGGCCGTGAGGACCAGGACCTCGTACTGGAACTTGAGGCCGAAGAAGAGCTTCATCCGTGTGAGGTTGGGACCGGACAGCCCGGTGGTGTCCCACTTGTTGCCCTCGGGCGCGTGGAACTGGTCGTCGAGCGAGTCCCACTCCGGGTGGCCTCTTTCGGGGCGGGTATCGTCGCGGTAAATGAGCGGCTCGACACGAACCATTGTCCAAAGGTACTGAAGGCCCACGTACGGAACCAGGACGACCATGCCGCCGATGCCGAAGTTCTTGGAGATCGAGCCGTCCACGCCGATGATGGTGATGTCCGCGTCGGACTCACCGAGGACGCGCACCACGGAGCCGCGCGCCGCCACGTCCGGGAGGAACCCCCTCCAGCCGTTGCGGTACCCCTCGAACAGGGACCATTTGACGTCACCACCCAGCGCCACGAGCTCGGAACGCGCCAGGTAGTTGATGGTGCCGCCCAGCTCGAAGGACCACGGCAGGCCTTTGCGCATGTGAAGGGTCGGGACGAACATGACCTTGTCCGAAGCGTTCTCGTCGACCGTGCCCTTGAACCAGCGGTCGGTATCACCGGGAACCGTCGTGAGAGACCCCTCGAGCCCAAGGTAGAAGCCCGAGTAGCCGAGGGTCTCGGCCGGCGCGAGGATCTTAGGGGCCAGCCCGAACATGTACTCGGCCAGGAACTGCTCGTAGGCGCTGATCTGCGGCACGCAGCTCGTAGGCGAGTTGCAGTCGATGAACCTGGCCAGCGAGAGGTCCATGTTGTTGGCCAGGGCCGGGGTCGCAAAACCCAGGCTCGCCACCAGGATGGCCGGCGCCAGGACGAAACGAGCCGCCGATCGACGCATCATTGATTCCTTTGCCAACCTTCTCGAACTAGTTGAAACAGCGTATCAAATCGTCCGAACGCAAGTCAATAAGCGTTCATCAATCGGGGTTGACCTTCATGTTCTTGAGGATGTGGTCGTACCGCCCTCCCTTGGGATAACCGTCGCCGCTGCCTTCGTCGGCCGGCTTCTTTCCGCCGCCGCCGCCACCACCGCCCATCCCCGGCAGGTTGACCCCCTCGGTTACGTGGACCTTGATCTTGGTCTCAATCCCATAGGCCTTGGCCGTGATCTCCGTATCCCCGATCATGAGCCCCGTGAAGATCTCCTTGTAGTTCGCATCCTGCTGGGCGATGGCCGGGTTGGCAATGGCGTACTCGATGGTGCCCTCGACCTTGTTTTCCTTGCAGTCGAAGATGCGGCAGGTGATCGGCCCCGCGACCCCCACCTGGAGCTCGAGCTGATCGAGCGGTTTGCAGGTGAGCGTCTTGGGCAGGCAGACCTTGACGAAGACCTCGGTCCTGACGCCCGAGGGCCCCTCGACGATGACGGCGGCCGAGCCGTCGCGGACCGGCTTGACGAGGCCGCCGGCGCTGACCGTGACGACGCCCTCGTTCTCCGACCGGTACGTGAAGGCCACGCCCTCGACCGGCTTGCCGTTGCTGGCCTGGGCCGTGGCCTTGATCGGCATGCTCTGGTCGAACTGCGAGAAGCTGATGTTTGCCGGTTGGACCTCAATCATCTTCACTTCCTGCCCGCAGGCCGAAACGAAGCAGACCGCGACGAAAACCAGGAGGCTCTTGGCTGTGGTCATGTCTTTGCTCCCTCGCCCCCGCGGGCGGGCATGCGTGACGGTGTCGAGGACCACTATAGATCGGCCCGCGCTTCCGGGAAAGCCCGCTCGAGAGCCTGCTCGAAGGGCTCGCCGGTGGCGAGCATGCTCCCGACGGCCTCTTCGGCCCTCTTCTTGAGCCGGTCCTTATCGCGCGCGCCGGCGCCCGTGGTCTCGATGGGCGCTCCGATGACGACCTCGACGGCGCCGGGCCGGATGAGCCACCCGCTCTTGGGCAGAATGGCGTACGTCCCGCGGACGGCCACGGGCAGGATCGGGACCTCGGCGCGGCTCGCGATGATGAAGGCGCCGGACTTGAACGGGTGGATGGCGCCGTCCGGGGTGCGCGTGCCCTCCGGGAATACGGCCAGCGACGGGCCGCGCCTGATCTTCTCGGCCGCGCGGGCGATGGAACGGCGCGCGCTCGAGCTGCTGCCGCGATCGATGGCCACGAAACGGGCAAGCGCGAGCGACCAGCCGAAGATGGGGATGTAGAACAGGCTGCGCTTGGCCAGGAAGCGGAACGGCATGGGCAGGCAAAAGAACAGGAGCGGGATGTCGATCTGGCTCGCGTGGTTGGCGACCACCACGCAGGGCCGCGTCCAGTCGAGGCCGGCGCCGCCCTTGACCGACACGCGGACGCCCGCGAGCCACAGGATCTGCCTGGCCCAGCCCTCGCGTGCGAAGTACATGTAGAGACGTCCCGTGGGGCTGACGATGACGGTGAGCATGCCGATGGCGGTCCACACGATCGTCATGATGATGGCGGCGACGGTGCGAAGGAGAAGCAACATGCCGAGGACCGTATCATCGGCGCGCGGACCCATCAACCCGGCCGCGCCGCGCTTCGCGACCCCAACGGAAAACCTCTGACCCGTCTACGCCAGTGTGCGCGCCGGCTAAGGGATCACCGCCGGGAAGGTGAAGACGTAGTCGCTGCTCTTCCTCGGGGTGTGGCAGCCGAAGCACTCCTTCGCGAAGTCGGCGTCCTTGCCGTAGGGCTTCAGCTCCTTGCCGAGCCATCTCGAGAACCCCCATCCGCCGGTCTGCGCGAGGCGCTTCGAGTTCTTCTCCATGAACTCGACGTGCACGAAATCCCCGGGGATGGTCGCGGTCGCCCACGCCTCGTGAAACCTGGCCTTCCACACGAGCTTGGCCATGATTGCGCCGTCAGGCCACGGGTTGGTCCTGCCCGTGCGTGCGGCCTCGATCGCGGCGTCGTTCCCGAGCACGGCCCTGATCGTGTTGTTGTCGGAGCGCATCGAGGGCGCGATCAGGCGCCAGTTCTCGAAGCCCTCGGGGATCGACTGCCCGTTGGGCGCGACCTTCGCGCTCCCGGGTTTCGTCTGACAGAAGAACGCCCCTGACACGCCCAGCATCACAATCATGACGATGAAACGCTTCATCCCTCCCCTCGCTTTCCGTTTGTCCGATCCGCTCTCCCCAAGAATATGGCGCTCCCGGACGGCTCGTGCAAACCCGCCTAGATGAAAACGAGGTCGTCGCCGGACAGCTCGTCGTCGGCCTCCTCGAGGGACTCGACGAAATCGTCGTCGACCACCAGGTTCTGCATGAGCTTGAACTCGGTGTCGTCGAGGCGCTCCTCGGCGAGGCGCGCGAAGTGCGCGAGCAGGTCGGGCACGGCCTCCACGAGCGGGACGAACAGCTCGCGGGCCAGGAAGAGCAGCGTGGCGGGCGTGGTGGTGCGCACCGTGGCCGTGACCGGCTGCTCGTGCAGGAGCGAGATCTCCCCGACCACGTCGCCGGGCCCGAGGTCGGCCACCTTCACGTAGCCGCCCGCGTCCCACTTGAGCACCTCGGCCCGGCCCTGCAAGATCACGTACAGCCCGGGCCCGGTCGTCTCCTGCTCAAGGAAGATGGTGCCGCCCGGCACCTCGTGGCCCGTGAACCTCGTGAGCAGCTGCTTCTTCGACTCGTCGTCGAACGGCTGGAAGAGCGGGTTCGTGGCGAGGAGGTTGCTGATGAGCCGCTCCTGGGTGAAGCGCGCCATGGCCGCGGCCAGCGGCGGCAGCTCCGCTGCCAGGGCCTCGATCTGCTCCTTCTTGAGCTCGAGCAGGTCGCAGGGCGCCTCGCACGTCACGGACGCGCCGCGCGGATCCGCGCTCACGAGCGCCATCTCTCCGAACAGGGAGCCCGGTCCGAGCCGGGCGAGGCGCACCTCGTGCCGCTCGCCGCCGGGCTTCGGGATCGCCTTGGTGACGCCCACCTCGCCGCGCGCCAGGAAGTAGATGGCGTCGCCCTGCGTGCCCTCGCGAATGATCACGTCGCCTTCCTTGTGGCGCCTGAGCTTGAGGCGCTCGAAGAGCTTGACGAAGGGGTCGCGCGGCAGCGTGGAAAAGATGGCCACGGGCGGCACCACGGCCGGATAGTTCTTGATGTTCTCGGTGTAGGCCGCCATGCGCGCGGTGCCCTCGAGGAGCTCCTTCTGGTCGATGGCGTAGTCGAGGTCGAGGTCGTCGCGCACCTTGGCCGAGAGATCCTCCGGCGCAGGGCGCACGCCACGCCCGAGCGCCTCGGAGCCGGCCGCGTACCTCGCCGCGAGCGCGGACACGAGCGGCGCCGCGGACAAGCCCATCATGTCGACGAGCTTGAGCGCCACCATGGCGCGCAGCGGGTTGCCGGATTTGATGTCGTGGTCGGCCACGGCCGTGTACACGGCGCCGGCCAGCTTGTCCGTGCCCAGCCGCACGAGCCTGTCGCCGATCTCGAGCCTCAGATCGAAATCGAGCGGCGCGGCCTCGAGCAGGAGCCGCTCGATCTTCAGCGCATGCAGCGCCTGTCCCGCGGCCAGCCTGGCCCTGGCCTCGTCCTTGAGATCCTGCAGGGTGCGCGTCATGCTTCCTCCTTCGCACGGAGCGCCTCGCGTCCTTGGGGCGCGATCATACGTCATCGCCGCGGCCCCGACCAGAGCGCCGGTCGAGCGCGGACCAAGCGGCCGGTTTTTGGCGTCAGCCCCCTGAAAAAGTGCTATCTTGCCGACTCCATCGAGACCGCGCATCGCCGAGGCGCCCGCGGCCCCTTGGATCGCGAGGAAACCTGCTGATGATCGACTACAAAAAAACCATCCTCCTGCCCGCGACCGAGTTCCCCATGAAGGCGTCGCTCGCCCAACGCGAGCCGACCTTTATCGAAATGTGGGAGAAGGAACGCATTTACGAGAAACTGCTCGAGCAGACAAAGGACGCCGCGCCCTTCGTCTTCCACGACGGCCCTCCCTACGCCAATGGCGGCATCCACCACG
>JAQTNF010000128.1 GCA_028713995.1 Deltaproteobacteria bacterium | reverse complement strand
GGTGGCCTTCGAGAGCCGCGAGCGGGCCGCGTCCGCGTGGGCCGGCACAGTGGCCGAGGGGACCCTCGGCAGGAGGGTCGCGTCGTTCGACGTGTCATACTTGGAGCAGCCGGGTGGCGGCGCGTTCGACGTGCTCGTGGACGGCGCGGTGGCGGCCACCGTGGACTCGCGCGGGGCCGAACGAAAGGCCGTGCACCGGAGAATAGACGTGAAGCCCGGGGCCGCGAGGATCGCGGTGCGGCTCAAGGGCGACGGCGGCGTGGTGCGGCTGTTCGGCGTGGCGCTCGAGAGCGACAGGCCGGGCGTTGTCCACGACAGCCTGGCCATCAACGGCGCGAGGGTCTCGGTGCTGGCGCGCTTCGACGAGGCGCACTGGAAGGCCGAGCTCGCGGCGCGCGATCCGGATCTGGTGGTGCTCATGTTCGGCGCCAACGAGGGGCACAACGAGTGGCTCTCGCTGTCCGAGTACGGGCGCGACATGGGGCGCGTGCTCGGAATCATCAAGGCGGGCGTGCCTCGTTCGAGCTGCCTGGTGGTGGGCCCGCTCGATCAGGCCGAGAAGGCCGAGAACGGCGATCTCAAGTCGCGCAGCATGCCGGGCAGGCTGAGCAAGACGCAGCGAGAGGTGGCTCTCGCCTCGGGCTGCGCGTTCTTCGACACGTTCACGGCCATGGGCGGCGCAAACAGCATGGCCCACTGGTACAACACGGGCCTGGGCGGCGGCGATCTCATCCACCCCACGGAGCAGGGCGCGCGCCGCATCGGCACATGGCTCGCCGAGGCGCTCTTGTTCGGGTTCGAGGAGTGGAAGAAGGGCAAGTAGGTCCCATGGGCCATGAGACCTATGCGACCTATGGCTCGGCCACCGGGGCCCGGGGCAGCACGTATCCGCCCACCACCTCGCCGTCCGCGGCCATGAAGGCGTCGAGCTCGCGCGAAAGGGCCGGGTCGATCGCGCCGTCCATGACCTCGCGGCCGTTCTCGACGTGCATCGACTCGCGCACGATGCCCGCGGGCGCGGGGGCGTAGATCACCTTGCGCGTCTCGCTCCACGCGGCGCGGTGTTTGGCCACCACCACGAGGTCGTCCCAGTCCGGGCGCACGCACACCTCGCCGTGGAAGTCGGGCCGCGTCTCGGCGATGACCGTCAGATCCGGGTAAGGGATGCGCTCGCGCTCGAAGAACTCGCCGCCGCCCGAGGTGAACCAGATGCCGGTCTCGCCCAGGCCCACGAGCTGAAGCGTGCTCCTCTCGCCCCGTAGGAGCGGCCCCAGATCCGCGCCGCCGAACGCGGACGGCGGCTCGATCCCCACGAGCTTCGTCAGCGTGCGCGCCAGATCCTGGGTGCGCACGAGCCCCGGAACGCGGTGCGCGGCGAGGCCCGGCGCGCGCACCAGCAGGGGCACCTTGTGGGCCTCCCGGCCGCGCAGGTGATCCCCGTGGCCGGTGGTGTCGTATTCGCCGAGCATCTCGCCGTGATCCGCGAGCAGCACGACCACGGTCCGATCGTCGAGCCCGCGCCTCGCGAGGTGGTCGAGCACGCGGCCGAACTGATCGTCGAATGCGCGGATCGTTCCGTCGAAGAGGGCGTTCATCTGCTTCGCCCCGGCGCGCAGCTCTAAGGCCGACTCGCGCAGCTTGCGGTAGCGCATGTACAGGCCCGGACCCTCGGCCGTGGGATCGCCGAACAGGCGGTAGTATGGATAGGGCGCCACGTACGGGAAGTGGCTCGACGAATAGAACGCCACGATGAAGAACGGCCGGCCGTCGCCCGCGTCGATCCGCGCGAGGAGGGAATCGGTGGTGGTCCCGGCGTGGGCCATCTCCGCGATCTCGAGGATGTCCGGGAAGAGCGCGAGGCCGATGCTGTTTTCGAGGTACGGCATGATCTGGGCGTGGGCATTGAGCGAGCGCTGGCGGATGAGCGCCGGAAAATTGAAGTCCGGCGCCTCCACGGTCTCGAACCCGGCGTCCATTCGCGGGAACACGTCGCCCGCGTAGTCGGCCACGGCTGCCGTGCGGTAGCCCGCCTGTCCGAGCACGCGCGGGAGCGTGACCGCGCCTCTCAGGCGGTGCTCGGGGCGCGGGAACATGTGGCGCACGCCGTGCTCGTGGGGCAGCCGCCCGGTCAGGATCGTGGCCCACGACGGGAACGTGCGCGCCAGGGGTACGTACGCCTCGTCGAATACGACCGCCTGCCGCGAGAACGCATCGACGCGCGGGGACGTGGGGCGGCCGTAGCCGTTGAAGCCCAGCCGGTCCGGCCGCATGGAGTCGTTTGCCACGACGAGGATGTTGGGACGCGCCGGGCTGCCGCCGTTGGTGCCGGGACGGATCAGGGAGAAGGCGAGCACGGCCGCGAGCGCCGCAACGAGCGTCGCAACGAGCGTCGCAACGAGCACCGTCCGACGGAATCGCAGGACCGCTCCGACGATGAGCGCGAGGCCGAGGAGAAGGGCCGCGTGGAACGGCCAGCGCGGCAGGCCGTGGGTGATGGTCTTCTGCAGCGCGGCGAGGAACGGGCCCCTCATGCACAACCCCTCGGCGTAGAGCTGGGGGTGGAGCTGCACGTGCGCCGCGACCGCCAGCGAGTGGACGAGGAGCGCAAGGGATGCGGCCGCGAACGCGGGGTGTCCGGGCCAGCGTCCGAGGAGCCCGCGCCAGCACAGGAGGACGGCGGCGCCGAGCAGGCCTCCGACGAACAGGAACGCGCCGAGGATCCGCAACTGGGCCGCGACCGTGGTCCACAGGTACTCGCCGAAGACCTTCTCGGTGATGCCGCGCGCCTCCTCGCCGAAGACCTTGAAGCCCCCGCCGAGGGCGAGATCCGCGGCGAACAGGGCCGCGAACACGGCCGCGCCGGGCAGGGCGCCGCGCAGGAGAACGAGCCTCGCGCTACTTCGCATAGCCCCACCCGCGCATGGCGTCCATGACGTCGGCGTCCACGTCCTCGGCGGCGTATGGCTCCGGCCCCCCCTCGGCCACGCGTTTCGTCCACCACCTTACCAGGGCGCCGTCTCCCTCGGCCCTTCCGGGATCCTGCCCGACCGCGATGGCCAGCCTGCGCAGGAGCCTGCCGTCGAGCTCCACGCGGCCCCCGGTCATCCTGTCCGCGGCGAGCGGCAGCCCATAGGGCCCGAGCCTAAGCGCGCTTCCCTCGAGCGGCCGGCCGTCCACGGACACGGACAGGGTCGCGGCCGTGACCTCCTCCTCGGTGGTGAACGCGAGCACCGCGGGCTCGCCCTTTTCCGCCGTGACCGAAAACATGATTGTCCCGCCGTCGGCCGTGGTCCGATCGCCCGGATCCGCGTTGCGCAGGGTCGTGGTCAGCACCTTCGACGAGAGCTCCACGCGGCCCTCGAAGCGGGCGCCCTTGGGCCCGCGAAACGCGACGAGGTGCAACGCCGCGCTCCTCGGGAGGTTGCGGTCGAGCGCCGCGCGCATGCGGGCGAGATCCGCGGCCCGCGAAGGCTCCCGCGCGAGGGAACGCGTCTCGCCCGGGTCCGCGACCAGGTCGAAGAGCATCTCCGGCTCCCGCGTCCACGTCGTCTCGCCGCGCCTGCGCCACGCCTCGAGGCCTGGCGCGAATCGCACGTACTTGAGCGAGCCCGCGACCACGGACTTGAACTGCTTGCCCTCGACGATCGAGACGGGGGTGCCCGCGCCGTTGTCCGCCAGGCCGCGGCTCTGCATGGTCCGCGGGACCGGGACGCCCATGAGCCCGAGCACCGTGGGCGCCGTGTCGATGGACGACACCGGCCGCTCCACGCGCGCGCCTTGCGGGATGCGGCCGGGCAGGGACATGGCGAGCGGCACGCGCACCTCTGGCTCGAACCACGTCCAGCCGTGCTTGTACAAGGTGGGCGAGTAGGTGATGACCTTGCGCGGCGTGTGGGTGTCGTTGACCGTGACCTCGAGATCCTGGCGCGGGTCGAGGATCTCGCCGTGGTCCCCTTGCAGCACCACGAGCGTGCGCTCCGTGAGGCCAAGCTGATCGAGGGCCGCGAGCATGCGTCCGACCGCGTCGTCCGCATACGCCACTTCGCCGCGGTGCAGCGCCGACTGGGTGTCGCCGAAGAGATCGGCGAGGCCGAACCCGGCGCGGAAAAGGTGCTCGCGCGGCGGCCGGTACTTGTAGTGCGCGTTGGCCAGGTTCACGTACAGGAAGAAGGGCCGCGAGCGCCGCGTCTCAAAAAAGCGCACGGCCTCGGCCGCGAGCTCGGCCGTGTTCGCGATATGGTGCGCGTCGTCCACGAAGCGACCGAAGCCCAGGTCCACGCCCACGCGCATGAAGCCCGACAGGAAGATGTTGTCCGCGAGCGCCGCGGTCTCGTATCCCTGCGCGCGCAGCACGGCCGGGAGCGTCGGCCACGCGAGCCGTTCGAACGTGTCGCGTTCGAAAGCGCCGACCGGGACCCGGCCCGGCTTGATGCCCACGCTCGAGGGGTAGCGCCCCGTGAGCGCCGAGATCTGCGACGACTTGCTCCAGTTGGCGTTCGATCTGGCCGCGGCGTACAGCACGCCGCGCGCGACGAGAGCGTCCATGGCCGGGGTCGAGGCCCGCGGCGCTCCCGAGGCGTGGAGGTCGTCGGCGCGCATGGTGCAGACGTTGATATAGAGGAGGTTCAAAGGGGGCGGCGCGTGCGAGGGCGCGTAGACGCGCGGATCGTCGAGGAACACGTGGGCGTTGCCGCGGCAGCCGGGCTCGGGCGCGGTCTCAAGCACCAGGGTCGCGGGCCCGCCCGGCCCCAGGTCGAGCTCCACGTCGCGCCAACGGAACGCGGCCGCGGAGCCGTGGGGGGCATCCACGGTTGCAAGGCGCCGCCGCCTGCCGTGGCGTTCGGCGAACACCGTGACCGTTGCGCCGCAGGTCTCCACGCCCGCGAACGAGGGCAGGGCCGCCATGGCCGTGGACAGGACCGCGTCGTCCGGCAGATCCATCGCCAGGCTCGCGGACGTGCCGCCCGGCAGGTACAGGGCATAGCGACCGTCGTAGTACGCGCCCGCATCCTTGATGGCCGAGAGGTCGGTCGAGGCGAGCGCCTCGCCGGCTGCCAGGGCGAACACGTGGCGCGCCGAGACGCGATCCGCGGGCAGGTAGGGTGAGCCGTGCAGGTACGCGTACTTGCGGGCCTGCGCGAGCGGGCCCTCGTGGTCGCCGCGGTAGGTCATGCCGGGTGCGCGCTCGACCAGCCGCAGCACGAGCGCCATGGGGCGCTCCGGTCCCGGGACGGCGCCGAGCCCGGGGCCCCACGGCAGGCCGTCAGCCGAAGGGAACATGACCGCGAGGACCGCGACGAGCGCGATCCCGGACGCGGCGAGCAGCGCGGCAACGGCGAGGAGCAGGATTTTTCGCTTCGAGACAGTGCCCATGGCGTCGCCTGAAAGTGACCGAACGGACGGGGAAGTCAAGCTCCGCGCGGGATTTGACGCGCCATTCTTTTCACTATACTTCCCGGCCATGCGCATCGAGTGCGACTTCCTGGTCATCGGCAGCGGCGTGGCGGGCCTGTCGTTCGCGCGCGGCGTGGCCGGCCAGGGCAGGGTGATCGTGGTTACCAAGGTCGCGGCAGACGACTCGGCCACGGTCCACGCCCAAGGCGGAATCGCCACGGTCCTTGACGATAAGGACAGCTTCGAGGCGCACATCCGCGACACGATCACCGCCGGGCGAGGCCTGTGCCGGCCCGAGATCGTGGACCTGTGCGTGCGCGACGGACCGGCCCGCATAGAGGAGCTCGAGCGGCTGGGCGCACGCTTCACGCGGCGGCGGGGCAGGCCCGAGGAGCTCGACCTGGGCCGCGAGGGAGGCCACTCGGCGCGGCGCATCGTTCACGCGGACGACGCCACGGGCCGCGAGATGGTCCGGACCCTGCTCGACGTGGTGCGCGGGTGCGAGGACGTGGAGCTGCGCGAGCACCACATGGCGGTCGATCTCATCGTGCCGGACCGCGAGGCGAAGGATCGCGTCTGCCTGGGCGCCTACGTGCTCGACAAGAGGCGCGGGGAGATCGACACCGTCGTGGCGAAGGTCACGGTCCTGGCCACGGGCGGCACGGGCAAGGTCTATCTCTACACGTCCAATCCGGACGTCTCGACCGGAGACGGCGTGGCCATGGCCTACCGGGCCGGCGCGGACATCGCGGACATGGAGTTCTTCCAGTTCCACCCGACCATCCTGTACCACCCCCGCGCCAAGGGGTTCCTCATCTCCGAGGCCCTGCGCGGGGAGGGCGGCATCCTGCGCGACGCGTCGGGGCGGGCGTTCATGACCGGCTACCACCCGGACCGCGAGCTCGCCCCGCGCGACATCGTGGCGCGCGCCATCGACGCCGAGATGAAGCGCAGCGGCGACGATCACGTCTTCCTCGACATGACCGCGCTCGACGCGCGCTTCCTCGCCGAGCGCTTTCCCAACATCCACAAGGGCTGCCTCTCGTTCGGCATCGACATGACCCGACAGCCCATCCCCGTGGTGCCGGCGGCCCACTACAGTTGCGGCGGGGTCGTGACCGACTCCGAAGGACGCACCACCGTGGCGGGCCTCTACGCCATCGGCGAGACGGCCTGCACCGGGCTGCACGGCGCGAACCGCCTGGCCTCCAACTCGCTGCTCGAAGGGCTGGTCTTCGCGCACCGCGCCGCCCAGGCGGCGTTGGCCCAGCCGTGCCCGTCCACGGGGCCGATCCGGGAGTGGGAAACGGGCGACGCCGTGGCCAGCGACGAGTCCGTGGTGGTGTCCCAGGACTGGGACGAGGTGCGCCGTTACATGTGGAACTACGTGGGCATCTCGCGCTCGAACCGCAGGCTCAAGCGGGCGCGTCGCAGGCACGACCTGATGCTCGAGGAGATCGGCGAGTACTATTGGAAGTACCACGTCACGGCCGACCTCCTGGAGCTGCGCAACATCGCAACGGTCGCGGATCTCATCATCGACTCGGCCATGTCGCGCACCGAGAGCAGGGGGCTGCACTTCACCTCGGACTACCCCGTCGAAAGCGATTCCATGGGCGAGCACAGCGTCGTCAATCGCTTTGACAGGAGAAGGACGTTCCGTTGAAGGGGCTTGTCTCCAGCATCGTGTCGATCCTTGCCGCGGTCCTGTTCTCCGTGTGCTGCACGGGCTCCGACGCCAGGAGAACGCCCTTCCCGACCGACGCCGCGGTCGGCGACAGGCCCGCCGAACGGGCGATGAAGGGCAAGCCGGAGATGCCGCGGCTCGCAAAGGAGCGACACTGGCAAACCGTGGGCGGGGTCGGGCTCGTGCGCGTCCCCGTCGACGGTTTCGAGAAGCTCTCCCTGCCGGAGAAGACGCTCCTCTATCACGATTCCCTGGCCGTACGGGCGGGCGACGCCGTGTTCGCGAGCGAGACCACCGACGGCGCCCTGGAGATCTCGCGGCTCCTCACGGCCGTCCTGGGCGCGGCCCCGAGCGAGCTCGCGGACATACGCGCGCGCCTCGGGGACTACGCGGCCAGGTTCCGGCTCAGCCGGGGTCTTCGCGATCCGTGGAGCGGCGCGAGGTTCGTGCCCCAGGTCATTCCGGGAGAGCTGGCGGCCCTGGCCGAGGCGGCCTCGCGCCAGGGAGCCGACCTGGGTGTGCACGGCCTCGACGAGCTGGAGGCGCTGCTCCTGCGGCTCAAGCCCCTGATGTTCGGCCGATCCCCGGCTTCTTCGGGCGCCGCCGCCGGGGATGCCGGGCAGGTACGCCGCGCGGGCCGCAAGGACGTCCCGGCCGGCCTGTACGCACGCGAGCTTATGGAGGTCGTCACTCACCTGCGCGACGGGCTCCCGTTCACGGCAGATGAGGCCCGGGCTTCGACCGGGATCCTCGTCGATCTGCTCGAGACCGGTGAGCCCCGGCTGTCCGAGGCGTACGCGAGGGCCTGGGTGCGGACCGTCCCGCGCGTGGATCTGGCCGCCGGCTTCATCGGCGGGAGCGCGGATCCGCGCGGGAGCTTTGCCGCGATCGCGGGCTTCCGGGACGAGGCGCGTTCCTCGAGGCTCGCACGACTGGCCGGGCAGGCCCTGTATTTCGAGCAGCGCATGCCCTTCGAGATCGCGCTGCGCCGCCTGCCGCGCGAGGTGCGCCCGCCCGTTACGGGTGCGCTCGTGGCCGTGGCCGCGGCCGGCGCTTACGGAGCGGTGCCCCTCACGGGATTGACCCTGCCGTTCGAGCAGCGCCTGCGGCAGTCCGCGGGAACGAAGAGCCTCCTCTTTCCGAACGTGGAAGCGGCCCTCCTTGCGGCCATCGGCCCCGAGGTCGCCCGCGCGTTCGCCCCGGATCCGGACGCCCTGGCTCGCGAGGAGCGTTGCAAAGGCGCCCCGATCGAGGCCCTGTCCGCGTTGCGCGAGGTGATAGGACGCGGCGCGGGCAAGGCGAGCGCCACTCTCAAGGAAACGCCGGATTCGATGCTCACGGACCTGGCCGCGCCCCTTGAGGAGCTGCGCGTGGACCTCATCGCTCTCTACATGATGTTCGATCCGAAGATCCTGGAGCTCGGCCTCGTCCCGGACGGCGAGTGCGCCAAGGCGGCCTACGACATCTACGTGCGCGGTGCGCTCACGCAGCTTTCGGCCGTGGGGGACGCCGCGACCCTGACGTTGCCGGGCATGCGCGCCGTACAGGTCGTGGCGCGCGTGGGGCTCGAGCGCAAGGCGGTGGAGGTGGCCGCGGGCGAGGACGGGGGCCTTCGCGCGCGGGTGAAGGACCACGCGGCCATGCGCGCCGTGGTGGCCGACCTGCTCGCCCGGGTCCAGAGGATCAAGTCCGGCGGGGATCGAGAAGCCGCGGCGCGCCTGTTCGAGACCTACGGCACGGCGGTCCCGGACGACTGGCGGCGCGATGTGCAGCGCAGGTGGCGCGCGCTCGGCCTGCCGCGGGCGTTCTCCTGCCGGTTCCCGGTCCTTGAGGCCCGGCGCGACGAGAGCGGCCGCATCCTCGACGTGGAAATCGCGTACCCGGAGTCGCTCGTCTTCCCGCTACTCCAGTTTCAGGGTGTCGATGGCGTTGCGTTCCATGAATGAATCTATCTGGCTTCGCAGCTCATTGGCGATTTCGGCATGCTGCGACAGGACGTTGTTCGTTTCCTTGGGATCTTCCGCCAGATTGAACAGGAACTCCCGGCGTTCGGTGATCCAACGAACCATCTTCCAATTCATCCCCGTCACCGACTTCTGATAGCGCTTGTTCCTGCCGCGCCCGAACGTCTTTTCGCTGAAAATGAGACGGTCGGGATCGCGATAGCCGTTGTACAGATACGGGATCAGCGAATTCCCCCTGAGGTATGGTTTCTTCAAACCCGCCGCATTGACGAATGTCGCCGTGATGTCGATGTTGCCCACCGGCGTATCGACGCGACGCGGCTTGGCGTTCGGCGCCCAGACGATCAGCGGCACGTGAAGGAGCTCATTGTACAGGCCGTAGGCGTGATTCCTTTTCCCTCGATCATTCCTGAATCCGTCTCCGTGGTCCGCCCCGAAAATGATGACCGTGGGAGGCTCGTTGGGGGCGCGCAGGACATCCAGCAACTGGCTGACATATTTGTCGGTAAAAAGGATCTCTCCGTCGTACTTGTCCATCGCGGATTTCCCGAAAGGTTTCTGGCCCGCATGATCGACGTATTTGGAGTGCGGATCGTAGAAGTGCACCCACAGGAAATAGGGTTTTCCGCTCTTCTTCCCTTTGTCGAGAAGCTTTTTGGCGATATCCAATACCTGGGGCGACGTGACGCCGCTGTTCGGAGAACCCCTGCTTGGACTTTGATCAGCGAAGTCGATTCCCTGCAACAATCCCCATCGTCCGGAGGTGGCGTAGGCGATGGGCGTAACGCTCAAGGTGACGTATCCCGCCTTCTTCAGATGCTCCGCCAGCATCGTTTCCCTCGGGCTGATGGCGGGCGGCATGTTGTCGTCGGTGTACAGCAGTTGATAGGAATACTTGGAGGTGAGCAGGGAAGGCATGGACGATATCGTTCCGGTCCCCTGACTGTAGGCACGCTCGAAGACGACCCCATTCCGGGCATGTCGATCGATCCCCGGCGTCGTCCTGCGTTTGTAGTTGAAGAGGCTCATGTGATCGGCGCGAAGGGCATCGACCGTGATGAGCACCAGATTGGGTTTTCCGGGGAAACCATTCGGAAGAGGCGCGAAGGCCTTTTTGTTGCGTAGGCCCTTGGATTTGATCGAAGCGTCTCCCGCGACGCAATTGTCGTCGAGGCCATTGTCGGGAATTTCCATGGCGCCGGGGTGGATGCGTTTGTCGAACGGCGCGCAGTCGCCTCCGCCCAGAAAGCCCGAGAACCCGTCGTCGTCGAAATCCGTGGCCGTGCGCAGCAGGGAGGTGACGACGCTCGAAGGCGTGTCCTCGGACATCGACGCCTGGCGGACGGCTTGCAGATCCCCGAGACCCAATGCCATGACCAGGCAGCCGAAAAGCGAAACCACCATCCAGATGGTCAGCCGGCGCCACCGTCGCCAGATGGGCGCGACGGCCACGACGAGCACGAATGCCGCCAAATAAACGGCAGGCACGGACGCCATCCACAAGAGGATGTCGATGCCGATGTCTTGAATCGTATTCCAGGCAAGGAACAGGGCGACGATGAACCCGCCGATGATGAAGACTCCCGACAGAATCGCAAGATGGACGCTGAGCGGAAGCCCCATCGGTCTTCGGGGTCCGAGCCTTGAGATGGCGTGTCCGAGACCGACGAGCAGACGCCGCAGGACGACACCGGAAAACAGGCACAATACCAACAGCGACAGGGCCAGGAGGATGCCGGCCAGCCATTTGTTGTGGAAAGCCTCGGAAAAACGGACGTGGAGATACCCGCCGGCGAAGCACATGCCCGCAACAAGAATCCACACCGCCCAGAGCCAGCCCAGGGATTCCAAGGCCCCGGCCTTGAAGTCCTGGAAGCGCTTCATCGCCGTCGCCCGGAGCGACAGGGTGTTGTTGGAATGCCAGCACCAGAACCACAGATTGAGCGCGGCCCCGATGAGGGCGGACAAAGGCAGCAACAATCCCCAAAGGAAGAACGGCATGAGCAGGTAGCCATACAAGGGAGCTTCGTTGATGCCCGCATCCTCCAATGCGACGATGATCTCAACGACCCCGAGCAGGATGCCCGCCGCCAGCCCCGCCAATGCCCCGGTTTTCAGTGCGTCTTTCATGTGGATTGCTTGTCCGTTCGTCGGCCCTGCGTCGATAGACGGTTTCTTCCCGGACTGTCAAGACGAGATGAAAAGATGAGCACGTAGAGCCCCGCCTCCGGATGCGCGGCCTCTGCCTCGACAACGAGATCGTTCTCCTTCCGATCGCACACGACCATCATCGCGGGCGCGTTCTCGCTCCGCGCGGACGCGATCCTCTCCCCGTCGCTCCCGAGCGCCGCGAACGCTCGCGGACCCGTTCCGCCGAGGAGCGCGAGGCCGTGGCACGTGCCGTCCCCGACGGAAACCGATCCCGAGAACCTGCCGCCGTTCTCCACGTCCCGCGTCAGCGGCACGAGCTCCCCTGTCGGGACGAGCCCAACGCGCGCGAACGCCGCCATGGCTTCGACCCCGGCCAGGGCCAGGCCCGGATCGGTCGTCTCGAACGCAGGGCCGGGCAGGCGTTGGAGGCGCAAGACGACGCGTCCCTCGCCCACGAGCGCGATCGCCCGCACCGCGTATGTCGCGTCCGCGCGCGCGCACGTTCCCACGTCCTTTCCGAAGGCGCCCGTCCTCGACGCGGCGACGAGGCTTTCGTCCGCGGCGCGCAGGCTCAGATCCAGGTCCGCCACGGACGGCTCGGCCACGGCCGAGATGATCGCGCACTCGCCCGCCACGAGGTCGAGCTCGATTACGCGCCTGTCGCCCGCAACGAGCCGTTCATCGAGGATGGTCGTCGCAGAGGCGTCGTCGAGCCCGTGCCTCTCCATGTCCTGCGCGGACAGTCGTGCGAGCGCATCGAAACCGATCTCCGGCGCCGCCGGACGCAGCGGAGGATCCCCGTCCGGACCCAGATCCGCGCGGCGCGCCGCGAACCAGCCCAGGGTGATCGAGCCGGCACCGGCCGCCGTCTCCACGCTCAACCCGGCGTCCGCGTTCTCGTCGGCACAGGTGCGGATCCAGGCTTCGGGGCGGCCGCTTGGATCGGCAGCGAGCAGGGTCCTGTCTCGCTTCAGCCTCATGGCGATGCGATCCACGCCGGCCGAGCCCACGGCGACGAGCAGATAGCAGGTGTCGGCTTCGAGGCGCACGGGCACGACCTCGCGCCCGCCACGGCGCACGGCGATGTTTCGTGGCGCGCCGAGAACGGCAAACCCCATGCCGCGCGCCCGTGCAAGCGCATCCCGCCACGACGAGCGGGGCACAAGGTCCGCGTCGAACAGATCCCCAAGCCTCGCGGGCGCCGTGTCCACCTTGGCGGTGAAGACCCTTGTCAGCGCCTCCCCGCGGCCCGCGGTCGCGACCAGCTCGGCCTGAAGCCCCTCGCCCGCGCCCACCGGGATCTCGATTGCGGCCCGATCATCGGGAGCCGTGTCGCTCGCGGTTGTCTCGTCCTCCTTGCGCGCGACGAGATCGAGCGACAGCCCCTGGCCGCGGCCGATGGCGACCAGCACGAGGCGTTGCGCGGCCTTTGTGGGTGGGACCGCGAAGACGATGCGCTCGCCGGAAGAGATCGCGCCCCCGGACTCGATCCCCGCCGGCGTGAAGCCCTGGGTGCGCAGGCGCTCGCCGATGGCGTCCATGCGCGGACCCAGGAGGTCCGTGGGCAAGGCGCGTTGCGGGGCAACGGGCGCGCGCGCCGCGGTCGTGACCTGCGACGGGCAGGCGCACAGGACCAAGCAGGAAATCGCGAGGAAGCAGGGGAGGGCGCGCCTCATGGTCAGCTACGCTAGCATCGACCCGTCCGGACGCCAAACACGGGCACGCGGGCGCCGACGGATTCCACTTGACGCGCGTTCAGAACTTTCCTACCAACCCTGTGCAATCGTCTTTTCAGGAAAGCTCCTCGCGACAAGGAGATCACCCATGCCCCTCATTGACTCCAAGTCTATGAAAACAATCAAGGATCTGTCCGTCGACGAGCTCGTCCGAGAGGCGCGGCTGATGCGCGGGCGCACGCTCGCGGCCCTGTGCTGCGCGGGCTCGGGCCACTCGGGCGGCAGCCTGTCGGCCATGGACATCGCGGCCGCGCTCTACCTGCACGAGGCGCGCATCGATCCGGCGGATCCGGACTGGCCCGAGCGCGATCGGATTGTGTGGTCGGCCGGGCACAAGGCGCCGGCCCTGTTCGCGTGCCTCCACGCCATCGGCGCGCTCACCTTCGATGAGCTCGCGACCCTGCGGAAGTACGGCTCGCGTCTGCAGGGGCATCCGGACTGGAGGAAGACGCGACAGGCCGAGGTGTCCACCGGCTCGCTGGGCCAGGGCCTGTCGATCGCGGTGGGCATGGCCATCGCGGCGCGCATCGATCGCCGAACATCGCGCGTCTTTGCGATCCTGGGCGACGGCGAGCTGCAGGAGGGCCAGATCTGGGAGGCGGTCATGGCCGCCTCCCATCACAAGGCGAGCAACATGGTGGCCATCGTGGATCACAACCGCATCCAGCTCGACGGCTTCGTACGCGACATCATGGAGGTTGAGCCCATCGGCGCCAAGTTTGAGGCCTTCGGATGGCGCGTGCTCGCGTGCCGGGGCCACGACATGGCCGACGTGGTGCGCGTCCTTGCCGAGGCCAGGAACGCGGACTGTCGACCCACGTGCATCGTGGCGGCCACCACCAAGGGCAAGGGCGTGTCGTTCATGGAGAACGATCCGGGCTGGCACGGCATCGCGCCGAGCCGCGAGCAGCTCGTCAAGGCGCTCGACGAGCTGGGCATCAAGGCCGAGGTGCCGTGGGAGCGCATGCTCGAAACCGCGGCCGCGTTCCAGCGCGCGAGAACCGAGGAGGTGCGTGCGCGCAGGCCCAAGTTCAGCCGCGACTACTCGTGGAACAATGCACCGGACGTGGAGGTCAAGATGGATGCCACGCGCCAGGGCTTCGGCCAGGCGCTCGAGGAGGTGGGCGGCGATCCGCGCATCGTGTGCATCGGTGCGGACCTGTCAGGCTCGGTGACGCTGTCCCAGTTCCACAAGAAGCACGCGGAACGCGCGGAGCGCTACGTGTCCGTGGGCATCGCGGAGCAGAACGGCACCGCGATCGCCGCGGGCTTCGCGCGCGACGGCAAGAAGCCGGTCTTCGGCAGCTTCGCCATGTTCGCGGCCGGCCGCAACCTCGACCAGCTGCGCAACTCCGTGGCGTACGGGCGCTTCGACGTGCTCATCGCCGCGTCGCACAGCGGGCTCACCGTGGGACCGGACGGCGGCTCGCACCAGGCGCTCGAGGATCTCTTCGCGGCCGCGGGCATCCCGGGCATGACCGTGGTCGCGCCTGCCGACAGGCTCGAGACCGCGCGAGCCACAAAGGCGCTCCTGCTCGACCGCGAAGGGCCCAAGTACCTGCGCTTCGCACGCGAGAAGACGCCGATGATCACCGGCGACGCGACGCCGTTCGAGATCGGACGCGCCAACGTGATCCGGCTCGTGGACGCGAGCGCGGGGGTCAAGGGCGGGTTCGAGACGCGGCTTTCGGGCGACGGGCCGGCCACCCGCGAGGACGTGGCGTTTGTCGCGTGCGGGCCCATGGTTGCCGAGGCAATGCGTGCGGCGCTCATCCTGGAGAAGGAATTCGGGAAGAAGGCGCGCGTGGTCAACATGCACACCATCAAGCCCATGGACGAGGCCGCGGTGATCGACGCGGCGAAGAGCGCGCAATGCCTCGTCACGGTCGAGGATCACCAGAAGGGCGGGCTCGGGTTCCGCGTGGCCGCGATCCTGGCTCGGGCGCGGCTCGCGTTGCCGTTCGACATGATCGGCGTGAACGACGAGTTCGGCACGTCGGGCGAACCGTGGGAGCTGCTCGACGCCTACGGGCTGCTCGCGGAGCACATCGCGAAGAGGGCGAAGGAGTTGCTGGGCTGAACCCCTCCCTGGCCCTCCCCGAAGCGGGGAGGGAGAACGCCGTCTCGCTGTGCCTATCTTC
>JAQTNF010000127.1 GCA_028713995.1 Deltaproteobacteria bacterium | reverse complement strand
CCGAGCTCGATCTCCACGGTCCGCACCAGGTCGCGCGCGAGCTCCGGCAGCACGCCCTTCTCCACGAGCCGACAGTACATGGGGCCGAGCAGGCGACCCGACTCCTGGTCGTGCGACGACTCGAGGATGAGGGCGCGAAGGTCGTTGAACCCCGGGAGGATCGCCTCGTCCGCGACCCGGGCGAGCTCGCGCACCATGCGCCGCAGCGATACGATCTCCTCCCGCAACGGGGCGAGCCGCTGCTCCCAGACCTCGCCGTCGCCGGCCGCGTCCGCCGCGATCGCGTCGGCCTCGCGCGGCTGGGGCGGGGCGCTCTCCCGCGGCGCGCCGGGTGCGACCGCGGTCACCTCCACGAACCCGGAGCTCTCGTCCAGCGTGCGGGCGGAGACGATGAGGGCCTCGGGGCCGAGCGCGCGCCGCGTCTGGCGCAGCGCCTCCTGCATGTTCCTGGATCTGAAGGTTCTGGTTTCCATGGGCCTTATCCGTTCACTTCTTCAACTCCGGCAGCCCGGCGACGCCGAGCGCCACGATTTCGGTTCCCGCCGCGATCTCCCCGTAGGAGATGATCGACAACCCCGGGATGCGCGGCCGCACGAAGGCGGACACGGCGCGCCGCACGTCCGGCGACGTGACGAGCGCGGGCGGCGCGGTCGAGCGGCTGAACTCCACGGCCAGGCGTTCGACGTGCTCGAGGAGCCTGCGGCCGACCCGCGGGTCGACGCCGAGCACGTGCGAGGCCGAGCTGGCCGTCGACTGCCGGATCTCGTTCTCGAGCGCATGGTCGAGGATGATCGCGTGGACCTTCCGGTCGTCGCTCTCGAACTTCTTGGTGATCTGGCGCGCCAGGCGGTGGCGGACGAACTCGGTGAGCTGGTCCGTGTCCTTCGTACGCCCCGCGTACTCCGACAGGGTCTCGAGGATCGTGCGCAGGTTCCTGATGCTCACGCCCTCCTTGAGGAGGTTGCGGAGCACCCGGATGACGTCGCCCGCCTGCATCACGGCGGGCATCAGCTCCTCGACGACGCGCGGATGGCTGCGGGCCAGGATGTCGAAGAGCTCCTGGGCCTCGCCGCGGCCGAGCAGCTCGGCGGCGTGCGCGCGGACGACCTCGGTCAGGTGCGTGACCATCACGGTCGTCGAGTCGACCACGGTGTAGCCGGCGTTCTGTGCGCTCGGCCGATCCTGCGCGGTGATCCAGAAGGCCGGCAGGCCGAAGGCGGGCTCCGTGGTCCGCTCGCCCGCGATGCTGTGTCCGCTGCCCGACGGATCGAGCGCCATCAGCCGCCCGGGTGAGAGCTCGCCGGCCGCCACCTCGGCGCCGGACAGGACGAACCTGTACCGGCGCGGCCGCAGGCGCAGGTTGTCCCTCACGTGGATGGGCGGGAGGATGATGCCGAGCTCCGCGACCAGGTTGCGCCGCAACCCCGCGATGCGCTCGGTCAGGTCCCCGCCCTGCGCCGCGTCGACGAGCGGCACGAGCTCGTACCCGACCTCGATCTCGAGGAGATCGACGGGCAGGAGGGCCGCGAGCCGCTCGCGCTCGCTCAAGGGAGCGACGACCGTGCTCTCCTCGGCCGGGGCCGCCACCGCCCGGTCGCGCCGCGACAGGAAGACGAGCGTTCCGCCGAGGAGCAGGAACGGGAACGCCGGCAGGCCCGGCACGAGCCCGAGGCCGCACAGCACGATCCCCGCGACCTTGAGCGCGCGGCCGCGCCGGAGCAGCTGCTGCGCGATCATCGGCCCGAGATCCGAGCCGGACGTCGAGCGCGTGACCACGATGCCCGCCGCGGTCGAGATGAGCAGGGCCGGCAGCTGGGCCACGAGCCCCTCGCCCACCGTCAGGATCGTGTAGGTCGCGCCCGCGTCGGCCGCGCTCATGCCGTGCTGGGTCACGCCGATGATGAACCCGCCGACGATGTTGATCGCCGTGATGAGGAGCCCCGCGATGGCGTCGCCGCGGACGAACTTGCTCGCGCCGTCCATGGCCCCGTAGAAGTCGGCCTCCTCCTGGATCGACCTGCGCCGCGCGCGCGCCTCGTCCTCGCGGATGAGCCCCGAGGAGAGATCCGCGTCGATGGCCATCTGCTTGCCCGGCATGGCGTCGAGGATGAACCTGGCGCCCACCTCGGCGATGCGGCCCGAGCCCTTCGTAATGACCACGAAGTTGATGACGACGAGGATGAGGAAGACGATCACGCCCACGACGTAGTTCCCGCCCACGACGAACTCGCCGAAGGTGCGGATGACCCGGCCGGCGGCGGCGGGCCCGTCCCCGCCGTGGAGCAGGATGAGGCGGGTCGACGCCACGTTGATCGACAGGCGGGCCAGGGTCGAGATGAGCAGGAGCGTGGGGAAGACCGACAGGCTGAGCGGCCGGTCGATGTAGATGGAGGACAGGAACATACATAGCGAAAATCCGATACTGAGCGTCAACGCCATGTCGATCACGAGCGGATGCACGGGGATGACGAGGAGCGCCACGATGCCGATGGCGAGGAACGGGACGACGTAGGAAGCCGCGCCGGAGCGGGGTTCCATCGTCATGGTGCTCGCGTTGCTCATGCGCTACGGCTCCTCACGCTGTAGACCCAGGCCAACAGGGCCGCGACAGCACGATAGAGCTCTGCAGGAATCGGGCCGTAGAGCCGGCCCTTGCGGAACAGGGCCCGTGCGAGGGGCGGATCCGAGACGACGGGCACGCCGTGGTGCCGCGCCAGCTCCCGGATCCGGGCGGCCAGCTCGTCGCCTCCGCGCGCGACGATCATGGGGGCCGCGTCCACCGACATCCGGTACCTGAGCGCCACGGAGTAGTGCGTCGGGTTGACCACCACGACGTCGGCCGTCCTGATCGAGCTCAGCATCCTTCGCCGCGACAGGTCGCGCTGCTTGGTGCGCAGGCGGTTGCGGACGAGCGGGTCGCCCTCGGACTCCTTGAGCTCCTGCTTCACCTCGTCCTTGGTCATCTTCATCCGCTCGATGTAGCGGTATCGCTCGATCAGCAGGTCGACGAGGGCCACGGCGGCCATCGCGAGCCCGACGAAGATCGTGATGCGCAGGACGAGGCGTCCCAGCCGCGCGAAGATCTCGATCGGCACCAGCCCCACCAGGCGCGCCTGGCCGGTCAGCTCGTCGGAGAGCACGCCGTACGCCAGCGCGCCTATCACCACGACCTTGACGAACGACTTGACGAGCTCGATGGCCGTGCCCGAGGAGAAGAACAGCTGCCTGAAGCGCGGCAGGGGGTTGAGCCTGGTGAGGTCCGGGACGAGCGGCTGGAGGTTGGGGTGAAACCCGACCTGGGCCAGCTCGGCCGCGATGCCGAGCACGAGCACCGTGACCGCCACGGGCGCCACGATCGCGAGGAACATCTTGGCTCCCGCGATCGAGACCAGCGCGGCCTTGCCGTGGCCGTCGAGCCTGCCGAGGATCCCCGACGAGATGGTGATCACGCTCGACGCCATGCCGGACCAGCAGAAGACCAACGCCGCCGTGCCCCCGGCGATGGACACGACCGCGGCCACGTCCCGGCTCTTCCCCACGTCGCCCCGGTCCCGGAACTTTTCGCGCTGCTTGCCGGTCGGTTGTTCTGTCTTTTGTTCCTGGTCCTGCTCGGACATGGCCGGCTCCTACCGGCCTTCCCAGACCCGAAGGACGGCGGGCTCGACCTCCAGGATCGACTTCCCCATCCACGCCGCCATGGTGGGCATGGACGTCCGCAGCACGATGAGGCCGAGCGCGATGCAGATGGCGAAGCTCAGGATGAAGAGGTTCATCTTGGGCGCGACCCTCGTGAGGAGCCCCAGCGCGATCATCGTCGCGAGCAGCACGATGAGCACCGGCGCCGCAAGCTCGATCATCCCCGTGAAGATCGCGCTCGCGGCGCGGGCGAGGCCGATCCCCATCTCGGGATCGGGAATCACCTGCCCCGGCGGCAGCGTGCGGAACGATCGGGCGAGCAGGCGGATGAGCACGTGGTGCCCGTCCATCACCAGGAACATAAGTGACATGACCGTGTTGAAGAACCGGGTCGTGATCATGGACGGCGTCGAGCTCATGGGATCGACGATCTGGGAGAAGCCGATGCCCATGGAGATGCCGACCACGTGCCCGGCGCCCTCCGCCGCCGCGAACAGGATGCGGACGGCGAGGCCCGCCGAGGCTCCCAGGGCCGCCTCGCCCAGGACCGCGATCAGGATGGAGGACGGTTCGAGCGACGGGGGACGCGCGTTCGCGAGCCCGGGAAAGAGCGCGACCGACAGCACCACCACCGCGGCGGCGCGGAGCTGCCCCGGAAGGACCGCCGTACCGAACAGCGGCGCCGCGACGAGGAGGAACGCGATGCGCACGGCCACGAGGACGAACATCAAGACAAGGGGAAGGAGCAGCGACGGGGAGAGGACGGGCGGCATCACTGCGACACCGTGGGAAAGCGGTTGAGCACGTCGTGGAAGAACCCGACCAGGTGGTTGATGCTCCAGCGGCCGGTGACGATGAGCGTCACGCCGACGGCCAGCAGCTTGGGCACGAACGTGAGCGACGTCTCCTGGATCTGGGTCGCCGCCTGCAGGATGGCCACGATCATGCCGACCGCCATGGCGGCCAGGATGGACGGGCCGACCACGAAGATGGTGACGAGCAGGCTCTGCAAAACGATCTCGATGACCGTCTCGATGGTCATGACGGCACCATGAAGCTGCGCAGCAAGGAGCCGACCACCAGGTTCCAGCCGTCGACGATTACGAACAGCATGAGCTTGAGCGGCAGGGAGATGAGCGCCGGCGGCAGCATGATCATGCCCATCGACATGAGGAGCGAGGCGATCGCGATGTCGAGCACGATGAACGGGATGAAGAGCAAAAAGCCCATCTCGAACGCGGTCTTGAGCTCGCTCAGCACGAACGCGGGTACGAGCGCCCGCATGGACACGTCGGCGGGCGTGGCTGGCGGGGGCAGGGCCGCGGCCTCGTAGAAGAGGGCCAGATCCTTGTCCCGCGTGTGCACGAGCATGAAGTCGCGCAGGGGCACGACCGCCTTGTCGAAGGCCTGCACCTCGTTGATGGCGCCCGCCCGGTAGGGCGTGACGGCCTCGTCGTAGATGCGCGTCCCGACCGGCGCCATCACGAACATGGTCAGAAAGAGCGAGAGGCCGATCATGACCTGGTTGGGCGGGATCGTCGGGGTGCCGATGGCCTGCCTCAGGAACGAGAACACGATGATGATGCGGGTGAACGACGTCATCGTCATCAGGATCGCGGGGGCGACGGCGAGCACGGTGAGCAGCCCCATGATCTTGAGGCTCGAGACCACCTCGGCCGGGCCTTCCGTGGGGCCGATCTTGATATCGACGCCCGGCAGGGCGGCGGCCACCCCGGGCAGGGCGAGCATCGCGACGCCGGCAATCGTGGCGATGAGGGCGCGCGGCAGGCCCACGCTACGCCTCCGCCGGTGGAACGGAGCGGGTCTTGTACCCCGCCCGCATGCGGGCCATCGCGATGAGGCCGTCCACGTTCGACGGGTTGCTCCCGGCCCGCTGCGCCGCCGCGGCCGACAGGGTCGCGCCGACCTGGTTCTCGAGCTCCCTTGCGAAGGGCGAGTCGGGCACGAGCTCCCCGCCGGCCTCCTCATGCTGCGGGGCACGACCTCCCGGGCGCCGCGACGGCCGCGGCTTCGCGGGTTCCTGGTCCTCGCGCGCGCCGACCGTACCGAGGGTCGAGACGGTCTTGTCGCTCACGGCCAGGAGGAACTTCACGCCCTGCACCGAGGCCAGCACGAGCTGCTGGTGGGCGCCGAGGCGCTTGGTGGACAGGATCTCGATGCTCTCGCCCGCGACGATCGACCGGGCGCCGCGTCGCTTGAGGACGTAGGCCACTGCCGCGCACAGGGCCACGAACGCGAAGCCGCCGAAGAGCCGCAGGAGGAAGGTGTCGTCGCCGCTTCTCTGACCGGTCGCAGGCGCCGCGCTCCGTGCGAGCCGCGGCATGGCCTCGGCGGCGCCCCCTTGGCCCGCCTTTCCGACGTGCGGGACGCGCGCGGGCGAAGCAACGGGCGCCGGCTCCTTCGCCGGCACGGGCAACGGCGCGGCCGCCTCCTTCACGGGGACCGCGGCAACGGGCTCGGGCTCGGGCTTTGAGAGCTCCTTCATGCGCGCGAGATCCGCCGGGGCGAGGGCCAGCGAGATGACGATCTGGCCGCCGATGTTGAGCGCCCCGACGCGAGAGCAGACGCCGGCCGTGCGCCTGCCGACCGAGAGCTGGACCACGCTGTCCCCGCCCGTTCGCGGCACGACGCGCGCGTGGCGGATCGGCCCGCGGGCCGGAACGTCGACCTCCTCCACGTCCTTGCCCCGCGCGGCCACCCCGTCGAGGCGAACGCGGACGAGCTCGGCGTCGCAGACGACCCTGGGCTCGACCCGGCGCGCCTCGGGCGTCACGGCCACCCGCACGATCTCGGCAGTGTCGTTGAGCTCGACCGCGATCTCCCGGATGGCCGGCCGCTCCGGAACCGCGCCCGCCTGCGCCGCGGCGAGCATCGCCGCAACGCCCGCACAGAATCTGAGCCGTCGGTTCACGATCTGTCTCCCGCGCTGACGGACGAGCGTCGTACCAGCTCGTCCCCGATGATCTCCATCACCCTCACCCCGTATCGATCTCCGACGACGACGACCTCGCCGCGGGCCACGACCTTGCCGTTGGCCAGGATGTCGAGCTTGTCGCCCGACGCCTTGTTGAGCTCGATGAGCGCTCCGGGCGCCAGCTCCATGAGGTCGGCCATGCTCATGGTCTTGCGACCCACCTCCACCGTGAGCTCGAGCGGGATGTCGAGGAGGAAGTCGATCGCGCGCGCGTTCTTCGTGTCGGGGGTCTCCGTCATCTGCCAATCCCTTTCCCCACGCGGCCCAGCACCCGGACCGCGATGTTTCCGCGCGAGACGAGGGGCTCGCCCACGAGCTTGGGAACACCGCCGACGAGGATGCGGACCGGATCTCCGACGGTCGCCCCCAGGGGGACGAACGTCCCCGGCGTGAGCGACCAGAGCTCCGAGACCCTCATGCGGCAGCGCCCGAGCTCGACCCTGACCTCGACGGCGGCGTCCTTGAGGTTGTCGACAATCGCGCGCCCCGGCGCCTCCGGCCTCGGCAGGAACACCGCGGCCGAACCCTGCAGCCAGATCCTGCCCCCCGCCTCGCCGCGCTCCGTGAAGCCCACCTCGATCCACTGCCCGCCGTCCGCCCTCGTCTCGACCAGGGCCGCCGCCTCCGGGAGCTCCGCGCGCGCCGGGCCCAGCCTGGGCGCGGCCTTGACGAGGGCGCAGGCCAGCTTGTCGATGAGATCGCGCAGCAGGAGGCGCTCGAGCGCGGTCAGATCCCTTTCGAGGCGGTCCGTCTCGCCCGCGTCCGCGGCGGCGCCCGTGCGCCGATCAATGTACTGCGCGGCCATGGGTCGCCCGAGCCCGAGCAACATCTTCGTGTTCTTGAAGGACAAGAGCGCGACGACCGGTCGCTCCTCGACCGGAGTCTCGTCGTCCGCGCCCGCGGGATCCTCGACGGCGAAGGCGTCATCGATATCGATCCTGATGCGCCGCCCAAGGGCGTTGGCGAGCGCGATCTCGAAGCCCGGCGCGAGCGTCTTCGCCACCTCGTTCCACTCGGCCGTGGCGCGCGCGGTAAAGATCCGGCCGTCGGCGAAGGATATCTCCTCCACGTCCGGCTCGGCCGCGGTCTCGGCGCGCATCGCCTCGTAGATGGCTTCGAGCTCTTCCTGGGTGAGAACAGGCTCCATGGGCTCCCTACTGGGTCACGAACTCGGTGAAAAACGCACCGGCGACCACGTCGTTCCCCAGACGCCTGTTCAGGAGGGTCCTGAGCCTCGCCTCCATGTCGCGCTTCTGCTTGACGCTCCGCGTGCTCCCGACGTTGAGGCCCGACAGGTACATGAGCACCTCGTTGCGCACGATCTGCATCTTCTCCTCAAGGAGCGCCTTCCCCTCCTCGCCCGTGGCCTCCACGGACATGGAGGCCTTCAGGTAGTGGTTGCCGTCCTCGCCGGGGATGTTGACGATGAAGCCGTCGAGGTTGACGAGAGGGCCGATCCCTCGGCGCTCCGCGACCTTGCCGTGCTCCTTCCCCTCGACCCGGGGCTCCTCGGTCTTGGGGCCGGGCGGGGCCATGATCAGCCTGAGGGCCACGATCGCGATCGCGATCACGATCACGTTCGCGCCCGCGACGATCCCGATGATGCGGCCCGTGCTCCACTTGCGCTCGACCGGGGCTTCCTTTTCGTCCTCTTCGTTTTCGATGTCTCTTGCCATGCGGTTCTCCCGTCCTTTGCGCTGCGGTGTGCAACACACATGCCAGCATCGGCCGTCGTCGGGCCGCGCAAAAACCGAACGCGATCGGTCGGGTCGCCGGAAGGCGCGGGCTGAACACGCGCCTTGGAGTCAAGGGAACGTATCGCGCCGTCATGGGCTTGACGCGAACGGACGCGGTCCGAGGCCGAAGACGGCGCAGCGAAACGCGGCTTGTCCTGGGCGCGTTTCTTGCAAACCGTTGCAGACAACGGGCAGGAGCGAGGGCTCCTACAAAACGATGACGAAAGAGGAAATCAGCTACAAGACCCTCGACCCGACATGCATCGTGACGGTGCGCAGGCTCAAGGGCGGCGATGCCGATCCGGCCAGGCTCGCCGCGCTGCGACGCCGTGGGCCGCGGACCGGCATCGCGGTGGACCAGCTCACCCCCCTTCCCAAGGGCACGCCCGTCGAGGTCGAGATGACGTTCCCGGGGCGCGGCGTCGGGTACCGCTGCCTCGGTGCCGTCTCGTGGGCCAAGGAGAGCGGCGATCCCGCGCGGCCCCACAGGCTCGGGATCGGGATCCATTCCATGGACAGGTTGGAGACGGCAAAACAGCCGCAGCAAGCGGCTCCGCCCGCCCCCGAGGCCGAGCCTGTGGGCTAAAGATCGCCCCTCGCGCACCGATATCCTTACTATTGATATGCACCGCCCATGGTCGCGAATCCATCGGGCGGAAGGAGAAACGATGGGTGGCAGCGGGGAACGCCCCGAAGACAAGAAGGTCGAATGCTCGGTGGTGAGCCTCGTCGGGCCCGCCGAAGCGCACCGGGTTCTCTTCGTGGATGACGAGGACGCGGTCCGTCGCGCGTTTCGCCGGACCATGTCGCGGGGTGACATCGAGGTCGTCACGGCCGGCTCGGCCGAGGAGGCGCTCGAGATCCTGCGTACGACGACCTTCGGCGTGGTCATCTCCGACTTCCACATGCCCGGCATCGACGGTGTCCGCTTTCTGGCCAAGGTCAACACGATCGACCCGCACGCCGTCCGCATCCTCGTCTCCGGGAAGATCGATCTGCAGGTCGCCGCCTACGCGGTCAATCAGGTGGGCCTGTTCGGCCTGTTCCTGAAGCCGTGGGATCCGAACGAGCTCCGGTTCGCGGTCCACAAGGCGCTCGAGCAAAGGGCGCTCTCGGTGGAAAACCGCAGGCTGGCGGCGCTGCTCAGCCACAAGTGCGACGAGACGATGCGGCTCGCGCGCAACCTCGAGAACGACGTGCAGAGCCGGACCACGAGCCTGCTCATCGGCATGATCAACGCCCTCGACCTGCGGGACACCGAGACCCATTGGCACTCCCGCAGGGTGGCGCTCTACGCCCGCCGCCTGGCCGAGCGGTTGAGCTTCGAGGGCGAGGATCTGCTGACGATCGAGCGCGGCTCGCTCCTGCACGACGTGGGCAAGATCGGCGTGTCCGACACGATCCTGCTCAAGCCCGGCAAGCTGACCGAGGAGGAGTGGGTGGAGATGCGCAAGCACTCCGAGTACGGCTACCGCATCCTGGAGGGCATCGACTTCCTCGGGCAGGCGCGGGAGCTCGTGCACGAGCACCACGAGCGATGGGACGGAAACGGCTACCCGCGCCATCTGGCCGAAAGAAACATCTACGTGGGCGCGCGCATCTTCGGCATCATCGACGCGTACGACGCGATCACCTCGGACCGGCCCTACCGGAAGGGCAGCAGCCACGACGTGGCGAACGCCGAGATCTCGCGAATGAAGGGGACCCAGTTCGACCCCGAGATCGTCGACGCCTGGTTCTCCATCCCGGCGCAGGACCTCGAGGCCGTGCGCGAGATCGTGGTCAACGACCGCGAATCCTACCCGTTCTAGGAGCCGCTCTCGTCAACGTCCTGACGCCCCGTGCGAGCGGCTTGACTCGAGCGCGAGCCTCGAGCCGCGACGAGGCGCAGCCGGGCCTCGCGATCGGCCTGCAGACGGGCCTGCAAACGACGTCTCTTGCCGATGACGCCATGGCACGCTCGTTGCTTCTCGTATCCGTGCACGTGTGGAATGCCGACGACGACCGGCTCGTGCGGCCGAAAGAAGGCGGAGGTTGCCGCTGCGAATGACCGCCGTTCCCCCCATCCGATTTGCAGTCTCCGCCCGCCTCTCCGGCCGCCGGCCGCCGGAGATCCTTCTGCTCGCGCTCCTCACGTCCGCCTCCGCGCTCGCAAGCGCGGCGGCAGGCGCGGACGGGACCGACCAGGAGGCCCGCCGGATCTTTCACGAGGGCGTGCGCTCCTACGAGCGGGGAAGCCTCGTCGAGGCCCTCGACGCGTTCCAGCGCGCCTATGCCCTGCGCCCGTCGTTCCGCATCCTGTTCAACATCGGGCAGGCGCAGGCCGAGCTCGGCAGGCCCCACCGGGCCGTGGAGGCGTTCGAGGGATACCTCGCCGAGGGCGGCGAACGGATCGCTCCGGACAGACGCCGCACGGTGGAGCAGGAGCTCGCGCGTCTCAGCCGCCAGATCGCCCGGGTCAGGTTCGAGGGCCCCGAGGGGGCCGAGCTGTGGATCGACGGCGAGCGAAAGGGCTACCTCCCGCTCGCAGGACCGGTCCTCCTGCAGGCCGGCAGCCACCGGCTCGACGTCCGGCACGGCCGGGAGGAGCCGTGCACCAAGAAGTTCGCGATCGAGGGCGGGGTCGAGAAGACGGAATCGTGCACTCCTCCGCCGGCGGTGGCCGTGGTCGCGCCTCCCCCGCCGCCCGTGAACATCCTGTCGCCGTCTCCGGGCGATAATCGGCCCCTCTTTTCGAACGGGTCGCCGCCGCCGTCATCCTTTTTCATCCGCTCGGTCGCCCCGTGGCTCGCCGCGGGTTTGGGCGCCGCGGCTCTCGCCGCCGGAATCGGGTGCGCTTGGAAGACGTCGTCGCTCGATTCCAGCCTCGATGGCGCGTGCCCGGACGGCACATGCCCGCCCAGCCGCGAGTCGGACGTCGAGGCCCTGCCGCGCTGGGCCGCGGCCTCGGACGCCCTGTTCGCCTCGAGCGCCGTCATGGGCGCAGCCGCGCTGCTGCTCTTCCTCTCCCCGTGGGAATCCGCGGAGGAACCCACCGACGCCGGAGATCGTCCGTGACGCGCCTCGCTCCAGCCGGCGCTCTGCTCTGCCTGGCCACGGCCGGCTGTTCCGCGTGGATCGACGATTTCTCGGTGGGGGATTCCGGTCAAGACGCAGGCCTGGCCACGGACAGCGAAACCGGCACCGCAACGGACGCGGACGCGGACGCGGATGCGGACTCGGATACGGATACGGATACGGACGTCGACGCCGACACGGACGCCGACTCCGACACGTCCGACGGGTCCGATTCGTCCGACTCCGACTCCGACACGGACACCTCCGGGCCTGCCTGCGGTGTGTTCGTCACTCCCCCGTCCGGAGACGACCTGGAGCTGTGCACCGTGGCGCCGGAGGCCTTCTTCATGGGATGCGACGGGGACGCCGCGGGCGAGGACTGCGTCGCGGACGAGCTCCCGATGCACGAGGTCGTGTTGTCCGGCTACGAGATCGCCCGCTTCGAGACGACCAACGCGGCGTTCGCTTCCTTCGTGGACGACCAGCCGTCATGGGCAAAGGACGGCGCCCTGGCCGCGCAGAAATGCGGCTCCAACTACCTGAGCGACTGGCAGGCCGGCGAGCCCGTGGCCGGCATGGAGCAAAGGCCCGTGACCGGCGTGTGCTGGCACGCGGCGAAAGCCTTCTGCCAATGGCTCGGCGACGGGTTCGATCTCCCGACCGAAGCCCGGTGGGAGCACGCCGCCCGGGGGACGCATGACGGCCGCGACGGCTCGGCGTACTGGATGTACGCGTTCGGCAACGCAGCCTCGTGCGATCTGGCCAACTTCTCGGGCTGCGTGGGCGGGCCCGCGGACGTGGGCACGGCCACGGGCATGGCCCCCAGCGGGGCCTACGACATGTCGGGCAACGTCTGGGAGTGGGTGCAGGACTGGTACCGCTCCGACATCTACTGCGATCCCACGAACTCGGGCGCCTTTGTTTCGCCGCAGTGCAACGAAGGCTACGAGTGGGCCGATCCCGAGGGCGACGCGGACGGCGCGCTCAAGGGCGTGCGCGGCGGCTCCTGGTTCCACGAGGCGAGCATCATGCGCAACGCCAAGCGTCAGGGCCTCGAGCCCAGGTCCACGAGCAACCTCATCGGCTTCCGCTGCGCGCGCTGAGCGCCCGGAAACCGGATCACAGAAATTGAAAGCAGGCCCGGTCAGGCGGGGGCGTCGCGCAGGAGCTCCTCGATCTCGGTCGCGCTCGCCTCCGGGTGCTCGCGGGCGAGCCCGATCACCGGCGCGAGGGAGGCCGATTGTGGGAGGCCGATTGTGGCACGACACCAGCCCCCTCATCCTATTCGAGCGCGGAGAGGATCGCGTCGACGTCGGACACGGAGGCTGCGTCGAGGAACCCGCGACGGATCGCCATGCGCTCATCGGCCAGGCCGCCGTCGAGGTACGCCTGCCGGTCGACCTGCCAGAGCTGCCGCGCGCGGTCGAAGACGTCCGCGACGGAAAGGGCCTCGTCGGCCGGAAGCGCGGCCTGGAGCTCGGCGCGGTTGTCGCACAGTGCGCAGTCCGGAAAGTGCCCCGTGGAGAACGCAGGGGTCATCCGCGCCCTCCCGGCGAGCGGCTCGACGAGGGAGCGGAGCGGCACGCCCGTGAGCGCCCACCTTCCCGTGTCGGTGTTGGCTTCGGACGCCTCATCGGAAGGCAGATCGAGCCGGACGACGACGCCGTAGCCCTCCGGGATCGCGGACGCGGTCGCCTGAGGCTCGACCCTCCTCCACCCGAGCTCGTCGCCCAGGTAGAACTCGTCGATGTAGTGGGTCTGCTGGCTCATGCCGACCAGGTAGTTGGCCACGGTGCGCGTCGGCACTTCGAGCGCCCGGCCGAGCGCGGCCGCGAGGTTCGCGTAGCCGGTGCAGCTCGCGACGCGGGTCTCGTACACCGTGGTGGCGTCCAAGGCCGTGAGCTGGCCCGTGCCGGTCATGTTGGCCGAGGTCCAGCCGATGACCGCCTGCATCCGGTCGATCGCCGGATCGCCCGTCGAGGCCAGGGACGCCGCGGTCTCGGCGATCCCCGGGTAGGCCGCGTCCGCGACCGGCGTGGCCGCGAGCCAGGCGGCCGGATCGCCGAGCTTGGCGTAAGAGGCCGGCCGCTCGTCGGCCGAGATCGCCCGCGCGAGCACCACGCCCTTCCAGGAGATCACCACGGGATCGGCCGCACCCTGCTGCGTGAGGTGGACGATGGCGCCCCAGTTCTTTTCGTCGTCGGCCACGTATTCCACGCCGTCCACGACGGACGACGGCGTCACGGTGAGCTCGACGTACAGCGGAACCTGGGTGGCGTGGTCGAGCGGGAGCGGCACCCAGATCTGACCGGGCTCGGTCGCGGCGTCGGCGTAGGCGAGCTCGGTGTGGTGCTCGGCCCGAAGCAGGGAAGCGACGGTCGGGGGCGGGTTGGCCTGGTCCTGCACGACGACGAGATCGTCCACGTTCAGATCGACCGTGCCGGAGTTGTAGAGCACCATCCGCAGCCGCACCATGCCGGCGGTGGGCTGAAGGCCCGAGGTGATGTCGGTCCAGCTGCCGGGGCCGACGGCGGTCTTCGCCCCGTAGAGGGTCTCGACGTAGTCGTCGGCGTCCCATGCGAAGAGATAGAACCAGGCCGGCTGCACGTCTTTCCCACGGGCAAAGAGATCGAAACGCACGACCTTCGAGTCGTCGAGCTCGGTCTCGTCCTGGAAGGCCAGGCACCCGGGCGGCAGGACCAGCACGCGCCCGCCATGGGCCGGATCGTCTGTGGCGGTGGAGCACGGAGGATCGGTGCCCTCGGCCGCGCCGAAGCAGGTGCAGCTCCAGATCGCCGGCGACGAGCCGCCATCCGCCGTGTCCTCGAAGCTCACGTTCCCGAAGAGCGAGGCGTCGCGAAGCGCCTGGCGCGCGTCGTCGCTCCCCGTGCCGGTGCTCGTGTCCGAGCCGTTCGCTCCTGCGTCGCCCTCGCCCGACGCACCGCCGCCGCACCCGAAGGCGAGCAGCGAAGCGAGCACCGCGGCACGCCGAGCGTGCTTGAGAATTCCGTCCATCGACACCTCCCTTGCAGAATGGGGCATCTGCGCCGTAAGCGGCGCAAAAAGCAACATCCATGCCAGGTCCGGATGCGGGCTAGTCGCAGGCGGCCGTCTGACAGGCCCGATACGAATATCCGGCAAGCTCGGTCGGGCAACAGTAGGTGTTGACCCCGCAGTCCTTCTGGGTGTGGCAGATGGCGAGCCCGGACAGGCACTTTCCGTCGACGCATGCGGTTTGACTGATCGCTCCGGACGGAGCGCAGCACTCATGTCCTGCGCCGCCGCAATCCTCGGGGCCGTCGCAGGTCACCTTGAAGTCGCCTTTGCACGAGGCCAAGGCGGTGCACTCCTGGGACCACGGCGTCTCGGTGACGCAGCAGATCTCGGTCGCGAGATGGCAGACGCCGTTGCCGCACAGTACTGTGTTGACGTCCGCCGTACTCGTGTCCGAATCCGCATCGCCGTCGGCATCGCTGTCGGTATCCGAGTCCGTATCCCCGTCGGCATCCGAGTCCGAGTCGCCATCGGTGTCCGTGTCGGCGTCGGTATCCGAATCCGCGTCGCCGTCCGCATCCGTCCCCGAGTCGACGCCCGAGTCGACGCCGGTGCCCGTGTCGTCGTCCTCACTCGACGGGGTGCTCGAGCAAGCCGCGGCAAGCACGAAAAGCGCTCCCAGGACAAGAACAGTGTGTCGCATGGGAATCCCTCTTTCGATAAGCAGTAACCTCAAGCCGTATTATACCACTTTGGGCCCATGAGCCGGGTAGTCCTGTTTCACCACACAAAAACGTAAGGACCGAGAAAAAACCTGACAGGTTGACAGTCATCGCTTGACGGTCGCCGGAGGTTGCAGGACCATCGTATCAAGGTTCGAACAATGGAAAGGGGAGAAGCCATGCACAGGATGCAACGCGAGTTGAGGTCCAGGACGTTTCTCTCAGCCTTGAGCCTGCTCCTTCTCCTGACCTTCGCCGTCGGAGCCGAGGCCGGGACCGTGCTCTTTTTCAAGGACCACACGGACTACTCGGCGTGGATGGAGACGAACGGGCACGAGATCTGGGCCGGGCCCGCGTCGTCGACCAACCCCGAGGACGGGACATGGATTC
>JAQTNF010000126.1 GCA_028713995.1 Deltaproteobacteria bacterium | reverse complement strand
GATCCGGGTCGCCGGCCCGGGCCCCGGGCGCGAAGAGCCCGGCCGCTGCCGCGAGCAGCAGGATCGGAAGCGCGAGCGGGCGTTTTCGGGAGCCTGTCATGACGGAACCGGGGCGATGGTATTCCGGGGCCTTGGGGGCGTCAACGACGAGCCCGCTCATCGGCTCCGCTTGCCCGCCGTCCTCGTCCTTGCGCCGCAGCCTCCGTCGCCGGGAGATTCCGAGATCACTCCTTTGCGATCCTGACGCGCTCGATGAGGTCGCCCTCCTCGATGAGATCCACCACGTCCATGCCCGACACGACCTTGCCGAACACGGTATAGTTGCCGTCGAGGTGCGGCTGGCGCGAGAGCGTCACGAAGAACTGCGAGCCGCCCGTGTCCTTGCCCGAAAGCGCCATGCCCATGGTTCCGCGCTCGTAAGGCAAAGGCGAAAGCTCGCAGGTGAGGCTGTACCCCGGATCGCCGAGGCCGGTGCCGGTCGGATCGCCCGCCTGGACCACGAAGTTCGGCACCACGCGGTGGATCTCGGTGCCGTCGAAGAACCCGTTTTCGGCCAGCTCGACGAAGCTGCCCACCGTGGCCGGCGCCGTCGCGGGATCGAGCTGCACGATGAACGCTCCGCGCGTGGTGTCGACCGTGGCCTTGAGCCGCGCAACCCGTAGCTCGGCCTTCTTGTCGTGCGACACGGGCCTCGCCGGTGAAAGCGGCGACAGGGTCGCGGGCGGCGTGAGCCCTGCGATCCCGGCGTAGGCTTCGAGGGCTGCCGCTCTCACCACGGGCCGCGGGTCCGCCGCGAGCCGGGCGAGAATCGGCTCGGCTGCGGGGTCGCCGAGCGCACGCAAGGTGGATGCGGCCGACAGGAGCGGGGCGTGCGCGTGCGGGAACGGGAGGAAACGATCCACCACGGCTTCTATGGCCTCGAGCACGTCCGCCTCGGCCGCGGGCGGCGCGGCCGGACCCTCGCGTCTGTAACGCTCCTTGTGAATCGAGAGCGCGTCGAGCGCGGCCTCGACCACGATGATGCGGTCGTCCGCGAGCGCGCGCAGAATGGCGGAACGCGAAACGGGCCCCGGGATCTCGGCCAGGGCGGACAGGGCCTCGGTCGCCACCCGCGCGTCCGGCTCACGCACCATCTCCACGAGCAGCGTCACGTCCGCCTCGGGTGTGCCCTCGCCGCGGCCGAGCCGTCGGGCGAGCAGGCGCTTGCCGGCCCACGGCCGTGCCGGATCGCACGCCACGAGCGCGAGGTCGTCGGCTCCGCCCACCATCCTGGCCAGACACAGGATGCGCGCCCCGCTCGCGGTGCGTGCGGGCGCCTTGCCGAGCATGTCCGCGAGCCGCGCCGCGGCGACCTTTGTCGCGGGGACGCCCGTACACTCAGGCGCCGCCTCAAGCAAAGCGCGGACGGCATGAGCGTAAGTGCCGTCCACGAGCTCCGGATCCTTGACGACGCGGTCGACTGCCGCGCCGAGCCCGGCCGCGACGAGAGGGCAGCGCGCGTCCGGAGCGACGAGGGCGAGCGACGAGGCTCCGGCGCCGGCCACCCGGTCATCGGCATCGCCGAGGGCACGCAGGAGCGCCGTCTCGTCGAGCCCGCCGCGACGGGCGAGAGCCTTGACCGCGTAGGCGCGCACCTCGGCCGAGAGCTCCTCGACGATGGCCTTCCCGAGCGCGTCGCGTGCCGCGGCCGGACCGGGCAGGGGCTTGGCCATGCGATAGAGCGCGAACGCGGCCATGAAACGCACGGGCTCCTCGGCGTCCTTGAGCGCGCCGGCCGCGGCCGTCACCGCGTCGTCCGACATCTCAAGCCCGCGCTGTCCCATGAAGCCCAGGGTCCGAAGCGTTGCGGCGCGCACCGCGGCACGACCGTCGGCCGAGAACCTCGCGAGCTGCGCGGCCTTGTCCGCGGGCGCGGTGCGGCCGAGCCCGTCGAGCAGGGCCACCGCACCCTCGGGGCGCTGTTCCTTTGCGAGAAGCTCGAGCATCTTGGGAACGAGATCCTTGCCCGCCACGTCGCCGAGCAGGCCCGCGGCGAACGCGGCCGCGTCGCGCACCCGACCGTCCGCGTCACCGAGGAGCCCGGCGAGAATCGGCTCGGCGGCCGCTCCTCCGATCCTGCCGAAGGCAAGGGCCGCGCGCGCACGCATCTGCGCGTCGTCCGACGCGGCGAGCTTCACGATCTCCGGCGTGAGCGTGCGAAGGTCCTCCGCGTCGTCGATGACCGCCAGGGGCAAGGCCAGCGCCCTTCGCGAGGCGTCCTGCGCCGCGCCCGTTTTCGATCCCCCGCACCCTGCCGCGGCGAGGGCCGCGACGATCACGACGATGAACGTGGTGTTGCGCATGGCGAGCAGTATAGCAGCGCGCCCTACGGCGAGCACGTATCGATATAGTAGTTGAACAAGCCGTCTGTATATGTGGAGTGCGTCGTGGGGAAGGGGTTCGGGAGCGTGGTACCGAACGTATGCGCCACGTACTTGATGGATGCCGTGATGCTCGTGCTTTCGGCCATGCTCGCGTCTTGGGAGAAGATGCCCATGATCCAGTAGGTCCCGGCCGCAAGCCAAAAGGGGCTCACGGGCAGCTTCATGTCTCCGACCCACATCGTCGTGGCGCCGCTCTCGGCCACGAGCGTGCCCGGCATGCCCCCGGAGTCGGCATACAGCGCCATGTCCACCTGCATCCCGCTGTCCCCGGACACCACGCCGAAACCCGTCATGGTGCAGCCCGCGGGCACCACGATCTGGAAGCCCAGGAGGTAGTCGAGCGTCATGCTGGTGGAGCCCGTAAACTGGCTCGGATAGCCGTAGCTCGCCTTGTTGCCGCAGGTGTCGGAGTCGGAATCAGAGTCTGCATCCGAATCGGCATCGGCGTCCGTGTCCGAATCGGCGTCCGTGTCCGAATCGGCATCCGTGTCCGTGTCGGTGTCGGTATCGGCATCGGTGTCGGTGTCCGCGTCGGTGTCCGTGTCGGCGTCCGTGTCCGTGTCCGTATCGGCGTCCGTGTCCGTGTCCGTATCGGCGTCCGTGTCCGTGTCCGCGTCCGCGTCAGTATCCGGGCCGGTCTCGGTGTCGGTCCCGTCGTCGCAATCGCACGCTCCGAAGCCGCTGCCGTCCGGCGTGCAGGTCTCAAGCCCATCCGCCCCGCCCGGGCAAACGCACGCCATCTGGAAGCCGGGCTCACAAAAAACGCTGTCCGTGTCGTTGAGCCCGGACGGCTCGGCTCCGCAGGCCGCGACGAAAATGAGGGCCGCTCCCGCAACCCATGCCCTGGTGACGCCGCCTTTCATGGGAATCCTCCTGCGCTATCATGAGCGTCGTATTATTTATGGATGACAGTATAACAACGCCTGCGGCCTCGCGGGCAAGGGTTCGGGACAATCGGTTTGACGCAGGAATAAGTATGACATATCGTCATACCAGGAGGCGACAGCCATGCGACACGCAAAAATCGCCATCACGCTCGACGAGGACCTGCTGCGCGACATCGATCGACTCGTCGAACGTCGTCAGTTCCCGAACCGCAGCAAGGCCATCCAGCAGGCGGTCGCCGAGAAGATCGATCGCATGTCCCACGGCCGGCTTGCGCGCGAGTGCGCCAAGCTCGATCCCTCATTCGAAAAGGCGCTCGCGGAGGAGGGGTTACAGGAGGATCTTCGCGAATGGCCCGAATACTGAGAGGCGAGGTTCGCTGGGCGGACTTGAGCCCGACGCGCGGCCACGAGCAGGCCGGGCTTCGGCCGGTGCTGATCCTGAGCAACGACATATTCAATGAAAGATCGGGAACCGTGATCGCCGCGGCCCTCACCAGCAAGCCACAGAGCGCGGGTTTCCCGCTCACGTACGAGATGGAGTCCGTGAGGCTGCCCAAGCGCTCGTGGGTCAAGGTGAGCCAGGTGCGGACGCTCTCCGTGGAGCGCGTCGGCAAGCGCCTCGCCCGCGCGACGCCCGAGGAAGTGGATGAGGTCGTGGAGGGCCTGAACGAGATCATCGGCGGGTGAGGCTCAAAACCTCAATCATTCAATTTCAAGTCCGAAAAACAATCGTAGCCAAGGTTCTAAATCTTCAAAGGACACAGCTTTCCCAGAAGCATGCAAGAAAGACCGCATGTTGGGACTGAAGCCATCTCCGTCAAAGACCACGATTCCAGGGATTGGCCATGCATCGATATCCTGTATTGTCGTTGGGATCTTTTCTTCCGCAGTTCCCGGTGTACTCTGGAACTTGCATTCGACTCCGAGACGCTTTTTTGAGGTGGGCTCAGTGATGACGACATCGATTTTTCTTTCTGATCCCCAGATTCGACGAGCGACCTTTACTTGTTCGCGTGCGGAAAGTCCGAGCTTACCTGCCAAAGACACCACTCTGTCGGCGAGTTGTTGCCCTCTAACAACAGCCGTTCCTTTGCCTGCCATACGGTCCCTCACTGTTCTTAACGAATTAACAACTCCGTGATCTTCCCCCGTCCTTTTGCTTTGGAATTTACAAGACGCGTTGCAGAGACCGGGATGAGCTCGAAACCTTTCGAATAGAGTTCCATCACCGCCGGTGCCGATGAATTCGACAGAAGAACGAAAACGCCCCGATTCTTCAACTTGACTGCCACGTCGCGCAACAGGGTCTGATCCTCCATGGAAAATTTGCCCTCGGTGTAAGAAGTAAATGATGAGGTGAATGAGAGCGGCACGTATGGCGGGTCAAAGTATACGAAGTCTCCGGCCCTTGCGCGCTTCAAGACATTTTCGAAAGGCGAACACAATATATCAATATGTTGAAGTGCGGCCGAGCAAGCTCGGAGGTTTGATTCGTCACAGATTGTGGGATTCACATATCTGCCAAACGGCACGTTGAAGAAGTTCTTGCTGTTTACACGGTATAGGCCATTAAACCCTGTCTTGTTGAGATAGATCATACGGGCAGCCCGCGTCGCGGGATTGAGCTTGTCGGGGTTTTGTTCCCTTATCTGATAATAGTATTCCTTGTCGTGGTGGTGTTTTTTTAAGGCGTGAATGACTTTGTCTACTTGATCGCGAACAGCGATGTAGCAATCGATGAGTTCTTTATTGGAGTCGCAGAGCACGGCGCGCTCGGGCCGCAGGTCGAAAAAAACGGCTCCGCCGCCCACGAACGGCTCGTGGTAGCAGCCCCACTTCTTCGGACGGTACTGGAGCAGCTCTCGAAGAAGTTGGCGCTTGCCGCCGGCCCACTTGAGGAAGGGCCTGGGTTTCTTGGCATCTGTATCGGTCTCTTTCATTTCGTCCACGGTCCGGGAGTGTGTAGCAGGAAACGAGGTCAACCCTCAAGCTCGGACGAAAGCGCCACCCTGGTGCGTACGATCCACGCGCCGCACGCGGCCTCGCCGAGCGTCGCGGCCAGCACCTCGGGAACCTTGGCGCCGCCCGACGGCGGCAGGGCGAGCCTCACGCGCACCGCGAGCCGTCCGGTCGGATCCGGCACGGGCAGGCCCGCGGGGATCCCGCCGAGGACTTCGAGGTCGAGCACGAACGGCCGGATGTCGACCCGCACGACGGCGTCCTTGCGTCTGCGCTCCACCCCGAGGGACGTCGCCGATAGGACGCGCGTCACACCGCGTTCGGCCTCGTCGCGCCCCGCGGCGATCAGGGCCACGTACTGCGCGAACGCGAGGCCCCGGTTGAGCGAGGGCTCGCCGGGCGCGAGACGCCGCGCGGCCGTGAACGAGAAGTCCGCGGGCACAGTCCGGGCGAGGCGCTCGAGGATCTCGGCGTCCGGCGGCGGGGCCACGAGGCGGAGGTCGAGGGGCTCGTCGAGGGACGCGTACCCGAGCGGCAGGGGCGGGCCGCTCTCGATGCGCGGCTTGGGGTGGAAGCCCTCGCTGTAGGCGACCACAAGCCCGGCGCGGCGCAGGCAGCGCGCCACGAGGCGCATGGTGTCGAGGTGGCCCACGAAAGCCTGACGGCCCCACTTTGCGAAACGCAGGCGCACCCCCGGGGTCGGTCCGTCCACGGTGGGCAGCGACCTGGGCCTGGGCTTGCCGCGCGGCCCCTGCTGCCCGGGGGGCGGCATGGCCGCGTCGGGCCTGGGCGGGCGAACCGGCAGTGTGGAAGGTGGGCAGGCGTGGCCGCAGGCGTGGCATGTGGTGTGCGGGATCGCACCGTCGCCGGACGAGAACCTGCCGCACGGTGCCGTGGCCTCGCCGCGCCGCGCCTTGTCGCGCTCGGCCAGGCGGAACGCGGCGCTCACTCCGGCGTCCACATGATCCCATGGCACGCGCCCCTTGTCCGGGATGGGGCCGAGCAGGGCGGCCGCGTCCACGCCCTCGAGCGCTGCGTTCCAGGCCGACTCGCGGAACATCTCGGCCCAGCCGTCGAAGCGGGCGCCGAGGTCCACGGCGCGCTCGATGACCGCCGCGAGCCGCGCGTCCCCGCGGCTGAGGATGCCCTCGAGCCGCGACAGGCGCGTGTCGTGCAGGCGCACCTCGATGCGCGCGCGCCGTCCCAGCTCCTCGAGGCGCTTGTGGAGGCGGCGCACCTCCGATGGCGGCAGCATGGGCTCGCGCTCGAACGGCGTGAACGGCTTGGGCACGAACGTGGAGATTGAGGCCGCGATCCGGGGCCACTGGCCGCGCAGGCGCTCCCGGCCCAGGTCGCGCAAGCGCGCGCTCAAGGCCACGATGGCGTCCACGTCCTCGTCGGTCTCGCCCGGCAGGCCGAGCATGAAGTAGAGCTTGATGCGCGAAAGGCCGAAGCCGAAGAAGCGCGCCGCGGCCGCGAGCAGGTGCGCCTCGGTCACGTTCTTGTTGACCGCGTCGCGTAAGGGCTGGCTGCCGGCCTCGGGCGCGAGGGTCACGCCCGTGGCGCGCATGCGGGCCAGCACCTCCACCATGTCTTCGTCGAGCCCGTAGGCGCGCAAGGAAGGCACCGACAGCGAGACGCGCTCGGGCGTGAGCACGCGGCCGAGCGTCTCGAGGAGCGGGCGCAGCATGCTGTGATCGGCCGTGGAGAGCGACGCCAGCGAGATCTCGTCGTACCCGAGCTCGCCTACGGCCCTGCGCACCGCGGCGCCCACCTCTGCGTCGGTCCGCTCGCGCACCGGGCGGTACAGGAACCCCGCCTGGCAGAACCTGCACCCCTGCGCGCACCCGCGACCGATCTCGATGCTGAACCTGTCGAACACGGCCGACACACCCGGCACCGGCCCGAGCCCGGCCGCGTGCTTTCCCAGATCGCGGGCCACGGCGAGGCGCGCCACCGGAATGTCGCTCGCCACCACGAGCCGTCCCGAGAGCGGATCCTCGCGGCGCTCGAGCAGGAACGGCGCGAACACGGCCGGCAGGCGCGCAAGGAGCCCGATGGTCGCTCGGCGATCGAGGCCGTCGCGCTTCGCCTCGCGAAACGCGGCGAGCAGCTCGGGCAGGGCCTCCTCGCCGTCGCCCACGAGCGCGAGGTCGAGGAACGGCGCGAGGGGCTCGCAGTGCGCCGCGGCCGGCCCGCCGGCGATGACGATGGGGTCGCCCGCGCCCCTTTCGGCCGCGTGGCGCGGGATGCGGCCGAGATCGAGCATGGCGACGAGGTTCGTGTAGCAAAGCTCGTACTGGAGCGAGAAGCCGACCACGTCGAAGTCGCGCAAGGGCCGCGCCGATTCGAGCGACACGAGGGGCAGATCGCGGGCGCGCAGCTCCTTCTCCATGTCCGACCAGGGCATGAAGGCGCGTTCGGCGGACATCCCGGGCAGCGCATTCACGATCTCGTACAGCACGGCGAGCCCCATGTGGCTCATGCCGACTTCGTAGGCGTCCGGAAAGCACAGCGCCAGGCGCACGTCCGCCGCCGACGGAACGGGCGCGCTCGCGAACTCGCCGCCCACGTACCTGCCGGGTCTTTCGACGTCGCCGAGGAAGGCCGCGTAGGGATGGTCGATCATCGCGGGGGAGATTACCGGGGGAAGGCTTGCGGGGCAAATCGGGGGCTCGCCTGGTGACGACATGTTCCCCCACGCTCCGATCGCTCAGGGCGGCCCATTGGCCACAATCCCTGAAAAGCGTCCGTGAATTTCTAAAGGCCTTTTGTGTGGATTATGCGCCCCAATAGAGGGTACGCTAGGATCACTTGCAGCTCGAATCGACGTCGACAGGGAGGAGGGTGCAGCCGATGAACCCCCGACAATCGATGCGTGCAACTCGAACCAACGCGATGTCGAGATCATGGTGCCTCGCTGTCGGCCTGTCGCTCGCAGCAACCGCGTGCTCGATCCCGGACCAAGAAGAGGAAGAACGAGAGGGACAAGACCCGATCGGCGTCATTCCCACAGCCTATTCGGTCAACCCTGCCGACTACACGCTCCCCCCTTCTGACCAAACCGCGCGCGCCAACATCATGAGCAACTACACGTACCTCGACACCCAGGGCGTAGTGCCGCGCGGACTGCTCGAAGACGCCGTCGAGTACTTCGATATCAACAAGGCGAACATTCCGGTCCAGACCTACATCACCGTCGTCGACTTCTCGAAATTCTCCGGCGACGACCGCTTCTTTCTCGTCGACATGAGCACCGGCCAGGTCGAGCCGCACAAGGTCGCGCACGGCTCCGGAAGCGATCCGGACTACACGGGCTGGGCTACCCAATTCAGCAACGTTTCGGGCTCGCTCATGTCCTCTCTCGGCTTCTACCTGACCGCAGAGATCTACGACGGGACCCACCTCCACTCGATGCGTATCGACGGGCTGTCCCCGGACGGCAGCCCGAACCAGCTGGCGAACACGAATGCGCGCTCGCGCGCCATCGTCGTGCACGAAGCCTCCTACGTGAGCGACAGCAACACCGACAAGCAGGGGCGGAGCAGCGGTTGTTTCGCGCTCGACCCATCGATTGAGGTCAGCGTGGTCGATCGCATCCACGACGGCAGCTTGATGTACGCGGCCGTCTCCCCGCTCAATCCGCCCGTTGGCGCAGATGCGGACTCCGATTCGGATGGGGACACTGACGGCGACACTGATGGCGACTCCGACTCTGATTCGGACACGGACTCTGATTCGGACTCGGATGCGGATGCGGATTCAGACGCTGATGCCGACTCGGACACCGATTCGGACAGCGACACCGACGCAGACGGGGATGCCGATTCCGACGGTGACGCGGACTCCGATGGAGATGGGGATTCCGATGGGGATTCCGACGCAGACGGGGGCTCGGACACCGGCACCGATACCGCCGGCAACGACGCCGGCGCGGGCTTCGACAGCGGGGACGGGCGTGAGGACGTGAGCTGCGGCTGCCGCGCCGTCGGCCGTGCAACGCGCGGAAGCCCGCTCGCAGCCGTCTTGATCTCTGCGATTTTCGATTTCGCGATGTCGCTCTAGCCTGAAGCTCCAGAGCCAAGGGAAGATTCGGGTCAGGGGCCGGCGGGCTCGACAAAATCGAACAGCGCTCTTGCGACCTACAGGATCACTTGTGCGCTTACCCGAGCACCTCGAAGGTCTAGAACAGCTCGCCGCGCATGAACTTCACCGCGAACGGCCCGAGCAGGATGAGGAACACGCACGCGAAGATGAGCATGAGCGGGCCGATGATGAGCACACCGGCGCGGGCCGCGGCCTGCTCCGCTGCCTGCGAGCGCCGCGTACGCATGACGCGCGCCTGGATCTCGAGCGCCTCCGCGAGCGGGGTGCCGCGTTGCTCGGCCTGGACCACGGCGCCCGCGAACTCGCGCACCGGGGCGGCGGGCACACGCGCGGCCAGATCCTCGAGCGCCTCGCGGCGCGAGCGTCCGAGGGCCAGCTTGTGCAGGAGGTGCTCGAGCTCGAAGCGCAAGGGATCGACGTCCGGCATGCGGCTTCCCACCTCGGCCACTGCGCCGGGGAAGTCCTGGCCAGCCTCCATGGCGAGCGCCACGAGATCGATGGCCTGGGGCAGGCCCCGGCAGATGGCCTTGCGCCGCTCGCGCGCGGCCTCGTCGAGCCTGACCCATGGCCCGATCGCGCCGAGCGCCAGGCCCACGGCCGCGCCCGCGCCCGCGGAAGGGCCGAGGACGGAGGCGAGCGCGCCGCCAGCGAGCGCGAGACCCGTGGCCGAGAGAAGGGCCGCGGCCATGAGCTCGTCCGCGTCGAATCCGAACGGGCGACCCGCCTTTTCGAGCCTGTCCTCGATCCCCGTCCGGGCGGCGCCGAGAGGCAGGGCCGCGAGCCGCGCCGCCAGCGTCCGGACCAAGGGCTCCGCGAGACGGAACCACGCGAGCCTCGCGAGCGCCCGGCCGCGCCGTTCTCCGCGCTCTCCCGACGTCGGCGGCGCCGGGATCGCGTCCGGCCACAAGAGGAGGACGAGCGCGCCGAGGCAAAGCCCGAGCGCGACCGAGGCGGTCTCGCCGATCAAATGTCCACCGCCATGATGCGCCGGATGAGCGCCACGGCCGTGATCTCGAGCACCGCGGCCGCGGCCAGGATGATCCAGCCGATGGGATCGTCCCACAGGGGCGCGAGCCAGCCCGGGTTGACCCGGTCGAGCACGAGCATGAGCCCGGGCGGCGCGAGCCCCATGACCCACGCCTGGCCTCGCCCCTCGGCGGTCTTGGTGCGCACCACGCCCTCGAGCCGCGCCATCTCGCGCACGGTGGTGGCCATGCGCTTCAGGATCCCGGGCAGGTCGCCTCCCGTGCGCCTCCCCATGAGCACAGCGGCCACGACCGGCCCCATGCCCGGCGCGCCGATCCTCTCGGCCATGGACACGAGCGCCTCGTCGAGCGGGCGGCCGAGCCTCGCCTGTGCGAGCGCGTCCTCAAGCTCGCCGCGCATGGGCTGCGGGAGGTGCCGCGCGGTTTGCGACAGGGCCTCGCCCAGGTTGGGCGTGACCGTGAGCGCTCCGGCGAGGCCGGTGAGGAAGCCCTCCACCTGATCCGCCAGCATCCGCTCGCGGGAGAGCCAGGCGCGGATCCCGTGGCGCCCGGGCCCCTGGCGCCAGCGGTGGAAACGAGCGATGAGGCGTCGCGCGAGGTCCGCGCCGAAGGCCCGCTCGAGAACGAGGAGGAGCGCGAGGGCGCAGGCGCCCGTGACAAGGGGCGCGGCCACGGACAAGAGCGCGGTCACGGCAGGCTCTCCGGGGCGAGCCCGATGGCCGCAAGATCCGCGGCGAACGACGGTAAAAAGCCCGTGGCCAGAAACTCGCCGGGGCCGCCCGGGACGTTGCGGTGGCGGAAGACCTCGGCGAGCCGCACGCGGCCGTCGTCGGCGAGGCCCGACACCTCGCAGATGGAGGTCACGCGCCGCGCGCCGTCCGCGAACCGCGACTGCTGCACGATGACGTCCACCGCGGCCGCGATCTGCTCGCGGATGGCCCGCGCCGGAAGATCCACGCCCGCCATGAGGCACAGGGTCTCGATCCGCGAGACGGCCTCGGCCGGGGAGTTGGCGTGGGTGGTGGTGAGCGAGCCGTCGTGCCCCGTGTTCATGGCTTGCAGCATGTCGAGCGCCTCGCCGCCGCGGCACTCGCCCACCACGATGCGATCGGGCCGCATGCGAAGGGCGTTGCGCACGAGGTCGCGGATGGTGACGGCTCCCCTGCCCTCGGCGTTCGCCGGGCGGCTCTCGAGCGGCACCACGTGGGGCTGCGGCAGGCGCAGCTCGGCCGCGTCCTCGACCGTGACGATGCGCTCCCCGGCGGGGATCGCGCCCGAGAGCACGTTGAGGAGCGTGGTCTTGCCCGAGCCCGTGCCGCCCGAGATGACGATGTTGCGGCGCGCGGCCACGGCGCGCATGAGGAAGTCGGCCATGGCGCGGTTCAAGGATCCGAACCGGATGAGGTCGTCGATGGCGAGGGGCTTCTTCGCGAACTTGCGGATGGTGATGCAGGGGCCCCTGATGGCGAGCGGCGGGATGACCGCGTTGACGCGCGAGCCGTCCGGGAGCCTGGCGTCCACCATGGGCGACGACTCGTCGATGCGCCTCCCGAGCGGCGTGATGATGCGCTCGATGACCGTGCGCACGGCCTCCTCGGACGTGAACGACGCGGGCTCGCGCGCGAGCAGGCCCCGCCGCTCCACGAACACCGTGCCCGGATCGACGACCATGATCTCGGATACAGTGTCGTCGGCGAGCAGACGCTCGAGCGGCCCGAGCCCGAGCGCCTCGTCCGCAAGCTCGGCCACGAGCCCGGCGAGGTCCGTGCCGGACGGCGGCGCCTGCCGGTGCAAGGCGCGCTCCAGGGCGGCCTCGACCCTCGGCCGCAAAGTCTCGCCCCCCTTTCTCCGCGGATCGAGGAGCGCGAGGTCCACGTCGGCGATGAGGCTCTTGAGCGCGCTCTTGCGGATCTCGGGCAGGCCCGGTCCGGCGCTCGCGTCGGCCGGCTTCGACGCCACGATCACGAACGGTCCGGCCTCGACGCGCGCTCCGAACGCGGCGCGATGAACGGTGCCCTCGGGCGGCGCGCCGTCCACGAGCACGCCGTTGCGCGAAAGGTCGCGGACAACGAGGCCGCCCTCGTCCGCCGCGATCGAGAGGTGGCGGCGCGAGATCTCCTGGCTGTCGAGCCGCACGTCCGCGTCCACGGCCCGGCCGACCAGGATCTCCTTTCCGAAGGGGAACGTGTGCTCGGCCACGAGCTCGAACCCGCGCCGCACCTCGATGCGCACCTCGCCGTCCATGCGCGGGCGGATTGCAACGATGATGCCAGCGTCAAGGCCGCGTTTTTTCGTGACTCCCCGCGCGCCCTGTCGGCGGAAACCCGCGGCGGAAGGCGGCGGCACCGTCGTCTGGCGGGTCAGCTCTTCTTGCCTACGATCTGCAACCGCTACCGGCCCGGTAAAGTCTCGGCAGGTTCTTTACCCGGCTCTGCCGGGTTGATGGGGCACTAGATCATCGCCCAAAGAGCGAGAAGCAGATCGGCCGGAGCGCCGCGCCCCGCCACGAAGCAGCCGCAGTTGCCGCCTGATCTGTTCGGATCGCCGTCGGCACTGGCGCCGTTGTCCGTACCCGCGTCGGCATCCAGGGTCGTATCGGTGTCTGTGTCGCCGTCGCCGTCGCCATCCGAGTCGCCATCCGTGTCGCCGTCCGTGTCGCCGTCGCTGTCGGAATCGGAGTCGCCGTCCGCGTCGCCGTCCGAATCGCTGTCGGAATCGGAGTCGCCGTCCGCGTCGCCGTCCGAATCGCTGTCGGAATCGCCGTCCGTGTCCCCGTCGGAGTCGGAGTCCGTATCCCCGTCCGTGTCGGAGTCGGAGTCCGTGTCCCCGGTGGAGAAGTCCACGTCGAGCACGTAGGCGCCGTAATATTCGGTCCCTCCCGACGACACCCATGTGTCGACCGTCAGATAGTACGTGCCCGCGCTCGGCACGGCGACGCTCAGATCGACGTCCGCGCGTCCCAGGCAGTCGGTCGCGTCCAAAGAGCCCAGCAGGTGGAGATCCAGGTCCGCTCCCGGAGCGTCGAGCACCGACGCCTTCACCGTGCCCCCGGACGGCACATTGACCTCATAGATCTTCTCCGGACCGCTCTCCTTCGTGGTCGACGCGCAGGAGTACGAGTCGAAGGTGTCGCTCGCGGCCCCGCGGGTGGTGCGCCAGTCGCGGTACGGAAAGCTGCTGATCGGGATCGGATCGGCCTTGGTCCCGGCCTGCGAGCCCTGGGTCGCGGTCTGCACGGTCGAAGGGGGCGCGCGCCGCGGCGTGTAGCTCGACACGTAGCTCAGCGCCACGTCGCGCCGGCACGTGCGGTCGCACGAGCCGCTCGCCTCGGTGATGATGATGTTGCCGTTCGCCATCTTGCCGACCCACATGATCACGTGGCTGCCGGCCTTGTTGAACACGTCTCCGGGCCACATGTCGCGCGTCTCGATCGCGTCCGACATGTCCGGGATGGTGGACGTGCTCTCCCGGTTCGTCCGCCCCCACAGGCGGCTGACGTACCCGGAGCAGTCATCGCCACTGTTGCAATCGCTCGAGCCGTCCGAGGAATGGCTGCCTGCGCCCTCGCCATTGGCTATATCAATATCGAACTGTGTGGGCGTGGCCCACCCACCCCAGTCATAGGGCAGTCCCGTGTGCTGCCCGAGCGCCTGGGTGCTCGTGTAGCCCGAAGAGCAGGTGGTGCCGTGGATGTTCACATTCGAGCAGGTCCACACGTGCTGCTCATAGGAGGGCGCCACGGTGTTGATGATCTCGCCCCTCTCCACCGCCTCGCCGCGAAGGCCGAAGAAACCGACGATCAATCCCGCCCCAACACCGATTGCACCCCGGCTCATGGCCGCACCTCGAAGCGCGTGAAGCGCACCGCCGCGACGCCGGGCGCCATGCGGTACAGGGCGCCGTCCTCGGCGAGGAAGAACTCGCGGAGCATCGGAATGGCCGGGATATCGGTGATCGCGAGCCGCGTCACGAGCGCCCCCTGCCGGTCGAGGACCATCACCTCGCGGTCGATCTCGGTGCGACCGACCTGCCGGAAGCGCTCGACGAGCACGAACGCGCGCCCGGCGTCGTCGACGCCGATGAGGTTCAACGACGCGAGCGGTCCGCCGGCCTCGATCGCCACGTGCCGCTCCCCGGCGCCGCTCCCGAACACGATCTCTCCTGTCTCGGCGCCCGTCTTGACCACCCGCACCCCGCTCGCATCCATCCGGGGCTCGAGCTGCCGCCACGGAATCGACGCGGAGACGACCGTTACGGCCGCGCGCCCGCCGGACCCCAAACGCACCGAGAAAAACTTGTGGCGCGCGATGTCGTTCACCATGAACGTGCTGGCGTTCTTCACTTCGAACGCGTTCGGGCCGAGCGCCTCGTGCTCGTCGCCGGCCGGCACGAAGCCCAGGGAGTTCTCGTCGCTCCCGTAAGGCACCGTGACGTCGAGCGTCTTCACGAGCCGGGCCGAGGTGGTCTCGTCCGTATGCAGGGTCCTGTCGGGCGGCTGTGTCTCTGCGCAGAAAAGGACGCCAGGGCACAGGCCCGCACCCAGGATGCCGACGATCACCATGTCGCGCAACATTCGTCCCTCCTTTCGTCGCCGGCCGATTTTCCGCGTGCCGGCCCGCGCACAGGCATGAACTCTTGATTCTCACTATATCACATTATTATGCAGATTAGGTGCGCTTCGTTGCGCCCGGCGTCCTGCCCCGAACCTCCTTTACTTGGCGCCAGCGCGAGGATATGAAAGCCCTTGCCCGTTGGGTTTCGAGGCACTCAAACCGGGGGCGCGAAACGCGTCGCTCGGGCTTCTAAGGAGGAGGTTTCCCGTGAAGATCCTCGTCTCGATGAAAAGGGTCGCCGACCCGGACAACGCCAACAAGGTGAAGATCTCGGCCGACGGCAGGAAGGTCACGTCCGAGGGGCTCGAGTGGAAGCCCAACCCCTTCGACGAATACGCGGTGGAAGCCGCCCTGCGCCTGGCCGAGAACGCCGGCACCAAGGAGATGCTCGGCGAGGTGGTCGTGTTCTCGGTGGGGCCCGAGGAAGTGACGCAGCAGATCCGCCAGTGCCTGGCCATGGGCGCGAACCGCGGCATCCTGGTCGAGGGCAACGATGACGACCTGGATTCGATAGTGGTCGCGCGCGCCATCGCCAAGCTTGTCGAGAAGGAGAAGCCCGACCTCCTGCTCGTGGGCAAGCAGGCCGTGGACGGCGACTCGAACCAGGTGGCCCAGATCGCGGCCGAGATGCTCGGCTGGCCGCAGGCCACGTTCGCGGGCCGCATCGAGACCCCGGCCGACTTCTCGTCCGCCACAGTGACCCGCGAGGTGGACGGCGGCTCGGCCAAGGTGCGCGTCAAGCTGCCCGCGGTCATCTCGGTCGATCTGCGCATCGTGGCCCCGGACGCCATCAAGAACAG
>JAQTNF010000125.1 GCA_028713995.1 Deltaproteobacteria bacterium | reverse complement strand
AGGCAGGATACCCTGCCTTCGGCTCTGTCCGATACCCGAGCTCATCGATCTTTTCTCCGGCGAGACCTGCGTCGCTCCCGCGCTTCGCGCGCGAGGTCGGAAAGCTCGCAGGCCGTCAGCTCGTTGATGATCTCCCAGAGCCGGTCGTAGGCGGCGATGGCGTCTCTCACCCGCTCCTCATCCTGCGGCCGAACGTGGAGCGCGCGCGTGCGGCCTTCGAGATGCACCGTGAGAAACCTGCCGCCGTGCCTCGCCTCGGGGTCCGTGGCGCACGCGCAATTCGGTTTGCCGCAACGCCGCAGCCTGTCCACGACGCTGCCGCGCATCAGAGGAGCGAGGCTGAGCGCCCGCATTTCTTCCCGGAGTTTCCGCCGCCGCTTCTGCGTCTCATCTCGTTGAGAAGTCATATCTGTCACTATATCATCTAACCAGATATCCGGTCAAGCGGAATCTCTCCTTTCGGGAAAACAATCCACCTCCCTCAACGTCCTGCTGAAGCCCGAACGGTGGCCTTTGTAGCTTGTCGGCAAAAAAGAAGAGCGGAGTTATGGTCCCTTGTTCCACCTCGGCCGCGTCGCAGGGAGGATCGGAGCATGCCCTGCCTCACGCACCACGGCATCAAGCTCCATTACACGATCGCGGGGCAGGGCACGCCGCTCCTGCTCCTCGCCGGCACGTCGCTCGCATTGCGCCGCGCGCCGTGAGCGGGCTCGCGCTGATCTCGACCGCGGCCAGCAGTAACCCCGGGGTCCTGGGCGGATCCCGCGATCTTCGAAACATTTTCATTTCGCGGCCTAGTCGCGGCCGAAGCGCTCCAGGAGATCGTAGGCCGAGAGGAAGAGCGTGATCCCCGCGCTCCAGCCCGTCTGGCCGTCGAAACGCACGTCGTAGTCCCCGCCCAGGGCGAAGCCCGCGGCCGTGAAGCGATCAATCCCGAACTCGTAGCCGAGCTGCCCGCCCGCGGCCGCACCGAACGGCTCGAGAGCCGCCACGTGAACGAAGATCCGGGTGAAGAGCCCTTTCCATGGGAAAAAGCCGATCACCGGCCCGAGCTCCATGATCGTGTTGGGAGCGTTCGGTGTGAGCGTGGAGATGAAATCGCCGCGCCAGTCCGCGCCGAGCAGGAGCCAGCGCGTCAGGCACCCGCCGATGCGCAGGTCGAGGCGTATGTACACCGGCATGGCCCCGGGCATGGAGCGCAGCGCCACGCCCGGATCGAGCCCCATGGCGAGCCCGTCGCGGACGGGCATGTACGTACGCGGTTCGTCCGCCGCCGATGCCGCGGGCCTGCCGACCACGACGACCGCGACGGCCAAGGCCGCGATTGTTGCGCACGCGCGTCGATTTCTGGTTATTGTTCCGAGCACTCCACCCAAGCTCCGACACCTGAAGGTCGAAGTCAATTTGTCGAACGTTCGCGAGTGAGAATGGTAATGTGGATCGAAAGACAAGGAGCCCAAACCCATGCGAGAAGAAGAAGCGCGAGAAATCATCGAGGCGAGCATCGCCGGCGGCGGACGGATTGTGTCGGCGCTGTCGGCGCAGATGCCCGTGGTCAAGGACATGATGGACAAGTGCCTCGAGGTCGGCATCCCCGCGATCATGGGCCCGTGCGAGAGCGGCGGTTGAAAGGTCACGGGCACGCTCCTGGTCAAGGAGTCCGACGTTCAAAGAGTGGCGGAGCTGATGCAAGCGCAGTGGAAGGACGAGCTCGCGCGCAACGGGCTCGGCTTCGTCGAGGTGAGGCCACCGAAGGGCGGAGAGGTCGAGGAAGGCGCGGTCACCTGCCCGGCCTGCGGCACCACCGCGAGGCTCGTGAACGGCGCGTGCAGCGACTGCGGGCTGATGCTCGGGTAGGAACGCCCGCGGCGCGCCTCGCCTCGCCCCCTTGGCCTGCATTCTTCGTGGTCATGCTTATGTTGATGGCGGGCATGGAGCCCTGTAGCCTCCGGGCATGACCTCGCCGGCGAAGACCATCCGGATCTCCAGGCCGCAGCACCGCGCCCGCCTCGTCTGGTTCGCCATCGCCGTTGATGTCGGCGTCTTCGCGACGCTGACACTGGCGCTCATGTGCTGCGGGAAAGGTGAGTCCGGCGCGGGCCCTGCTTCGCGAGCGATCGCGAAAGCGGAGTGGATCTTCTCGAAACCGGCGATGGTGGAGTTCACCAAAAACGAGATCACGGTTTCCCAATATCTGGCGTGCGTGAGAGCTGGAGTTTGCACGACGGCGAGCACGGGCTCCTATTGCAACGCAGAGAAAGCAGGCCGGGGCGACCACCCGATAAACTGCATCAGCTGGTATCAGGCAGAGGACGTTTGCAAGTGGCTGGGCGGACGGCTGCCGACTTCGGACGAGTGGGACAAGGAGGCGTCGAACGGCGGGACGCGGGAGTGGCCGTGGGGCGCGAGCCCGGAGGTGAGCTGCGAGGTTGCGGTCTCAAGCAAGAGAATTGCGAACTGGCGCTTCAAGAGCGAAGTGGACGGCTGCGGTCGGAATTCGACGTGGCCCGTGTGCTCCAAGCCCAGGGGCTTGAGCGTGAGCGGACTTTGCGACATGAGGGGGAACGTGAGCGAGTGGACGGCGACGGACGACACTGAACCTCGCTACCCTCCGGGGAAGAGAAAGATAATACGCGGGGACTGTTGGCGCAGCGATATTCCCTTGGCCAACAGCAGGTCGTTGCAAGTTGGGTTCCGGATGGGGGACGAGGCCTGCTATATCGGCGCGCGGTGCGTACGCGGCTTGGGCGAGTCTCAGCTCGGGAAGGTTGTAGAGGGAAGAGGGGCTACCGGGTCTTGATGAGGTTCTCGACCACGCTCGGATCGGCGAGCGTCGTGGTGTCGCCGATGGAGCTGAACTCCTTCTCGGCGATCTTGCGCAGGATGCGGCGCATGATCTTGCCCGAGCGGGTCTTGGGCAGGCCGGGCGCCCAGTGGATGACGTCCGGGGCCGCGTGCGGGCCGATCTCCTTGCGGACGTGCGCGACGAGCTCCTTCTTGAGGGCGTCCGAATACTCCTCGCCCACGTTCAAGGTGACGAAGGCGTAGATGCCCTGGCCCTTGATCTCGTGCGGGTAGCCCACCACCGCGGACTCGGCCACCTTGGGGTGGCTCACGAGCGCGCTCTCGACCTCGGCCGTGCCGAGCCTGTGGCCGGACACGTTGATGACGTCGTCGACGCGGCCCGTGATCCAGTAGTAGCCGTCCTCGTCGCGGCGGCAGCCGTCGCCCGTGAAGTACAGGCCCTTGAACATCTCGAAGTAGGTCTTCTCGAAGCGCTCGTGGTCGCCGTACACGGTGCGCATCAGGCCCGGCCACGGCTGCTTGATCGCCAGGATGCCGCTGCACGCGCCGTTGAGCTCCTTGCCCTGCTCGTCGAGCACGATCGGCGCCACGCCGAAGAACGGCAGGGTTGCCGAACCGGGCTTGGTGGCCCAGCCGCCCGGGAGCGGCGTGATGAGGATGCCACCGGTCTCTGTCTGCCACCAGGTGTCCACGATAGGGCACTTGTCGTGGCCGACGTGCTTGTTGTACCAGAGCCACGCCTCGGGGTTGATGGGCTCGCCCACGGAGCCGAGCAGCTTGAGCGACGAGAGCTTGTGCTTGGCCGGCCACTGCTCGCCCTGCGCCATGAGCGCCCGGATGGCGGTCGGCGCGGTGTAGAACTGGGTCACCTTGTGCTTGTCCACCACGGCCCAGAAGCGGTCCGGCTCCGGGTAGGTGGGGACGCCCTCGAACATGACCGAGATGGCGCCGTTCTGCAGAGGCCCGTACACGATGTACGAGTGGCCGGTCACCCACCCGATGTCGGCCGTGCACCAGAACACGTCGCCGTCGTGGTAGTCGAAGATGTATTTGTGGGTGACGGCCGTGTAGACCATGTAGCCGCCCACGGTGTGCAGCACGCCCTTGGGCTTGCCGGTGGAGCCGGACGTGTAGAGGATGAACAGCGGGTCCTCGGCGTCCATCTGCTCGGGCTCGCACCTGGGCTCGGCCTTCTGCATCTCGTCGTGCCACCACACGTCACGGCCGGCCTGCATGGGCACGCTCTCGCCCGTGCGCTTGACCACGATGATCTTCTCGACCTTCACGCCCTCGCCGGCGGCCTTCTCGGCGCCCTTGTCGGCGTTGGTCTTCATGGGCACGTCCGCCTTGGAGCCGCGCAAGCCCGTGTCCTGCGTGACCACGATCTTGCAGGTGGAGTCCACGATGCGGTCGGACAGGGAGTCGGGCGAGAACGCGCCGAACACGATCGAGTGCACCGCGCCGATGCGCGCGCAGGCCAGCATGGCCACCGCGAGCTCGGGGATCATCTGCAGGTAGATGCTGACGCGGTCGCCCTTCTTGACGCCGTGCTTCTTGAGCACGTTGGCGAACCTGCAGACCTGCTCGTGCATCTCCTTGTAGGTGAGCTTCCTGTCCTCGCCGACGTTGTTGCCTTCCCAGATGAGGGCGGTCTGGTTGCCGCGCTTGTCGAGGTGCCGGTCGAGGCAGTTCACCGTGATGTTGGTCTTGGCGCCGCGGAACCACTCGATCTTGACGCGGCCCTTGTTGAGGTCGAAGTTCCAGTCGCAGACCCTGTCCCACTTCTTGAACCACACGAAGTCCTCGGCCATCTTGCCCCAGAACTTCGCCGGGTCCGAGATGGACTCGTCATACATCTTCTTGTACTGCTCGTACGACTGGATCCACGCCTTCTTGCGAAACTCGGGATTCGGCTGGAACATGTTGTCTGCCATGATGCGCTCTCCTTTTTCGTTCACTGCCTTGGGACGATGTCCGTCCGGTTGAAGCCGCGGGTCGCCGCGGCGGTTATCACGACGCTTTTACGGGCGGCTTCAGATCGAGCTTCGTTTCCGCCCGCTTCAGCCGGTTCGAGCGAGATATACAAATCGAATTTCGTGTCGAATCCCATGATTTCCGTCATGCGGGCGTCCTCGGGACGGCGACTCGCGGGGTTTCGAACCTACGGAGCTCCGGGCGCGGCTCGCGGTTGGCTCTCGACCGGGTTGAGCGGTACGACCACGGCTTGCTCGCGCTTTCCCGTGGCGAGGAGGAAGGCCACGAGGGCTAGCAGCACGACGATGACGCACATGAGGCCGATGATGAGGCCCTTGCCCGAGGTGCGTCCGGCGGCGCCCGGCGCGTTTCCCGCGGAGGCCCTGGGCGCGCTCGGTTTGACCGGAGCCGGAACCCCTCCCGCCGGGAGCGCCCGGAACGCCGTGGACTGCGCCGAGCGCGGCAGGAGCGTGCGCAGCGCCTCGGCGAACTCGCGGGCCGACTGGTAACGCTCGTCCCGGCTCTTCTCGAGGGCCTTGCCGAGGATGTGGTCGAGCGCCTTGGGCAGGTTCAGGTCTGGCTGCCGTTCCGAGATGGGGATGGGCGGCGTCTGGATGTGATGCGCGATGTACTCCATGGGTTTGCACCGTGGAAACGGCAGCCGCGCCGTGAGCATCTCGTACAGAATGACCCCGACCGAGTAGACGTCTGAGCGCGGGTCGAGCGTCTCGCCGCGTGCCTGCTCCGGGGACATGAACTCGGGCGTGCCGAACACCATGCCCGCCTGCGTGAGGGCGACGGAGCCTGGATGCGGGTTCTCCTCGCGCATCTTTGCCAGGCCGAAATCGAGGACCTTGGGGAAGTCCGCGATGCCGCCCTGGGTCGTGAGCATGATGTTCTCGGGCTTCAAGTCGCGGTGCACGATGCCGAGCGTGTGGGCCTCCTCGAGCGCTCCGAGCACCTGGATCATGATTCGAATGGCGCGCGTCATCTCCATGGCGCCTTGCTTGCGCGTGATGCGGGCCAGATCCACGCCGTTGAGGTACTCCATGACGATGTAGAGTTGCCCGGTGTCCTCGAGCTGGCCGTACAGGAACACGCGCACCGTGTTGGGGTGCGTGAGCCGGCTCATGGCCCTCGCCTCGCGCCGGAAACGGGACACGAGGTCAGGGCGGGCCGCGAGCTTGGAGTGGAGGAGCTTGATCGCCACGAGCCGGTCCATGGCCGGCTGCTCGGCCTTGTAGACCTCGCCCATCCCACCCCGGCCCATGAGCTCGACGAACCGGAACTGCCCGAGGATTTCCTTGCCGATGAGGTCTTCAGACATCGTGGCCACTCTATACCTTTTCGGTATGATCCGGGCAAGACCGGCGGCTATACTGCGGGCCGGCCGGAGCCGAGATTCGTGCGGAAAGGCCTGCGGGATGGACGGCGTGAGCGGCGAGAGGCACACACCCTGGAAGCCGAGGAGGCTCGACCCGGACGACGCGGCCGCCCGCGAGGCGATCTTGAGCCGTTTTCCGGGCGGCGCAGCGGGTGTTGAGCTGCCCGGCCTGGCCGCGGCGCTCCGCGTTCGGTCGATCATCCTGGCCGTCGACAGGTGGCGTCCCGTTCCGACTCCGGAGCCGCAGGTGGTTCTCGCGCTCCGGATCGGGCAAGGCGCGGACGCCTTGCGCGCGACGCTCTCGCTGTCCCTTTGCATGGCGCGATTGGCGCTCGATCTGGCCCTGGCGCGGGCCGAGACCGCTGCGGACGCGCCGCTTTCGTCCGGCGAGCAGGGCGCGCTGCTCTACCTTGCGGACGCGGCGGGTGGAGACTGGCTCGCGTCCGGCGGCGGGGCGTTCGTCCTGTGTGGCATCCTGGCGGACGCGGCGCAGACCGCGGACTACCTGGGCGGGCTCCCGCGCTTCGAGACGGCCGGACGTCTCGAGGGCGAAGAGCTTTCGGGGCCGGTTCGGCTCGCGATCGCCGGGGCGCTTCCGGCGTCCAAGGCGATCCTCTCACGGCTCGCGCTCGGCGCACGGGAGAGGGCGTGGCCGATCCGGATGCGCGTCGTTGCGGCCCGCTCGCGGGTGCCTTCGGCCGCGCTCGAGGATCTGGCCGTCGGCGACCGCATCACGCTCGACGAATGGACATGGCCCGGTCGCAAGGGCGGGACCGGCGCGGTGGAGCTCGCGTGCGGCGGTTTCAGATGCGCCGCGGCGTGGAGCGACGCGCGGCGCTTGACGATCGTGTCGAACGCAGGCAGGAGGGAGCTCATGGACACGAGGGTGGACGACATGAATGAGCTGCCGGCGACGCTCGAGCAGCCCGTGGACGTGGACAAGGCCGCGCTGGAGGTCGTGGTCCAGGTGGAGGTGGGCAGGGTCTCCATGCCGCTCGGCAAGGCCCTCGGCCTCGTGCCGGGCCGCGTCCTGCGGCTCGATCGCGAGGTGGGCCCGCGGGTTCACCTGAGGGTCGGGGACAAGCTCCTCGGTTGCGGCGAACTCGTGGAGCTCGAGGGCGGCCTGGCCGTCGAGATTACGGAGGTCTCATGAGACGCGCGTCCTTCATCCTCGGTGCAGCGGCATGTGTCCTCGCCCTCGGGTGTACCGATGAGGCGAAGAACAAGGCCGCGTCTCCCGCGCCCGCGACACGACTTGCGGCCAAGGCTCCTGCTCCTTTCCCCGCACCGGCAAAACCGGGCCCGGCCATCCTCGGACGGGTCTCGCTCGGAGGTGCGGCGGAGCAGGGCGACCTGTCGTTCTCCATCGACCGCGACGATCGCGTCTCGGGTGCGCTCGTTCTGGGCGCGAGCCGCATCGAGATCTCGGGCGTCAAGGACGGCGACACCCTTCGCGGATGGCTCGCGCGATCATGCGACGCCACGACCGAAATCTCCCGAGGCACGCTCTACGGTTCGAAGTCCGCGAAGGGCTGGTCAGGCGCGATCACCCTGGCCGGGAACGGCGGCGACACGCTGCGGACAGGCACGTGGACCGCGGGTCCGTAGGGCTTTCCGGTATCCTCTTTGCGGCTATTTGATCGGATAGACAAGGGTGGCGTTCTGCCCGTCGCGGATGATCTCGAGCTTGAGCTCGCTCGCGACCGGGAGCTCGCCGAAAACCTGGAGGTACACGTCGTAGTGTCCCACGTTCCGGCCGTTGGCCGTGACGAGCACGTCCCCGACGCGCAGATCGATCACCTGCGGCAGGCCCTTGGGGAAGGCCGTGATCCGGAAGCCCACGAACCGCCCGTCCTTGCGCACGGGCTCGGTGACGGCGCGCGCGAGGAGCGCCGCCGGCCCCTGGTCCAGAAGGGCGCGCAGCTCGTTCCTGGGGATCACCCCTGGCTCCCGGGCTTCGGGCGCAGGCCCCGCGTCCACGCGCGGTTCGGCCGCGGGCTCCTTTCCCTGGCCCGCCCCGCATCCGAGCGCGCACGCCGCAATCGCGACCGAAAACGTGATCGGCATTCTCATGCAGGTGCTCCCTTGGCGCGGACCCTCTCGATCTCGCGCCAGCAGGCCGCGGTGATGGCCTCGACCGTGCCCGTGCCGTCGATCGTCGCCATTTCGAGCTCCGGGAACAGCTCGCCCACGCGGTCGTAACCCTCGACCAGCCTCGTCTGCAGCTCCGGGTCGTCGAAGATCTCGATGCGCGAGTCCCTCATCTTGCGGCGCAGCAAGGCCTCCGCGGCCTCGACCCGGATGTAGAGCACCAGGTCGGGCTTGGCGACGTACCGGTTGAGCTCCGTGACCCATCTGCGCACGTCGGGCTGGTCCGACGTCAGGCTCTGGTACACCACCGAGGACAGCATGTATCGGTCGCAGAGCACGTTCACGCCCTCGTGTAGGTTGGGCCCGATCTCGGCCTCGTTGTGATCCTGGCGGTCCGCGGCGAAGAGCAGCGCCATGGTCGCCCATCCGAACGGGCCGACGCCCGTGGGGCGGTTCACGACCATCCGCCCGCCGAGGACCTGCCGGACGAGCGAGCCCACCGGCCCGGACGAGGGCTCGGCGGTCACATGCACGGGCAGCCCGCGCTTCGCGAACTCCTTGCGCAGCTCCTCGGCCTGGGTGGTGGTCCCCGCCCCATCGATCCCTTCGAGCGCAATCAGGTTTCCCCGGATCATCCGCACCCTCCTTGCGAGACAATGTCCGCCATCGAGGGAACCATCCCGGCCCACGTCCGTCAAGGGCCGGCTCCAAGGGGCCCCAGGAAGGCCCGTCAATTGACATCGCCGGGCCCATCCGTTACACCCTCGCGCATGTCGGGAGACATGCAAGAACGCGTGCACAAGCTGAAGGCGGCCATCGAGGGCATCCGGGGGTATCTTTGACCTCGACGACAAGCGCAAGCGCATCGCGGAGCTGACCGAGAAGAGCCTCGCCCCGGATTTCTGGAACGACAACGAAAACGCCCAGGCGGTCTCCAAGGAGCGCGCCCAGCTCGAGAGCGAGGTCGACTCGTTTCAAAGGCTCGAGCGCGAGACGGGCGACCTCGCGGACCTCCTCGATCTGGCCGAGGGCGAAGGCGACGACGCGGTTCTGGCCGACCTGGCGGCGCAGCTCGAGGCCCTCGAGAGCCGGCACGAGGACATGGAGATGCGCCGCATGCTCGGCGGGCCGGCCGACAAGCTCAATGCGTTCGCGCAGTTCTCGCCGGGCGCGGGCGGCGTGGACTCGGCCGACTGGGCCAACATGCTCCTGCGCATGGTGACCCGTTGGGCCGAGCGCATGGGCTACAAGGTCGAGCTGGTCGACTTGCAGGAGAACGACGAGGCCGGCATCAAGAGCGCCATGATCAACGTGATCGGCGAGTACGCTTACGGCTACCTGAAGGCCGAGCGCGGCATCCACAGGCTCGTGCGCATCTCGCCGTTCGACGCGGCGGCCCGCCGGCACACGGCCTTCGCGGCCATCGACGTCATCCCCGAGGTGTCCGAGGAGATCAAGATCGAGATCAAGGACGAGGATCTTCGCGTCGATACGTTCCGCGCAGGCGGCAAGGGCGGCCAGCATGTGAACAAGACCGACTCGGCCGTGCGCCTCACCCACCTGCCGACCGGCATCGTGGTCCAGTGCCAGAACGAGCGCTCCCAGCACAAGAACAAGTCGCAGGCCATGAAGGTGCTCAAGGCGCGGCTCTACGAGAGGGAGATGGAGGAGCGGCGCAAGGAGACCGAGCAGCGAAACGCGGAAAAGAAGGAGATCGCCTGGGGCAGCCAGATCCGCTCCTACGTGCTCGCACCCTACCGCATGGTCAAGGATCACCGGACCGGCTTCGAGAAGGGCGACGTGGACTCCGTGCTCGACGGCGGGCTCGACCCATTCATCCGGGCCTACCTGCTCGCCACGGCCGGGGGATAGGCTCATGCCGGTCGCCACGATCGCCGTCTCCGTGGCGGTCATGCTCGCCGCGGCCATCGTGCTGAACCTGGGCTGCTGGTGGGCCACGGTGCGCGTCTTCGATCGCTTCGGGCGCATGCTCCGCTTCGAGCAGTTCGTGGCCGTGCGCCACCTGCGCGGGCGCAAGAGCGGCTTCCTCACGGCCATCGGCATCCTGTCCATCCTGGGCGTCTCGTTTTCGTCGTGCACGCTCACGACCGTCCTCTCGGTCATGGGCGGGTTCTCGAACGACCTGAAGCAGAAGATCCTCAAGACCAACGCGCACGTGGTCGTGGACGGCTTCGGCGCGGACCTGCCCGGCCCGTCGTCGATCGATCCCGCGCGCGGCGAACGTCCCTGGACCTTGCTCCTTTCGGCGGTGCGCAAGGTGGAGGGCGTCACCGCGGCCACGCCGCTCGTCCTGGGCGAGGTCATGATGAACGCCCGCACGAACAACCACGGCGTGCAGCTCAAGGGCATCGATCCCGGGAGCTTCGCCAAGGTGAGCAGCGTCCTCGACATGCTCGAAAAGGGGAACCTGTCATACGTCGATCGGCCGGACGCGCTCTTCGACGAGGTGCAAAAACGGCGCTCGCGGCTCTACGGGCTCGACGCCTCGCCGTCCATCCCGCACGCGGCCGACGCGGGTCCCGCGGCCGAGGCCAAGGACGCTCCCAAAGATGCTCCGGCGCTCGGTTCGTCGGTCCTGCCGCCCGCGGACGGCCCGCGCAGGCGCGTGCTGCCCGTGGTCATCGTGGGCCGCGAGTTGTCGCGCTCGCTGCGTCTCTTCGTCGGCGAGGAGGTGAACATCGTCTCGCCGTTCGGCGATCTCGGGCCCACCGGCCCCATCCCCAAGAGCCGCCCGTTTCGTGTGGGCGGCGTGTTCTTCTCCGGCATGTACGAGTTCGACAGCCTGTTCGCCTATGTCTCGCTCGCGGACGCCCAGAAGTTCCTGCGTAAGGGCGACAGGGTCACCGAGATCCAGATCGCGGTGGACGATCCCGACCGGGCCGACGTGGTCGCCTCGCGCATTGCCGCGTCGCTCGGCGGCAAGCTGCGGGTCAAGTCGTGGAAGGAGCTCAACGCCAGCCTCTTCTCGGCCCTGAAGCTCGAAAAGATCGTGATGTTCATCTTCCTGTCCATGGCCATCCTCGTGGCCTCGTTCTGCATCCTCGCCACATTGACGATGCTCGTGCTCGAGAAGGGGGCCGAGATCTCCGTGCTCATGACGCTCGGCGCCGCGCCACGGGCGGTGCAGGGCATCTTCCAGTTCGAGGGGCTGCTCATCGGCGTGGTGGGTACGGCCTCGGGCCTGCTCGTGGGCTTCGGGCTGTGCACCATGCTCCAGAAGGTGGGGCTGCCCATCGATCCCGAGGTCTGGTACATCGACCGGCTGCCCGTGAAGATGGACGGCCTCGAGTTTTTCCTGGTGGGTCTCGCCTCGCTCGTCATCACGCAGATCGCCACGCTCTACCCCACGTTCGCGGCGGCGCGCCTCACGCCGGTGGAGGGCCTCAAGAATGAATGAAGTCGGCAAGCGCCTGATCGAGATCCGCGGGCTCACGAAGACGTTCGTCCATGAGGGCAAGCGCATCGAGGTGCTGCGGGGCGTCGACCTCTGCGTCGACCAGGGCGAGATGTGCGCCGTGGTGGGGGCTTCGGGCGCCGGCAAGTCCACGTTCCTGCACGTGGTCGGCACCCTCGACGCGCCGACGTCGGGGACCATCCATTTTCGCGGAGAGGACGTGACGCGCTTCCGCCCGCGGCCCCTGTCGGAGTTCCGCAACCGGACCATCGGCTTCGTGTTCCAGTTCCACCACCTCCTGCCCGAGTTCACGGCGCTCGAGAACACCATGATGCCGGGCCTCATCCAGCGAATGGAGCGCGACGCGCTCGAGAGCCAGGCGCGGCGCATCCTCGACGAGGTGGGCCTCGGCGATCGCATGACGCACAAGCCGGGCGAGCTCTCGGGCGGTGAGCAGCAGCGCGTAGCCCTGGCGCGGGCGCTCGTCCTGCGACCCGCCCTGCTCCTGGCCGACGAGCCCACCGGCAACCTGGACGGCCGCACGGCCGACGCCATCCACGACCTCTTCTTCGAGATGAACCGGCGCTACGGCACGACCATGCTGCTCGTCACCCACAACCCGTCGCTCGCCACGCGCATGCCGCGCACCCTGCGCCTCGAGGGCGGCGTCATCGTGGACGGGAGCGGGGTGTAGGGGGCCGCACACCCACGCCGATTGCTTGACAGGTGTGCAGGTGTTCGCTACGAGAGCGCCATGAGCGAAGGCGCAGACGACAAGCCCGCGGGCAAGCCCGAAAAGCCCAAGCGGCGCGCGACCGCCGAGTCCATGGCCACGCGCCAGCGCGAGATCTCGGTCGCCGAGTTCTTCAGCAAGAACAGGCACCTGCTCGGGTTCGACAACCCTTCCAAGGCGCTGCTCACCACGGTCAAGGAAGCGGTCGACAACGCGCTCGACGCGTGCGAGGAGGCCGGCATCATGCCGGTCATCCGCGTGGACGTGACCGAGACCGGCACGGACCGCTACCGGGTCACGGTCGAGGACAACGGTCCGGGCATCGTGCGCGCCCAGGTGCCCAAGATCTTCGGCAAGCTGCTCTACGGCTCCAAGTTCCATACGCTCAAGCAGTCGCGCGGCCAGCAGGGCATCGGCATCTCGGCCGCGGGCATGTACGGCCAGATGACCACGGGCCGCCCCGTGGAGATCATCTCGCGCACGGGCGCGCGCCAGCCGGCGCAACGCTACGAGGTGCGCATCGACACGCAGAAGAACATGCCCGAGGTGCTGGCCGAGGCCGAGATCGAGTGGGAGTCCGAGCACGGCACGCGCGTGTCCATCGAGCTTTCGGGCCTGTACCGCAAGGGCGCCCACTCGGTCGACACGTACCTCGACCAGACGGCCATCGCCAACCCGCACGCCGGGCTGTCGTATAGGCTCCCTGGCGACGACATGGTGGACCTGCCCGCGGCCGCCGCGGAGCTGCCGCGCGAGCCGCGCGAGATCAAGCCGCACCCGCACGGCGTGGAGCTCGGCACGCTCATGAAGATGCTGAGCAGCGAGAAGGGCCGCACGCTCAAGGGTGCGCTCACCGATGACTTCGCGCGCGTAAGCCCACGCATCGCCGACGAGCTGCTCGCGCTCGCGAAGCTCTCGCCCACGGCCAAGTCGAACAAGCTCACCGCCGAGGAGGTGGAGCGGCTGCACCAGGCCATCCCCCAGATCAAGATCCAGGCGCCGCCGTCGGACTGCGTGGTGCCCATCGGAGAGGACCTCATCCGGGCCGGCATGGAGCGGCTCTACGACGCCGAGTTCTTCACCTCGAGCACGCGGCCGCCGGCCGTGTACCGCGGCAACCCGTTCGTCATCGAGGTGGGGCTGGCTTACGGCGGCAAGCTCGACGGCGACGCACCCTGCGAGCTCATGCGCTTCGCCAACCGCGTGCCGCTGCAGTACCAAAAAGGGGCCTGCGCCATCACGCAGTCCGTGCTCGACACCGCGTGGCGCGGGTACGGCGTGCAGCAGTCGCGCGGCGCGCAGCCCAACGGGCCGCTCGCCCTGCTCGTGCACATCGCGTCGGTGTGGGTGCCGTTCACCTCCGAGTCCAAGGAGGCCATCGCCCACTACCCCGAGATCATCAAGGAGATGCGGCTCGGCTTGCAGGAGTGCGGCAGGCGGCTGGGCATGTACCTCTCGCATCGGCGGCGCGAGGCCGACGCGCGCAAGAAGATGTCCTACATCGAGAAGTACATCCCCCACATCGGCCTGGCCATCCAGGAGATGCTCGGCATCCCGGACGGCGAGCGCGACGCGGCCATGGACACGCTGGTCGATACGCTCGAACGCTCGCGCAAGGTGAAGTGAGAGCGGAGAGGGAGAGCGGCGCTCAATTCAATTCTAGAGGGTTGAGACAGTGTAGCTCACCCAACACCAGTAGATCGCGAGGGTCGGGGAAGCTCCGGTCGTGAAGTTGACGGCAATCGGAGTCCCCCTGCCGTCCGATGTCACTACCGAATTCAGGCCCGTGATGTTGAGGTTCTGCAATCCTCCGTTGTTGGAGGTCGCTGACGTGCCAATCACCGAGGAATCGTTGTACATCTGAATGGCTATCGAGTCGCTCGTGGACGAGTCGTTCACTCTGCAGAAGGCTCCGGTGATGCTCGCGCCCGTGGGAATGACCGGCGCCGGCATGAGGAAAGAACCGCCCGCGATGCTCGCCGGGAACCCGGTGGTGCTCGAGTTGCCACTCGTCGTCACGTTATAACCATAGGCATGCGCCGCGATCTTGACGTTCGGCGGCCCGAGGTGGACGTACCAGGTCCGCGGATTGCTGAACACGATCGAGCCCGCGACCGTCAGGTTTCCTCCCACATAGGCGTTGTTTGGCGTGTAGAGGCCCCATGCGGTGTCGGCGTTGGCCTCGGCATAGACGCCGTAGGCGACATAGCCCGAGGGCGCGGTCGCTTTTGCGTAAAGGCCGTAGGAGTTCTGGTATCCGATCTGGTCGGCGAGCGCGACCACGCCGTAGGCCGGAGCGGCGCAGGTCGCCGAGGCCTGGAAGTACCCGCCGCGGGTTGCCGAGCTTGCGTAATCGTTGCAGTCGCCGTTGCTGGCCGAGCCCCACACGCCGTTGAGCGCTCCGGGCGGATCCGAATCGCTGAAGACCGAGCCCACCACGCCGGAAATGTTGCCGGTCCGCTCGTTGTTGTTTCCTTCCATGTATGCGTAGATGGCCGCCACATCGCCGCTCGCGGTGACGCCGGTCGCCGCGTAATCGCCCATCTGGGAATAGATGGCTCTCGCGGAGTTGGTGCCGTTCGCGGTCCAGTACGTATCCGAGGCGACCCTCAAGGTGCTCCCCATGTTGTTTGCGAAGGAGGTGCTGGTGATGTTCACCCCCGGTGAGACCGATCCCGTGTTGAACGTGTACTGGCCGGCCCCGGTATCGCCGGTGTTGAGCAGGTAGATATCCTTGATCTCCTGTTCGTCCAGGCAGTCGGTGCAGCCGTCCGCGTTGTCGTCGTACTCGCAGCGGGTGATGGAGCCGTTGGCCGCGATACTGGCAATGGCGTAGCCGTCGCCGCACGAAGCGGTCAGCGTGTGCTGGATGCCGCCAGAGGTGTTCACGTCATCCCATACGATGGTGTTGTTCGCGATGTCGGCCGTGGTGATCGTGTTGTCGAGGATCTCGTTTGTGGTGACGCCGTTCGTTGCGACGCTGATGGCGTTGTTGGCGGCGATGGAGATGCTGTCGCTTTCTTTGTAGATGTTGTTGGCGTCGTTGCAGATGCTGGAGCACGCCCCGGCCTTGACGGTGTTCGAGATGTCGGCGGCCGTGATGGTGCTGTCGAGGATCTCGTTTGTGGTGACGGCGCCGTTGGCGATGGCGTTGGCCAGGATGGTGTCCGCGGCGATGTCGTTGTTGAGGATGGTCCCGTCGAGGATCTCGTTTGTGGTGACGGCGCCGTTGGCGATGGCGTTGGCCAGGATGGCGTCGGCCGAGATGTCGGCGTTGGTGATGGTGCCGTTGGCGATCTCGTTTGTGGTGACGGCGCCGTTGGCGATGGCGTTGGCCAGGATGGCGTCGGCCGAGATGTCGGCGTTGGTGATGGTGCCGTTGGCGATCTCGTTGGTGGTGACGCCGTTCGTTGCGACGCTGACGACGTTGTTTTCGGAAATGGAAATGCTGTTGCTTTCTATATAGGTGTTGTTGGCGTCGTTGCAGATGCTGGAGCACGCCCCGCGCTTGACGGTGTTCGAGATGTCCGCCGTCGTGATGGTGTTGTCGAGGATCTCGTTTGTGGTGACGGCGCCGTTGGCGATGGCGTTGGCCAGGATGGCGTCGGCCGAGA
>JAQTNF010000124.1 GCA_028713995.1 Deltaproteobacteria bacterium | reverse complement strand
GACCGGACTCCGCGATGATCTTCTTGAACTTGGCCGCCACGAGGTCGAGCGCCTCGTCCCAGGACGCCTTGCGGAGCTCTCCGTTCTCGCGGATGAGCGGCGTGGTCAGTCGCTCCTCGGAGTATACGAAATCGTAGCCGAACCTCCCCTTGACGCAGAGATTGCCCCGGTTGGGGCTGCCGTCCTCGACTCCGGTCACCTTGACCACGTCCTCCCCGTTGACGTGCACGTCGAGCTGGCAGCCCACGCCGCAGTATGGGCAGGTGGTGCGTACCTTTCTCGTCTGCGGGCTCCTCCCCTTGCCGAGCGCCTTCTTCTCCGTGAGCGCGCCGACCGGACACGCCTGCACGCACGCGCCGCACTGAACGCACGAGGAGATCCCCATCGGGCTGTCGGTGTCGCAGATGATCTTCGCCTTGGCGCCGCGGTTGCCGAAATCTAGCACCTCGTTCACCACCACCGAGTTGCACACCGCAACGCAACGGCCGCACAGGACGCACTTCGCCTGATCGCGGACGATGCCGAGGCTCGAGTAGTCGAGCTTGTGAGGCGCGTTCGTGTTCCTGAAGGCCCGCTTGTGGACGCCCAGGCTCTCCGCGAGGGACCGGAGCTCGCAGTCCGAGCTCCTCGCGCAGTACAGGCAGTCGTCGGGATGGTTGGCGAGCAGCAGCTCGACAATCGTCTTGCGCGCCTCGAGCGCACGCGGCGAGTGCGTCCGGATCTTCATCCCCTCCGCCACGGGGTACGAGCACGCCGGGATGAGGCCGGGGAAGCCCTCGACCTCCACGACGCAGATCCGGCACGCCCCGGTCGGGGGCAGCCCCTTGACCGCGCACAGCGTCGGGATGTCCATCCCCGCGCGCCGGACCGCGCTCAGGATGGTCTCGCCATCCGCGGCGGTGATGACCCGGTCGTTGACTGTCAGGTTCGGCATGATTTCACCTCGTTTGGCGCCGGCTCCGCCGCCGGCTGTTTGCGCGAAAAGAACGCGAGCCTGTCGAGCGCCGCCGTGATGTCGACGTTGTCCATCTGCACCGACTCGGGCACGCGCAGGGAGAGGGGACCGAAATTCAGGATGCCGGTCACGCCTCCGGCGACCAGCTGATCCGCGACCTGCTGGGCCGCGGAATCCGGGACCGCGAGCACGGCGATGGAGATGCCCATGTCGCGCGCCACCTGCCGGAACTGGTCCATGGGAAAGCTGCGGATCCCGTGCAGCACCCGCCCGGTCTTCTCCGGGTCGTTGTCGAACAGCGCCACCACGCTCATCCGTTCGTAGCGCCTGTGGAAGTGCTCGATGAGGGCCCGCCCCAGGTTCCCCAGCCCCACCACGGCCACCTTGTGCTGCCCGATGCCCTCGAACAGGGACTCCAGGCGGTCGGACAGCGCTGTCACCGAGTAGCCGTGGCCCGGGTGCCCCTTGGCCCCGATCGTCATGAGATCGCGACGCATCTGGGCGGCTTCGGAGCCGCACATGGCCGCGATTTGATGCGAGCGGACGAAGCCCGGGTTCTCGGTCTGCCGCAGGTCCGTCAGGGCGCGCCGGAGCATCGACAAGCGTTCGATTGTCTTGCGCGAGAGACCGCATTGGTCGGTCGGAGCAGGGAGCGAAGAGTTGTTTGTGATATCTTTCACAACTATTTTTGGAATGCGTGACGCATCGTTCCGTTCTCTTCTGCTCTACTGCGCAGAATACTGTCAATATATTTGTGATTTATTTCACAATTGCAGATGTCGTGGGAGCATCAGGCCTCGGTCGGGCTCATGATCTTGAGGCCGGGGATGCGTCCGAAATGAGACCGATTGCGGGTCGCCACGTTGACGCCGAGCTGAAGGGCTGTCGCCGCGACGAAGAGATCCTGGTTGCCGACGAGCGCGCCCTTGGCCTTGAGCTCAGTATAGAGCGATGCGGCCTTGACGGCCTCGTCCGTAGAGAAGCGGACCACCGGGACCACGGACACGAGATTCCTGATCTGGGCGATGCGCTTGCGGCCCGTGACGCCGGCCAGGAGCTCGAACACGGACACGGCGGAGAGCGCGGCTTTCTTCTCCTCCAGCAGGTGCTGCACCACGGATGAACCGGGCTCGACCCCGGAGAAGAAATCGATCCACATGTCGGCGTCCACGAGGATCACGGTTTCATCCTCCTGTAGTTGGCGCGAACCTCTGCCACGCGCGATCGGACGTCTCCGGCCTCGGCCTCGGACCACGAGCCCTGCATGGCCATGAGGCGCTCGATCCCGCCATCGCGCCTCTCCAACTCGGCCAGGTAGTGCTCGATGGCCTCGATGACGAGCCGTCCATACCCCCGGTAGCCTCTCCGTGCGCTCAAGGACACGACCGCGGCGCGAAGATTGTCTGGAATGTCGATGGTCACTCTCATGGCCCCACCTCCTTCAAGATCATAATAGCATAAGAATGCTCTTATGTGTCCATGCGGATTGTGTCCCCTCGACCTCGGCCCGGACCGACTGTAGAATCGCGCCATGATCCGGTCCCCCCTCGCGATCCTGGCGCTCGCTTCCCTCGCGATCCTGGGATGCCGCAAAGAGGAGCCCGCGAAGGCGCTCGACCTCGTGGGCAAGACGCCCGCTGCCGCGAACAAGGCCGAGGCGGCGAAGAGCACTGACGCAGCCCGGCTGCACGCCGACACGTTCGTCGTGGACCTCACGCAGGACCCCGTGTTCCGCAGGCTCCGCGACGGCTGGACGCTCGCGTCACCCGAGGCCGACGGGAGCCTCGACCGGCTCGCGAAGGGCGGGGTGGATCTCGTCCTTGCGTCCCTGCCCATGACGCCGGGCAGGACGCCCGCCGCGGCCCTCGACGAGGCGCTCGCGACCATGGACGGGCTCGTGGCCGAGACCGGGGGCAAGGCCAGGATCGTGAGCACGTTCGAGGACGCGCGCACCGCGCGGGCGGCCGGCGTCATGCCCTACATGCTGCTCCTCGAAGGGGCCGACGGCCTCGAAGGCGCGCCCGAGCGCGTGGACGCCCTGTCGCGGCGCGGGCTCGCCGTCCTCGGCCTCGTGGCCGACAGGTCCAACGCGTTCGCCGACGCCGCGGTCGCGCCGCGCGACCCGGGAGGGCTCACCGACAAGGGCAGGGCGCTCGTCACGGCGTGCCACAACGCGGGCGTGGTCGTGGATCTGACGCACGCGTCGCAAGCCGCGTTCTGGGACGCGATCGCCGGGGCATCGGCGCAGGTCATGGTGAGCCACACGGCCGCGCGGGCGCTGCGCGACCACCCGCGCAACCTGACCGATCTCCAGATCCTGGGGCTTGCGCGCGCCGGGGGCGTGCTGGGGCTGGTCTTCAACCCGGACTTCCTCGTGACGGGCGAGAACCCGGCGGCGACGCTCGACGACGTGGTCGCGCACGTCATGCACATCGCCTCCCTCGGCGCGTCGCGCGCGCTCGCGCTCGGCACGGACTACGACGGCATCCGGCCGCCACGCGGGCTCGAGGACGCCTCCCGCCTGCCCGCGCTCACCGCCGCCCTGCTCGGAAAGGGCCTGCCCGAAGCGACCGTACGCGGCCTGCTCGGCAAAAACGCGGAGCGCGTCCTTGGCCATGAGCCGTCCGATAAGGCCGAGGAGCGCCTGCGGCCCATCCTGCTCGACTGCGAGTCGATCATCGGCGAGTTCGAAGGCGCACTGGCCTCGGCTTGCGACGGCGCCGTGCTCGCGGACGGCCCGCGCATCCCGCCCGGCAGCCGCTTGAAGGCCAGGCTCGTGGATGTGCGTCGCTCGCCGCTCAAGCTCGAGATCTTCGCCGAGCCCGGCACGCCCTTCCAGGTCGAGGGCCAGAACCTCGAGGGCAAGGTGCTGTTCACGCACATGGTTGTGGTCGAGAAGGATGGCAGCGGCGTCCTGCCGCTCAAGCCCGGCCGCAACCTGACGCGCGTGTTCCTCGCCCCCACGCGGCCCGCCTCGTTGCGCGAGGTCGTCATCTGGGGGCAATAGGACGCGGATCGCGGAAAGGAGCATCCCCGAGGCTGCCGCCGCTTGGCACCGGGGGAACGCGCCGGTACAATGGCCGCCCGGTCCGAACCGGACAAGATGAAGGAGTCGGCGTTGGACGTCTCGCGCATCGGAGAGTTCGAGCTCATCGCGCGCCTGACGCGCGGGCTGCCGCCGGGCAAGGGTGTGGTGCTCGGCGTGGGCGACGACGCGGCGGCCCTCGAGATCGCTCCGGACAGGCTCCTGCTCGCGACGTGCGACATCCAGGTCGAAGGCGTGCACTTCGTGATCGGCGCCATCTCGCCCGCGCAGATCGGCAGGCGCGCCGCTGCCGTCAACCTCAGCGACATCGCGGCCATGGGCGGCGTGCCCACGTTCGCGCTCGCGTCCCTGGCCGTGCCCAGGACCGCGCCGGTCGAGCTGCTCGACGGCGTGTACGAGGGCCTGGTCGCGGCGCTTCGCGAGGCAGGCGCCGAGCTCGTTGGCGGCAACACGTCGCACCTTCCGGAGCGCATGGCGCTCGACGTGTTCCTGCTCGGAGAGGTGGAGCGCGCGAGCCTGCTCACGAGGTGCGGCGCCCGCGACGGCGACGCGATCTGCGTGACCGGCTCGCTCGGTGGGTCCGCGGCCGGGCTGCGGCTCGTGCTCGATTCCGGCCTCGCGTGCGACGCGCGGATGCGCGAGGAGGCCCTCGAGCGGCACTTCGCGCCCGTGCCCCGGCTGCGCGAGGGGCGCTTCCTGGGGCTTTCGGGCCTCGCCACCGCGTGCATCGACGTGAGCGACGGGCTCATCGGCGACGTGGAGCACCTGGCCGAGGCGAGCGGTCTTGCCGCCTTCATCGACGCGGACGCCGTACCGATCGCGCCGTGCGCGCGGGCCGTGGGTGCGGCCACGGGCGGAGATCCCCTCTCGCTCGCCCTCAAGGGAGGCGAGGACTACGAGCTCGCCTTCACCGCGCCGCGCGCGCGCGCCTCGGAGCTGGCCGCGGCGGTCGCGCGAGAGACCGGGACGCCCGTCGCGATTGTCGGAGAGATGCGCGCGGGCGAGGCGAAGGTGCACGTCACGCAAGACGGCCGGGAGATCGCCCTGCGCGGCGGGTTCACGCATTTCTGAAGGGAGCGCGATGCAGCAGCTCGGCAAGTACCGTCTCGAGAGCCTCATCGCCACGGGCGGCATGGCCGAGGTCTATCGCGCCAGCATCGTGGGGCCGTCGGGTTTCGTGAAGACCGTGTGCGTCAAGCGCGTGCGGCCCGAGATGGCGGACGATCCCGAGTTCGTGGAGATGTTCGAGAGCGAGGCGCGCATCGCGGCCACGCTCGACAGCCCTCACGTGGTCCAGGTCTTCGACTTCGACCGCATCGACGGCCAGCTCGTGTTGGCCATGGAGTACGTGGACGGGCTCGACCTGCGGCACATCTTGAAGGCGCAGCCGGAGCCCGCGACGGGTCTGCCGCAGGGGTTCGCGGTGCACGTGATCGCGGGTCTGCTCGCGGCCCTGAAGCACGCGCACGGCCAGACCGTGGACGGGGTGCCGCGACCAGTGGTGCACAGGGACGTGTCGCCGCACAACATCCTCATATCTACGGAGGGGCTCGTGAAGCTCGCGGACTTCGGCATCGCCAAGGCCGCGGGGTTGTCGGGCGCCACGCGCACGGGAGTGGTCAAGGGCAAGCTCGCGTACCTGTCGCCGGAGCAGGCCGGCGGCGACGAGGTGGGCCCCAAGAGCGACCTGTACGGCGCGGGCCTCGTCCTCTACGAGATGCTGATCGGCAGGCGGCTCTTTGAAGGCGGCAGCGACCAGGAGATCGTGGCGCACATCCTGGCCGCGGGTACGCCGTCCCTTCCGCATGTCGCACCCAAGCTCGATGCGGTGGTCCGGGGGTTGCTCGCGCCCCGGCCGTCCGACCGCTTCCCGGACGCGAAGGCCGCGCTCGACGCCCTCGGCTCTTCGGGCGTGCCGGACTGCGGGGACGCCGAGGCCGGCAGGCTGGTGAAGGCCGCCCGCGAGGCCTGCGACCCGTCCGGATCGGGCCCCGAGGCCACGCGCACCTCGGCCGCTCACGCGGGCGGGACCTCGGCGGCTCCTGCGCCGCGCGGGGGGCGATCGCTCGTCCCGTGGTTGTTTGCCGCGGCTTCCATCGCTCTCCTTGCCGCGCTCTACGCGCTGTTCGGCCGCGAGCCGGCCGGCGCCGCGGTTGCCGCGTCGTCACAGCCGTTCGCCGCCACTCCGGCACGGCAGCGACCGGCCTCGGCGAGCCCGGTCCTGCGACTTCCGGAGCCGGCCGCCGCGAATCGCCCGGCCGCCGGTCCGAGGGCCTCGGCCGAAGACGAGATCGGACAGGGGACACAGCCCGCGCAGGGCTTCCTTCAGGTCAACGTGCGTCCCTGGGCCAGGGTCCGAGTGGACGGCGTGGATCGCGGCACCACCCCGATAGACAGGCTCAAGCTGCCGGTCGGGGTCCACAAGGTGCTGCTCGTCAACGACGCCCTGTCGTTCAACCAATCCGTCCAGGTCGAGGTCAGATCCGGGCGCACGTCGGTGCTCAACAAACAGATCAGATAGGAAGAAGACCATGACACCCGACAAAGCATACGAATGGCTCCTCGGCCACGGTCGCGAGTCGAGCGTTCTCGGTTCCATGGGCGAGCTGCTGGCCTGGGACCAGCGGACGTGCATCCCGGCCAAGGGGCACGCGCACCGGGCCGAGCAGCTGGCCGTTCTGGCCAGGCTCATGCACGGACGCGCGACCGATCCGCGCGTGGGCGAGGCCCTGGCCCGCGTCGAGGGGACGGACGTCACGGCGGATCCGCGCTCGGCGCCCGCGGTGAATGTGCGCGAGTGGCGGAGGGCCTACGACCGGGCCGTGCGCATCCCGGAGCGACTGGCCGTGGAGCTGGCGCGGGCCACTGCCGAGGGCGAGACCACCTGGGAGGAGAAGAGGCCGCAAAACGACTGGGACGGGTTCGCACCGGTCCTCGCGCGCATCCTCGAGCTCGCGCGCGAAAAGGCCGAGGCGTTCGGCTATGCGTCCGAGCCCTACGACGCCCTGCTCGACGACTACGAGCCCGGCGAGACCGCCGCGAACCTGGAAGCCCTGCTCAGCGGCCTCAAGACCGGGCTCACGGCGCTGCTCGGCCGCGTCCGGGGGAGCGCCCGCAAGCCGGACACGTCGCTCGTCTCCGGACATTTCCCGCGCGCGGCCCAGGAGGCGTTCGGACGGGAGATCGCCGAGACCATCGGGTACGACTTCGAGGCCGGCCGGCTCGACCCCTCGGCCCACCCGTTCACCATCGGCATCGGCCCGGGCGACACGCGCATCACCACGCGCTACTTCGAGAGCTTCCTGCCCGCGTCCGTGTTCGGCACCATCCACGAGACGGGCCACGCGCTGTACGAGCAGGGGCTGCCGCAAGAGCACTGGGGCACGCCCATGGGCGGCGCCGTGTCGCTCGGCGTGCACGAGTCCCAGTCCCGGTTGTGGGAGAACATGGTCGGCCGCTCGCGCGGCTTCTGGATCCACTTTTTGCCCCGCGCGAAGAAGCGCTTCCCCTCGCTCGACGGCGCCTCTGCGGACGCGTTCGTCGCGGCCGTCAACTCGGTCGCGCCGAGCCTCATCCGCGTGGAGGCCGACGAGGTCACCTACAACCTGCACATCCTCGTGAGGCTGGAGCTGGAGCTCGAGCTCATGCGCAGGCGGATCGAGGTGCGCGACCTGCCCGAGGCGTGGAACCGCAAGATGGAGGCCTACCTCGGCGTCGTCCCGCCCGACCACGCGAGCGGCGTCATGCAGGACGTGCACTGGTCCGCAGGGCTCATCGGCTACTTCCCCACCTACACGCTCGGCAACCTCTACGCGGCGGCGCTCTTCGATGCGGCCTCGCGGGAGCTCGGCGATCTCGACGCCATGTTCGCGAAAGGGGAGTTCGCGCCGCTGCTCGGCTGGCTGCGCCGCAACGTGCACGGCAAGGGCGGCATGCTTCTGCCGAGGGATCTCGTCGCCGAGGTCACGGGCGCGCCTCCCGGACCGGGGCCGTTCGTGCGCTACCTCGAAAACAAGTTCTCCGCGATCTTCGGGCTGTGAGGATCGGGCGGGGGATCAGTTGACGGGCTCGAACATGTCCTTGCCCACGCCGCACAGCGGGCAGACCCAGTCCTCGGGGATGTCCTCGAACGCCGTGCCGGGCTGCACGCCCGTGCCCGGGTGGCCCTTGGCCGGATCGTAGATGAAGCCGCACGCGGTGCACTCGTATTTCTTCATGTGACTTGCCTCCTTGGAGAAACCCTCTCGCAGTTTCGTAGCCCGGCATCGGGGGCGGGTCAAGCGGGGATGGGGCGCCAATGGGCGCCAATCACCTGAAGCTGCGCTGCTACGTCGTCGTGGAGCTCAAGGCCGGGGATTTCAAACCCGAGCACACGGGCAAGCTGAGCTTCTACCTGAGCGCCGTCGACGCGCAGATGAAGGGCGATTTGGACAACCCGACCATCGGCCTCCTGCTCTGCAAGACCCGCAACCGCGTGATCGCCGAATACGCCCTGCGAGACCTCAACAAGCCCATCGGCGTGGCCGAGTACCAGCTCGTCGCCGCGCTCCCCGAGGACCTCAAGACCAGCCTGCCGAGCATTGAGCAGATCGAGCACGAGCTGAGCGGCGAGGTCGAGCCGTATGGGAGGATTTTATGCTAGGATGAGCCGATGCGAAGGCTCATGGGAATTGCGCTTGCAGCGGCGATCGGCGCGTTCGGGCTCACGGCGGCGGCGGACGTCACCAACTACCAGAAGTACGTCATCGGCGAGCGGGCGCTCGGCATGGGCGGCGCGCAGACCGCTGCGGTCAACGACCCCATGTCGTGCCTGTACAACCCGGCCGGCATGGTGTTCGCGGGCTCGTCCATGGTGTCGGCCAGCAAGAGCATCTACAGCATGGACTACCGCATCATCGAGGGCGGCTTCGTGCCGAGCCTGCAAAGCGGCGTGGACGCCGTGAGCCTCGAACAGGAGAACGCCCTCACCATGCCGTCCACGCTCGCGCTCATGGTGCGTTTCGGCCCGCGCCTTTACAAGGGCGGTCCCAAGCGCCACGCCATCGGCATCTCGGTGCTCACTCCGTACCAGGACTCGTTCACGCTGCGGGGCAAGTGGAAGGCCGACCAGAATCTGCGCGACAAGGAGAACTACTCGCTGTCCGAGTCGAGCGCCGTGGTGTGGACCGGCGCCTCCTACGCCTTCCTCGTCAACGAGCAGCTCGGCCTCGGCGCGTCCGCGTTCCTCGTCAACTCCTCGTGGAGCCGTCACCTCGGCACGAACCGCTTTCTGGACGAGGGTGGACAGGACGTCTGCAGGCTCGCCCGTTGTGGCTACATGGAGTTCAAGGACTCCTCGTTCGATTCCAACGTCGTTTCGCTGCTGTTCCAGGTGGGCGCCTTGTGGAACCCCCACGAGAACTGGAGGTTCGGGCTGACGGTCCGCTCGCCGAGCATCATCCTGGGCGATCTCTACCTCGTGTCCACCGAGGGCTCGCTCGATCAGACCTACGGCCTGGCCAGGATCGAGAACACGGACGACGACTACCTCCAGTACTTTTCCGACACCTACAAGGTGAAGGTGGCCGAATACGAGCCGGCCTCCATCCGCGCCGGCTACGCGTTCCTGTGGAACAGCCGGTTCACGATCGACCTCGACACGACCGTGTACCTGCCCGTGAGCTTCCACAGGATCCGCGGCGACCCCGTGAAGGACAGGTACGAAAAGGCCCTGGACGAGGGCGACGACACGGTGAGCCCGGAGTGGGCCGACATGGGCATCGTGCGCGAAGTGGACCGCAAGACGATTGCGAATCTGAATCTGGGCACCGAGGCGATCTTCGATCAGGCCTGGACCTTGCGCGTCGGGCTGTTTACGGACTTCTCCTCGGCCCCGGCCGTGAAGCCGAGCCCACAGGCGCAGCTCACCAGGATGAACAGGTACGGGGCGTCCCTGTCGGTCGGGTACCAGAGCGAGGGATACGACATCACGATCGGCGCCATGGGCAGCCTCGGCTCGGGAGAGGCGAGCGTCTACCATTTCGACGCCGCGCCGCAGGAGCAGTGGCAGCCCGCACGGACCGAGGAGCGCGTCATCTACGTGTTCATCGCCGGCGTGCAGAAGGCGGTCATCGACACGGCCAAGGGCTGGTGGAACGACATCTGGGACAAGTCGAACGAGAAGAAAGAGGGGGGCGCCAAGCGGGGCGAGGGCGAATTGAAGATGGAGGAGGAGAAGCCCGCCGGCGGGCAGGCGCCGCCTCCCTCGGTTTGAATAGGCGAGGCGTTTTTGAGTCGAAAAAAGCGGGACGAACAAAGGGGTGAGGTGCGCAAATGAGCAGGACGATTTGGGTGTTGGCGGCGCTGGCGTTCGGGGCGTTCGTGGCGGGGCCGGCGCTGGCGATGAAAGGGGACGTGGCGACCGGCACGATCTCCGGGACGACCGTCAGGAACCTGGCCACGGGCAAGATCCGGTGCGTGTCCGGCGAGATCAGGGACGCGAAGGGGCTGATCCTGAACGGGACGATCAAGGTCATGCAGGGCAGCACTGTCATCGGCCAGACCAAGACCTCGGGCGGCATCTATCATGTCTACGACCTCAAGCCCGGCACCTACGTTTTCAAGTTTACGTCCACGGGTGGCAAGACCGCGGGCAAATCGGTCACGGTCGTCTCCGGCAAGGTCCTGCAAATCAACTTCAGGCTCTAGCCCGCATGAGGCCCGACAAGAGATTCCCCCAGTTGTCCGTATGTTGTCTGCTCGCAGTCGCGGGGTGCGGCGGCGGCGGAAGCGGACGCGGCGACAAGGATGCGGATTTGGATGCGGGCGCGGATTCCGGGACCGACGCGGACGGCGACGCCGGCGGCGACTCGGACACCGGGACCGGCACGGGCACCGGTGAGGATGGGGGGGAGGATGCGGGGGAGGATGCGAGTGCGGACGCTGGAGAGGACGCGGGGACCAAGCTGCCGCCCACGACCGTGGCCGAGACGATCGTGGGGCTCCTCCCGGCCGCTGATCAGAAGGGCGAGAACCGGGACAAGTGGGGTCTCACGAAGACGGGCCCCGGCGAGCCCTACCTGCCGCGCGACGACCTGGGTGTCGGAGACGGGACCTCGGAGCCGCTCGGCCCGCCGTCCTCCATCGGTTACATCTGGCACATCACCGACGCCCAGATCTGCGACGAAGAGTCGCCCGCGCGGCTCATCAACGGCGACAGCATGTATGAGTCCGCGTACCGCACGCAGGAGTCGTGGGGCGCGCTCATGCTCGACGCGGCCGTCCGCACGGGCAACGCGTTCGCGGCGAAGCGCCCGTTCGACTTCCTCATGGTGACCGGCGACATGGTGGACAACAAGCAGGGCAACGAGCTGTCCCTGTTCCTCGGCGTCCTGGAGGGGGGCGAGGTCAATCCCGACTCGGCCAAGGACGACGATCCCATCCCGGGCCCGGGCAACGACCAGCACGATCCGTTCGAGGCCGAGGGGGTGAGCCCGCTCGTGCCGTGGTACGACACGCTCGGCAACCACGACGACCTCATCCTGGGCAACTTCGCGACGCTCGACTGGCTCGTGGCCGATCCGACCGGCACGATCGTCTCGGCGCTCTCGGCAGCGGTGCGGCCCACGTGCCTCGACCACCCATGGTACCCGGCCGAGTCCGTAACGCCCGCGCGCTGCGACATGCCGCCCAAGTCGTACTTCAAGTCGATGATCACGGCTCCCGATCCCGCGCGCGCCTTTTACTCACGCGACGATTGGCTCGCGGCGCACTTCGGGACCAGGACCGGACCGGACGGCCACGGCTTCACGGAGGACAACCTCAACACGGGGAACGCGTACTACGCGATCGAGGGCGTCCTGCCCGGCGTCCCCTCCAGGCTCATCGTGCTCGACACGGTCGCCGCCGAGTTCCAGGACGGGGAGATCGACGACGCGCAGTTCGCGTGGTTCGTAACAGAGCTGGACTCGGCCGAGGCAGCGGGTGAGGTGATCATCGTGGCGAGTCATCATCCGGTGAGCTGGGTGAAGGGCAAGGGCGCGGCGTTCACGGCCGCCATGAACGCGCATCCCAATGTGATCCTGCACCTGGCCGGTCACACGCACATGAACCGGATCACGCCGCACCCGGCGAAGAACGGGGACCCGCCCGAGAACGGCTACTGGGAGGTCGAAACCTCGGCGATGCTCGTGTGGCCGTCGCAGATGCGCTTCGTGGAGATCGTCGACAACCGGGACGGCACCGGCGACATCTACTGCACCATGGTCAACTACCGCATTCCGCAAGGCCCACACGTCCTCGACGGCGCGCGTTTCTACTCGCTGTACGACGTCCAGAACGGCAGCAACGAGAACGGAGAGGGTCGGCCCGAGGACCGCAACGCGATCCTGCGCTTCGCGTGGCCGCAGGCCATCGCCGACACGCTGGCCGATGTGCCGCACGCCGACGTGGAAAGCCTCAACTTCTAGGCCGGTCTTACGCGGCCCTGTTCCGCGCGAGGTTTGACACTCCGTCGCACGGGCGGGTACAAGGCACGCATGTCGCAGCTGCCGGCGCTCGGGCTCCGCTCGCGCATCATCGTGTCGCTCGCCGCGGTGCTCGCGATCTTCATCCTGCTCACCGAGGTGTCGGTCTCGGGCCTCGTGCGCGTGGCCATGTCGCGCCAAGCCGCCATCTCCGACGCGGGCGGCGACGCCGCGCACCACGGCCTGGCCCGCGGGCGGACCGAGCAAGAGCTCACGCGCCTCAAGGGGTCCATTTTCATCTACATGATCACCGGCGCGGCGCTGGCCCTCCTCATCGGCTACATCGCGCTCACGATCCTGGTCGTGCGTCCGCTCAACCGGATGACAGAGGCGGTCGAGCGCGTGGCCGAGGGGAGGCTCGACACGCAGGCGCCCGTCGGCGGCTCCGGCGAGCTCGTGCGCCTCGGCGTCGCCTTGAACCACATGACGCGGACCCTGCGCGAGCAGCGCGACGAGCTGGCGAGCCGCCTTGCCGAGATCGAGAAGTCGTCACTCGATCTCAAGACCGCGCAGGACGGCCTCGTGCGCGCGGCCAAGCTGGCCTCGGTGGGAACGCTGGCCGCGGGCGTGGCCCACGAGATCGGCAACCCCATCGCGGGTCTGGTCGGGCTGCTCGACCTCATGGACGGGGACCTTCCCCCCGAGCAGCGAGCAAGCTACCTCACCCTCATGCGCAAGGAGATCGGCCGCATCGACCGCATCATCTCCGACCTCCTGGCGTACGCGCGGCCCTCGCGCATCGAGCCCGGGACCAAGGCCGTATGCGTCGTCGAGGACGTTGTGTCGCACGTGCGCTCGCTTCTTTCGCCGCAACGCCAGTTCGACGGGGTCGACATCGTCACGGACGTGCGCGGCGGCCCATTCTTCGCGGCGATCCCGTCCGACGACCTCACTCAGGTGCTCGTCAACCTGTTCCTCAACGCCGCCGCGGCCATGGCGGGCAAGGGACGGATCGAGCTTCGCGCCGAGCTCGTGGACGCGTGGCGTCCTGCCCTGGCGGTGGTGGCACGCCCCGCGGTGCGTCTGAGCGTGGCCGACACGGGGCCTGGAGTGCCCGCTGAGCACGCGGACGCCGTCTTCGATCCGTTCTTCTCCACCAAGGGCGCGGCCAAGGGCTCCGGTCTCGGCCTCGCCATCTGTCAGAGCCTGTGCGACCGGGCCGGCGGCGAGATCGCGCTCGACCGTGACCACGCGCCGGGCGCCCGCTTCGTGGTGACCCTTCCGGCCACATGACCTTCCGGCCCCTGCTCGCTAATCGTGGTAGTAGTCCAGCCCCAGATGGGTGATGAGCTCTTCGCCGGCCATGTGCCGCAGCGTGTTCTTGAACTTGATGTGCTGGATGAAGAGATCGTGCTCCGGGTACAGCCCCCTGGCCGCCTGCGGGCTCTTGAAGAAGAACGACAGCCACTCCTGGATGCCCTTGTAGCCGGCGCGCTTGGCGAGGTCGCTGAACAGCGCCAGGTCGAGCACGATGGGCGCGGCCAGGATCGAGTCGCGGCACAAAAAATCGATCTTGATCTGCATAGGGTAGCCGAGCCACCCGAAGATGTCGATGTTGTCCCAGCCCTCCTTGGCGTCGCCGCGGGGCGGGTAATAGTTGATCCGAATCTTGTGGTACAGGTTGCTGTAGAGGTCGGGGTACACGCTCGGCTGCAAAATCGTGTCGAGCACGCCCGCCTTGGAGACCTCCTTGCTCTTGAACGACTCCGGATCATCGAGCACCTCGCCGTCGCGGTTGCCGAGGATGTTCGTGGAGAACCAGCCCGCCACGCCGAGGAGCCGAGCCTTGAGGCCCGGCGCCACGATGGTCTTCATGAGGGTCTGGCCGGTCTTGAAGTCCTTGCCGCAGATGGGCACGCCGTTCCTCTTGGCGAGCTCCACCATGGCGTCGGTGTCCACGCACAGGTTGGGCGCGCCGTTGGCGAAGGGCACGCCCTCGCTGAGCGCGGCGTAGGCGTAGAGCTGCGACGGCGCGATGCTCCGCTCGTTCGCGTCGAGGGCCTTCTCGAAGGCCGCCATCGACGCGTGCGGCGCGCCGGGCGTGGTGTAGATCTCGGTCGACGCGGCCCACACCACCACCACCCGATCCACGGTCTTCGCGAACTCGCGGATGTCGGCGCGCAGGGCCTCGGCCAACTGGCGCCTCGTTCCGGTCTTGACGTGCGTGCCCGAAAGCCGCTTGACGTACTCCGGATCGAACGCGCCCTTGATGGGCCGGATCGCGAGGAGCTCATCCTTCACCTTGTCGAGATCCTCCTTGACGAGCACGCCGGCCTTGGCCGCGGCCTCGTACGCGTTGTCGGGGAAGATGTCCCAGGCCGCGAACACCAGATCCTCGGGCCTCGCCAGCGGCACCAGCTCGGAGATCTTGACGGTCCGGTTCTCGGTGCGCTTGCCGAGCCGCGCCGTTCCCATCCAGGCCTGGGAGCCGAGCGGCTTCGCGAGCCCCTTGCGGATGAGCTCCACGCCTGCGATGAAGGTCGTGCTCACGGCGCCGAGGCCGACCAGCATGACGCCCAGCTTGCCCTTTGCGGGCTTGATGTCGAGGCTCTGCTTGCTCATGGAAAACTCCTTGTCTGGCCCGGGGCGTGGGAAAGCCGCCGCGGATGTGAGCGCACTATTCCGGGCAGGCTCCCCCGTGTCAAGCCTCGGGGGTGTTTCGGCAGGACGCGTCTGCGAGGAGCGTGCCAAAAGGACGCGCCCGGGTTGGGACAAGGATTCCCGAGAGATCCGGGCTCAGCCCGTGCCTTGGGGCAGGCCCGACAGCGTGCCGGTGCGCAACAGTGTGAATCCTTGGCCCATGCTGTTGACACCATGTGAATCGCGAGGTGATAGTTAGGTCGTCAATGCCGATCATCGAAGCGCAAAACGGGGAGGGCAAATGTGCTCAATGAGCCAGGGGAAGCGGGGAAGAACATCTCTCAATGCCGACGACGCGCCCGTCCGCGTGCTCCTCGTCGACGATAGAGAAGAGGAGGTTCGAAGGTCCCTGAACCGGACTCTCGCGAGAGCCAAGGGGATCAATGTCATCGGCCAGGCCGCGGATGGCGTGGAGGCGATCGACGCGGCGGTTCGTCTGAATCCCGATCTGGTGCTCATGGACGTGGCGATGCCTCGAATGAACGGCATTGAGGCGACGCGAGAGATCCGCAAGCGGCTGCCGTGGGTCAAGGTGATCGCCATGTCCGGCTTCTCCGATAAGGAGCTCGTGGACGCTATGCTCGAGGCCGGCGCGGACGGGTACTTGTGCAAGACGTGCAGCTTGCACGAGATCGAGGCGGCGATCCACCACGTGGCAGAGGGAGGATGCTGGCTCGGCGACGAGGCGTCCGCTGTGATGGTCGCGGGAAAGCGCTCCACTCCGCCGGCGCCCGGCCCGCTCACCCCAGAGGGGGACGGCCAGCGCCGGAACCTCTCGCCGCGCGAGCGCGACGTGCTGCGGCTGCTCGCCGATGGCAAGGGAATAAAGGAAGTCGCGGCCGAGCTCAGTATGACATCGAGCGGGGTCTACTCAACGAAATGCCGGATGATGCGGAGGCTCGGTGTCGAACGCGACGCGGATCTCGTCAAGTTGGCCGTCCGACTCGGCCTTTCGCAACTGTAGCGCGATCAATCTTCGATGAGCGGCGTCGTTCCCAGCGGAAATGTACGCACGGGCCGGAAAGTGCGTAATTTCTACGCAGAATTGCGTAATTATTTCATCTTCCCTTTTTGCTCCGCACCTCTTCCAATGAAACAGCCGCCCCATGGGGGAGCGGGGAAACACGGCCGCGGGAACGCAGCCACAAGCAAGGAGGAGAGACATGAGGATCATTCTTGCGTTGACCATGGTGACGGCGCTAATGAGCGTCGGCGGGATCGCGCTCGCGCAGGGCTCAGATCGGATCGATTCTGGTTACAGTGGCGTCATGCCGCCGGAACCCGACCGGA
>JAQTNF010000123.1 GCA_028713995.1 Deltaproteobacteria bacterium | reverse complement strand
GGCCCAGAACGCCAGGGACGCGGGCGCCACCAGCGTGCGCGTGACCTGCGCCCACGAGAACGGCGAGCTCGCCATATCGTTCGCGGACAACGGTCGGCATGGGCTTCGCGCACGCCCGCCGCTACCTCTTCACCTTGTATTCATCGAGCAAGGAGCGCGAGCGCGCGAGCGCGGGCCGCTACGGCGTGGGGTTCTGGTCCGTGCTCCTCTTCGAGCCCGCCCGCATCACGGTCGAGTCGCGCACCGCGCGCGAGGCGTGGGCCGTGGCGATCGACGGCGAGCTCGAGGATCCGCGCCCGGCCGACTGCCGCCTCACCCGCCCGGGCACGCGCGTCACCCTGCGCCGTCCGCTCGAGCGCGAGACCGCGGACCGCACGCGCCTCGAAGTGGAGCGGGCCCTCAAGCGCTACTGCCGGCACCTGCGACGGAACGACCGCCGCGGCGCGCCGCTGCCCGTGTCGCTCGACGGGAAGGAGATCTCCGAGCCCCTCGTGCTCGAGGGTCCGTGCTCGCTCACGTTCGCCGACGGGCCGGTGGAGGGCGTGGCCGGGCTCGGGCGTCGCCCGCGGATCGATCTCCTGGCGCGCGGGCTGCCCGCGTGGACCGGAACCGTGCTCGACGAGCTGCGCTGTGGCGCGCGGCGCGTCCCGGATCCCACGCACCACGAGGGCCTCGCGCCCGTGTTCCTCCTCAACGGCAACGATCTGACCGTGACCCTCGACCGGCGCGCCGTGATCGATGATCGTTCGCTCTCGCGCGTGCGCCGCGTGGCACGCCGCCGCATGCGCGAGCTTCTCGTGCGCTACCTCAATCGCCTGTCGCCGCGGCCCTTGCGCGAACGCGTGTCCGGGTTCGTGCGCGGCGCGCTCGACGACCTGCGTGCCGAAGGCGCGCTCGGCAGGACCGTGGCTGCGGCCGTCGGTCTTGCGCTGCTCGCGTGCGCCGCAACGGTCGCGGCCTACATGGTGTTCGCCGCGCCGGACGGGCCTGCGCAGACGGCTCAGGGCGCGTCCCGCGCTCCCGGGGAAGATGCGTCCCTCGGGGAGCCGCCAAAGTACCCCGGCCCCGCGGTGAGCCCCGGTCCGGACGCGCGCCCTCTGGCCCTCGCCTACGCGCCCCCATGGAATCTGCCCTTTCGTTCCTTCGCGGCCGAGCGGCTCGACCCTCGTCGCGGCATCGTGAGCGACCTGCCCGGCTCGCTCGCGCCCGCGGCGGCCTATGTCTGCGAGCGCTCGTGCGTCGACGTGGAGGTCGCGATCGCGGCGGGTCCGGGCGTGACCATCCTGCCCGTGCCGACCGGGTTCGTGGTGGAGCCGAGCAGCCTGGCCCTCGACACGGGCACGCCGCCGCCGCTCGTGTCGACCCCGCTCGGCGAGCCGGCCGTGTTCCTCGCGGCGCGCGCGCAAGGAAGGCTCTCGTACCGGGCCGGTCCCGCGGCGCAGTCCCTCGCGCCGGAACGCGCGGCCGCGCTGCTCGCGGTGCCGCAGGGCATGGGCGCGACGCCGGACATGCTCGAGATCGTGCGGCAGGCCCGGGCCCTGGCATCCGTGCGCGATCGCGTGGATCTCATCGTCCGGTTCGCCGAGCGCCGCCTGGCCTACGACCGCTCACCGGCCGCGGCCGAGGTGTTCCGGCGGGCCATGGCGTCCGGATCGGGCGCGGGTTGGCTCGACGTCGCCGCAGCCGCGGGCCGCGGGGACTGCGACGTCAAGAACGCAATGGCTGTCGCGCTTTTGCGCATGGCCGGGGTCCCGTCGCGGCTCGCCGCGGGAGTGCGCGGCAGAGCGGGACGGGCCGTTGCGGGAGCCCACGCCTGGGTCGAGTATCACGACGGCACGTGGTGGCGCGCGGCCGACGCGACAGGGCAGGCAGGCGCGCCTTCCACCGGGCCCGAAACGGTTCCCGCGCGGATCGACGACGGATCGGCTCCCGCGCGCGCGGCCTCGTCCGATCCGCCGCCTCTTGCGAGTCGCGTTCGTACAATCGCGGTCGGGGCGGGCGCCGTGGTCCTGGTCGCGGCCCTTGCGTTGCTCGTCGCGCTCGCGGCGGGTCGGACCCGAGGCCGTCTCGCGGCCGGGGCCGACGTGGAAAGCCGTCGCGCGGTCGCGGCCGAGATGCTGGCGAGCGCGTTCACGAGCCCCGAGACCTGGCACGCGGGCTCGGGGCTCACCTCCCGTCCCCTTCTGCCGGTGCTCGGCAACCTTCGGCCCATGTCGCTCGACGAGGCCCTCGGGCGGGGCCGGCGCGGGACCCTGTGGCTGGCCCGCCAGAAGTCGCGCCTGCTGCAGTCGGCCGTCACGCGCGGGGCCCGGGTGCTCGACGCGTCGGATCCGGCGTTCGGCGCGCTCGTGCGGCGGCTGCCCGGCGCGCGCGATCTGGACGCGGTGTCGGCCCTGAGGCCCGTGCGGCCCCCGGACCTGCCGGACGATTTCGAGGACGTTGGGCGGCTCGCGGACGAGGCCAACCGCATGCTCGCCGAAGCCGGCGTGCGCCGCGATCCCGTGGTGCCGTGCCTCGGCCTTGCCGACGCGGCGTTTTGCGACGTGGATCTGGCTGGCCTCAAGCTCGACCGCGGCTCGCGCTGGCCCTCGCGCTTCGTGGCCCTGTCGACGGTCGCGGCCGAGGTGCGCGCCCTCGCCGTTCTCGCGCGCGAGCGAAAGGCGCTGGCCGCGTTCCTGCTCGTCGACACGCTCCTCGCCGCGAGCTCCATCCTGAAACCGCAAGCGCGGCGCGTGCGCAAGGGCGCGGCCGCCGCGGCCGTGGGAGGCTCGCGATGAGCCGGGCGCGGCCCAGGGACCTGGAAAACTGGAAGGGCGACTTCTTCGCCGTGGACGTGGACGCCGAGCTCGGCAAGCTGCCCGGCCGCAGGTTCAAGGCCGCGGGCGAGAACGCGGTGGAGCTCGTGCGGCTGGCCGCGGCCTTCTCGCCCACGCGCATCGATGTGGAGTCGCGCTTCACGTTCCTTCGCGTGTCCCACGACGGCGGGCCGCCTTTGCCCGGGCTCGCCTCGCTGCTCCGGGTCCTCTACGATCCGGAACGCGACGGCGAGGAACGCCACCGGGCCCTCGAGCGCCTTGAAACGGAGCACGGCCTCGGCGTGCTGGCCGCGTTCGCCGCGGCGCCGTTTCGCGCGCGCCTCGAGTGGGCCGTTGACGGCGAGCCGCTCGGCTTCGAGGTGGCAAGCGGCGCGCGGCCGCGGCGCGTCCCATCGGACCTGACCCGCGGCTTCGCGATCACCGTGCGCAGCCGCAGGCGCGATCCGGCCGCGGAGAGGCGCCTCGTGGCCGAGCGCTGCCGGCACTCGCTCGTGCCGGTGCGGCTGAACGGCGAACGCGTGAGCCGCGGCTTCCGGATCGAGGGCTGCCTGCTCGAGGTCGAATTGCAAAACGCGCGCCTGCGCGGCGTGGTCGGGCTGCCCGCCGCGGGCGACCTCGTGCGCGTGACCACGCTCTTTCACGGCATCGCGGTGAAGGAGAAGGTGCGCGCCGCCGAGGGCGGTCTCGTGTTCCACGCCGTGGTCGAGGAGAAGGGCGAGAACCTGGCCGCCACCATGGAGACCCTCGGCCGCGCGGCCGCGCGGCTCTATGCGCAGCTCGGCCCACGCCTCGGGGAGCTGACCGGACAGTCGCGCTCGCGGGCGCTCGATCTGCTCTTCGAGCGCGCGGCGCGCACCGGCGACCTCGATCTGCTCGCCGGGGTCAAGGCGTTCCCGCGCGTGCAAGGGCCGCCGCTCGATCTCGCCGAGGTGCGGTCCACGGCGCGCCACGGCCGGGTGCTGGCCATCGACCCCGAGGCGCGCGCCGAGAGCTTCGATCTCGATGGCCGCGACGCGCTCGTGCTCGGCCCAAGGGAGCGCCGCTTTCTCGACGTTGTGGCGCGCCTCGACATCGCCGCGCCGCCCCGCAAGGCCCGGTCGCCTGGGCTCGTTGCCATGGTGCGCGAGCGCGTAACGTCCCTCACTGAGCGAGCGGGCCGGCTGTTCGGCAACAGGGCGGGCGAGCCGGTCGAGGATGACGAGCTCACGCCTCCGGAGCGGCGCTTCCTCGATGCGCTGCGGGGGGAGGTGCGCTCCGGCGGCTTCGCCCTGCCCGGCGAGGATCACCCGCCCTCGATCCGCGTGGTGATGGCCGTGGGCCAGAAGCGGCCGTGGGTGCGCATGGAACGGGACGGCGAGAGCGAGTACCGCCTCGCGCGGGCCCATCCCAGGGTCGACGCCATGGTGAGCGCCTTTGCCCGCGACGCGGGCCTCCTCTACCCCGCGCTCGTCGAGCTCGCGGACGGCCACGACGGCTGGGCCAACGGCCGCGCCGCCGCGCAGGCGAGGATCCTGGAAGCGAGGGGCTGATGCGTCACGGAACGTCGGCGCCGGGCTCCAAAGTGGCGGGAGCGGATACCGGGGCCCCCTTCTTCCTGAGCCTTGCGAGCTCGTCCGCGGACACGAACATGATCACGTCCGCCGTGGCGGTCAGCCCGGTGAATGGCGCGGGCTGGATCGCGATGCGCGACGCCGGCTCCGGGGCTTGCGGTTCGTCCGCCACGCCGCCCCCGAACTTCACGTTCACGAGCCCGTCGCCGCCCAGCCTCGCGGCCTCCTGCTTGAGGCTCGCCACGAGCGCGTCCACCACGTTGCCGTCGGCCCAGTCCATCTCGGTCTTCTCGAGGGTGCCGAGCACCACGTAGAGCTGCCGCGGGGGCGTGCGGTAGAAGGCCACACCGGACGCGGTCTTGCGCGGCCTCGCGTCCACGGTCGTCTTTACCGCGGCCGCGTCGAGCTCCTTGGAAAGGGTGAAGGTTGCCCCGTACAGGCAACCGCCCCCGAGGATGGAGAGAACCACCAGGCAAAAGACCGGGAACCGCAATTTCCCGAGCACGCAGGTCCGCCTTTCAAAGACACCCAGGACTCGCCGCCTGCCCTTCCCGTGACAATGTAACCACCCGTACGGACCGCTTCAATCTCCCGGGCCGCCCAAATGCGATCCCACCCACGCGAGCAGGCTGTTCAGATCCATGGCCCCGGACCTGCGCGCCGCCTCGCGACCGCCCGAGAAGAGCGCCACGGTCGGCACGCCGCGGATGACGTAGCGCCGGGCCAGCTCGGGCTCCGCGTCCGTATCGACCTTGACGAGCCTCACGCGCGGCTCGAGCTCGGCCGCGGCCTTCACGAACACCGGCGCCATGGCCCGGCACGGCCCGCACCACGTGGCCCAGAAATCCACGAGCACCGGCGTGTCCCCGCGGCTCACGATCGCGTCGAACATGCTCGTCGAGACCTCGGCCGGATGGCCGTCGAAGAGCGGCTTCTTGCAGCGGCCGCACTTCCCCGCCGCCGGGTCCCTGCCTTCCGGCACCCGGTTCACGCCGCCGCAGCCCGTGCAGACGATATGCGCGCCTTCGCCCATGCATGCACCTCCTCGCCTCGCCCCGGGATCATGATGATCGCGCGTCGCGGCCGGTCAAGCCGCGGGATCTTCCAGGGATGACCGCTTCAGGGCGGGCTCAAGCGAAGGCGCCGAAACTACCCAGCCCCCGTCTCTCCATCGAGATCGCCGAGCACATGGAGCATGATCCCCTCGATCCTCCCGGCGACGAGAGCCTCGACATCGACAAAGCGGACGCCGATTCCCGTCCGTGCGCCCAAAACAGCCCGCCGCACGACCTCGGCCACGAGCGAAACATATTCCGGCGCGGACTCGTCCAGGACATCGAGCGGCACCCGCGCCCCGACGTCCAGGCCGACCGGCAGCTCCACCCCGTCGAAGGTGAGGAAGGCGCCCGTCATGCTGAGATTCACCATCCGGACCTCGACCCGGGCGCCGCCCGCCTCCACGAAGGCCTTCACGTCCGTCTCCACGCGCGGGCTGGCCCTGCGTTCGATGCCCGGTCGCGCCGCGCGCACCTCGTCTATCAGGTTGAGGTCATTGAGGGCCCGCTTGATCGCGCCGCGCGCGCCGTCGTCCATGGACTTGATGACCGCCACGAACCCGCTCTCCTTCGCCTCTGCGGGGTCGAGGCATGTTGAGATGACGCGAACCTCCAGCGGAGGCAGGGGGGGCAGGCCCCTGGGCCACAGCGTCACGATCAGATCCGCGCCGATCTGGATCGGCTGCACGGTCAGTATGAACATCTCGCCCGTGGAGAAGCGGGTCGCATACAGCGTCCGTGTCGTCCCGTCGGGGAATCGGCAGCACGCCCTGGCCACGACCCGCACCTTGGCGCCGCCATCCTGCCCCTGATTGCGTATGCACATCATGTCCCTTTTATCATGATTTCCCCCGCGTTGCCGAGCACGCGGAGGATCATGTCCTCGATCATGGCCGTGGCGACGTCGTCCACGCCGACGAACCGCACGCCGAGGCCCGCGGGGGGGCTCGTCTCCATCCGGCGCACGACCTTGCCGGTGACGGACACGATCTCGGAGGTCCACTCGTTGAACAGGCAGACCTGCACGAGCGTGCCGGCCGGCAGGTTCGATGGGATGTCGCGGCTGTCGAGGCTGACCATCGCGCCGGTCATGCTGAGATCCGTCACGCGGGCCATGAGCTTCCCGCCGAGAAACACGACATGCGCCTTGAAGTCCGCCGAGACTCTCGGGCTGCGCCGGCGTTCGAACCTCGGCCCCGTAACCCTATCCTTCGCGGGCGAGTCCTGTCCGAGGAAAGCGAGCGCGGACTCAAAGGCCTCGAGCGTTTCGTCGTCCATGGACATGATCAGCGCGCCGAAGCCGCTCATCCGAGCGTCGCTCGGGTCGAATACCGTGGACACGACGAGAGCCTCGACCGGCGGAAGCGGGTCCAGCCCGAACGGGTGAAGCGTCACCTTCAGCACCGTGCCGATCGGCGGGATGCGCATTGCCAGGATGAAGATGTCCACGAGCGAGAACCGCGCCGCGTAGAGGTTCCTCTTGTCGCCGTCCTCCAAGTCGCAGACCGCGTCCGCCACCACGCGGATTGCAGGACGTCCGCTGTCCATGTTCGTTGCCGAGGGTTTCATGCTCCACCCCTTTTCGCACGGAGATCCCTCTTTCCGAAGTCAGCAAGAAAGGTGCCATCCATCCGGCGACGGACGGACTCAATAACCTTCGCGGAGTTGCGATCCCCGCGTCGCAGGCCGAGGGGGGTGATCACGCGGCGCCGGCGCGCAATGTCGGCGTGGCGCGCAAGTCCGGCGCGATCGCGGCTAGACCTCGACCCGGGACGAGATGCGGACAGGGACGTGCATCTCGATCTCTCCATGGGCGACGACCGCCGCGGAAGGGAGATGGGGCGCCACGAGCGCTCCCAGGGCCGGCCGCAGATGCGGCTTGACGAGGAAGATCGGCCGGGGCGCACCGCCAGCCGCGCGGACGCAGGCCGCGGCGATGTCGCGGCAGGACTCGGGCGAGAGCGCGAGGCGTGGTCCCTGGGACGAAGGGAGCACGGCCCGTTCCAAGACCGCCTCCACGTCGTCGCCGAGCACGGCCACCTCGAGCGCGTCACGTCCGTCGAGCAGCCGCGCCGTGATGGCCGGAGCGAGACCCCGGCGGGCGCGGGACACGAGATCGTCGCCCTCGCCGCGCGCGGGCTCCCGGGCCAGCCCCTCCAGGATCTCGGGGAGCAGGGCGAGGCTCAGGCCGTCGTCGGCCAGGTGGGCGAGCAGCTTCGAAAGCGCCGGGAGGGACACCACCTTGGGCACGGTCTCGCGCACGAGGACGGGACGGGCGGCGGCGACGCGATCGACGAGCGCCTGGGTCTCGTCGAGGCCCACGAGCCGGCCGGCCCGCGCGCGTAAAGAGGCGCCGACCTCGCGCTCGAGCCCGACGAGCGGATCGAGGACGGACAGGCCGGCGGCGCGCGCCAGGGCCGCGTCGCGCTCCTGCACCCACAGGAGCAGGCCGGAGGGCCCGAGAGTCGGGCGATCGATTCCGATCGCGGCGAGCGCCTCGGCCGTTCCCTCGACCGCCGCGGCCTCCACGGGAACCGCGAACCTAAAGGCCGCGACGCGGCGCACCGTGAGCCGCGCCTCACGTTCGCCCAGCTCCGTGCCACCCCCCACCACCGGGACCTCGGCGAGCGGGATGCCGAGATCGTCGCGTGAAGGGCGGGCCAGATCCCGGGAGAGCTCCCGCAGGCCGCCGCGAGCGCGCGCCAGGGGCACGATCGACGCGAGCAGGTCCGCGCCCAGCTCCAGCACGGCCGGCGCGTCGTCCGCGGCCGGCTCGAAAAGGGCCTCGGCGGTCCCGCTCCCCGGACGTGCGCGCTCCTTCCCGGCGGCCGCGACGGCGCCTGCAACGAGCGCCGCGCCGAGCAGCGCGAACGGCCACGCGGGCAGGCCCGGCGCCAGGGCCAAAAGCAGCATGAGCGCCCCGGCCGCGGCCATGGCGCGCGGCTCGCTCGTCACCTGCCGCACGATCTCCTCGCCGAGCCTCCTGTCGCCCGAGCCCTGGCCCACGCGCGTCACGAGCAGCCCCGCGGCCGTGGACACGAGCAGCGCGGGGATCATGGTGACGAGCCCGTCTCCCACGGTCAGCCGCCCGTACGTGTCGAGGGCCTCGGCCGCGCCCATGCCGCGCCGCAGGACGCCCACGGCCAGGCCGCCCGCGATGTTTACGACGATGATGACGAGCGACGCGATCGCGTCGCCGCGCACGAACTTCATGGCTCCGTCGAGGGCGCCGTAGTAGTGGCTCTCCCGATCGAGCTCGGCCCTGCGCCGCGCGGCCTCCGCGACAGAGACGGCGCCCGCCCGCAGATCCCCGTCGATGGCGAGCTGCATGCCCGGGAGCGCGTCGAGCGTGAAGCGCGCCGCCACCTCGGCCACGCGCTCGGCGCCCTTGGTGATGACGAGGAAGAGCACCATGGCCAGGATGCCGAAGATGACCGCGCCCACCAGGATGTCGCCGCCCACCACGAAGCCGCCGAACGCGAAGATGATGCGGCCCGCGTCGGCCTTGAGCAGGATGAGCCGCGTGGAGGCCACGTTGAGCGCGAGCCTGTAGAGCGTGGCCACGAGCAGCACGGTGGGCAGGGCGCTGAACGAGAGCGGCTGGCGGATGAACAGGGCCAGGGCGAGCACGAGCACCGAGATGCAGATGTTCACGCTGATGAGCAGATCGATGAGCGGCGGCGTGAGCGGAACGATCATCATGGCCACCACGCCCACGACCAGCGCCGCGATGGCAATATCCCCCGCGTTCCCGCCCCGCCCCAGCCAGCGCAGACCGTGCCTCACCATGATCACCCCTTGCAGGATGGCTCCACGAATGAGGGCAGATAGCACGGTGCGCGGCGCACCTTCAAGGATTGACCTGGCCCGAGCATCCCTGTAGCCAGTGTGCTTCACCGGCCTTGGGCCCAAGGAGCGAACATGACGATCGTGGTCACCGGCGCGGGTGGGCACGTGGGCGGCAACCTGGTGCGGGCGCTCCTCGAGGAGGGACGCGCGGTGCGCGCGGTGGTGCGGCAGGACACGCGTGCCGTGGACGGGCTGCCGGTCGAGATCCTTCGGGCCGACGTCCTCGACCCCGTGAGCCTGCGCAAGGCGTTCGAGGGCGCGAAGACGGTGTTCCACCTGGCGGCGCGCATCTCCATCACGGGCGCGCATGGCGGGCTCGTGGAGCGCGTCAACGTGGAGGGGCCGCGCAACGTGGCGGCCGCGTGCCTCGATTGCAAGGTGGCGCGCCTCGTGCACTTCAGCTCCATCCACGCCTTCTCCGCGTTCCCGTGCGACGGGATCATCGACGAACGCCGCTGCCAGACGCCGCCCAGCCATGGCATGGTCTACGATCGCACCAAGGCCGCGGGCGAACGCGAGATCCTGGCCGCGGTGGACAAGGGCCTCGACGCGGTCATCGTGAACCCCACGTCGATCGTCGGTCCTCACGATTACAAGCCGTCGCGCGTGGGGCAGGTGGTGCTCGACCTCGCCACGCGCAGGCTGCCCGCGCTCGTGGACGGCGGCTTCAACTGGGTGGACGTGCGCGACGTCGTCAAGGGCGCGCTCTTCGCCGAGAAGCGGGGCAAGAAAGGCGAGCGCTACCTGCTGGGCGGGCAGTGGCGCTCCGTGGCCGATCTGGCCGCGCTCGTGGAGCGGACAAGCGGAGTGAAGCCGCCCGCGTTCACCTCGCCCATGTGGCTCGCCCGCGTGGGCGCGCCGTTCATCACCGCCTACAGCAAGCTCGTCGGGATCGAGCCGCTGTACACGAGCGACGCGCTCTACGCCCTGCGCCACCACCGTCACGTGAGCCACGCCAAGGCCAGGCAGGAGCTCGGCTACGCCCCGCGGCCCCTCGAAGAGACGATCGCGGACACCGTGGCGTGGTTCAAGGCCGCCGGCAGGATCCCATGAGCGAGGCGTTCTTCCACTCGCTCCTTCTCGTCGCGTGGTTCGCGCTCGCCGCGATCATCGCGCCGTTCCTGCTCTTCGTGTCCGCGCCGTACGGGCGCCACGCGCGCGCCGGCTGGGGCCCGCGCATGAACGGCACGGCCGGGTGGGTGCTCATGGAGGCCGTCTCCCCGCTCTCCATGGCCTTCCTGTTCGCCGTGGGCACGCATGAGAACGCGGTCGCGGTCGCGTTCCTCGCCATGTGGCTCCTCCACTACGTGCACCGCTCCTTCATCTTCCCGTTTCGAAGGCGCGGCGGCGCGGCGGACATGCCGATCGCGATCGTGCTCATGGGCGTGGCCTTCAACGTGGGCAACGGGTACCTGAACGGCCGCTGGCTCTTTACGCTCGGCCCCGCGTACGATCTCGCCTGGCTTTGCGATCCGCGCTTCATCGTCGGCCTCGCGCTCTTCCTCGCGGGCTTTGCCGTCAACCTCCACTCGGACCACGTGCTGTTCAGCCTGCGCGCGCCCGGCGAGACCGGCTACAAGATCCCGCAAAAGGGTTTCCACCGCCTCGTGTCGTCGCCCAACTACCTGGGCGAGATCATGGAGTGGTTCGGCTTCGCGCTCGCCACGTGGTCGCTCTCCGGGCTCTCGTTCGCCGTGTGGACCGCGGCGAATCTCGCGCCGCGCGCCTTCACGCACCACAAGTGGTACAAGGCCACGTTCAAGGACTACCCCAGGAGTCGCAAGGCGCTCGTGCCGTTCGTGTGGTGACGCGGCGCACCCGCCTTGGCCCGGGGGCCGGCCTGCGGTATTGTCGAAGAGGGTTCGGCGACCCGCGAGGTGAGTCGTGATCTATTGTCCTCATTGCAAAAAACCGTCGGCACGCGAGACCGGGCCGTGCCCCCACTGCAAGAAGGATCTTTCCGGCGCCGCGCCGCTGAGGACCGGCGGCACGACAAAGGACACCGGCTTGCGCCCCCAGGCCGTCGAGGTCGAGCTCGAGGAGGGGCCGCCGCTCGACATCGAGCTCGCCAGGGTGTCCATGCCTCCCAGGGCGGCGCCGCGGCAGTCCCCGGTCCCCGCGCCCACCCCGGCCGCGCAGCCCGCGATGCCCGTGGTCGTGGCCAGGCCGTCGCTGCCGGAGGACGACGAGGACTCGCTGCCCGAGCTCGAGACGGTCGTGTCGGTCGTTCCCCCGCCGGCCGCGGCGCCGGCGAGGTCGCGCGCGGACGCGAGCCGCGACGATGTCGCCCGGGTGGCCGCCTTCGGAACGCCCGACGCGGGGCTCATGGGCGCCGTGCGGTACGCGCTTCGGGTGCGGGCGCGGCTCATGGAGCTCAAGGACGCGCACGACAAGGCCAAGGTCGATCGGGAAGCGGCCGGCAAGGACACCCTGGCCCTGTTCGCCTCCCTCGGGAGGCAGGCGCGTGAGGTGCGCGTCGAGAGCGGCGCGGTGACCGAGCGGCTCTCCGTGGTCGAGGAATCCGAAAAAGCGCTCGGCGCCACGCAGGGGCGCAAGTCCGAGATCGAGGCCGCGCACCACGCCCGGCTCCGCGAGCTCGAGCGGCAGGCCAAGGCCGTGGAGGTCGAGGCCGAGCCCGTCCACCAGGAGGAGAAGGAGGGGCTCGAGCGCCTCGAACGGCTGCGCAACGAACGCCGTCGCGCCGAGACCAAGCTGAAGCGGGCCGAGATCGAGCTGCGCAACATCTTTGAGGTCATCGAGAAGCGGCAGAAGGATTACGCGGATCTGTCCCTGCCCAAGGACGAGCGCGCGCGGCTCCTCGCCGACATCGCGGCCCACGACAAACAGCAGCCGCCGCTGTTCGAGGAGGTGAAGAAGCGCGAGGCCGAGATCGCCGCCCTCACCGGGCCGCTCGCCGAGGCCGAGAAGGCCTACGCCGAGGTGCGCGTGCGCCTCGAGGAGAAGATGGGCCAGGTGTCCCGCATCCGGCACGAGTCGAACCGGATCTCCCGCGAGTTCGAGCGCGAGACCGCGGCCGTGGAGAGCGAGATCGGCGCCAAGGGCGACAGCCTGCAGAAGGCCTGGGCCACGGTGGGCCGGGCGGCGTACGCGTGCAAGGAGGCCCCCGAGGCGTGGAAGCCCGTGATCGCGGACCTGCGCAAGGCGCTCGATGAGGAGGTCCGCATGATCAAGAAGGTCGAGTCGCTCGCCGCGGCCCTGGACAGCTACGACAGGAGGGTCGTGGAAAAGGGCTGGCGCGTGATGATCGGCGCAGCGGTCGTGGCCGGACTGATCGTCGTGGCCGCGTTCGTGGCCATCGTCACCTGACGCCTCCGCAGATGAAGCCCATGTTGCGGCCGGTCACGCCGCTTCCCCTATGGGAGAAGAAGTCGGAACCGTTGCAGCGCGTGCAGGCGTCCGCGCGGTCGATGTTGCGGGCGTGGAGGCCGGCCGCGCGCAGGGCGAGCTCGACCGCGAGCGGAAGATCGAGCAGGTGCTTCCCTCGTGCTTCCGGGGAAGGCCGGGCCGCGTCCGGAAACAGGGACGCCACGTCGTCGCCGACCTCGTAGCAGCGGCCGCAGATGCACGGCCCGATCGCAGCGAGGATGCCTTCGAGGCTCGCCCCGTGCGACACGAGCGCCGCCACCCCCGCGGCAACGACCCCGCCCGCCGCCCCGCGCCACCCGGCGTGGACCGCGGCCACGAGGCGCGACCTCGGCTCCGCGAGCAGGATCGCCGCGCAGTCCGCGGTCCGCACGCCCACCGCCTCGCGCGGATCCGCGCACACGATGCCGTCGGCCTCCACGGCCGGGAGCTCGCGACGATCCGGTCGCTCCCGGGCCAGATCCGCGGCGAGCGCGATCGCGGTTCCATGCACCTGCCTCGCGCTCAGAATCGCGGCGTCGAGCCCGACATGCCGCTCGAGCCGGCGATGGTTCTCGGCCACGGCGTCGGGATCGTCGCCCACGGCCAGGCCCAGGTTGAGCGTGTCGTACGGCGGGGCGCTCACGCCGCCGTGGCGCGTGGTAAAGCCGTGCAGCGGAAAACCCGCGGCCTCGAGCATGTGCGATTTGCAAATCCGGATCACGCTTCAATGCTCCGGCCCGCACGAGCTGAGCAGCCGCGCGCTCCTGTTCCTCGTGAAGTAGTTCCACACCCACTGGACGAGGACCAGGATCCTGGCCTCGAACTCCACGAGGTACATGATGTGGATGAAGAGCCAGGCGAGCCAGGCGACGAGCCCGGCGAGGCGCACGAAGCGCAGGTCCACGACGGCCATGCTGCGACCCACCGTGGCCATGATCCCGCCGTCCCTGTATCGGAACGGGTGCGAGCCGCGTCCCGCGAGCCTGCGCCGGACGACCCGCGCCACGTGGTGCCCCTGCTGGATGGCCACGGGCGCCAGGGCCGGCAAGGGCCCGCCCGGATCGGCCCCGAAGCGGGCGAGGTCCCCGATGACGAAGATCTCCGGGTGCCCGGCCACGGTGCAGTCGCCTTGCACCGGAACGCGTCCTTGCGAATCGACCGCGAGCCCGGCCGCGGACGCGAGCGCCTTGCCGAGCGATGAGCCGCGCATGCCGGCGGCCCAGATGATGGTGGAGGCCTCGATGACCTCCTCGCCGTCCCGCGCCGCGACCACGACCCGGTTGGGCTCGATGCCCTTGACCACGCATCCGGTCCGTACCGTGACCCCGAGCCGCGCGAGGCCGGCCGAGGCCTTGGCCGCGAGGCTCTCGGGAAAGGCGGGGAGCACGCGCTTCCCGGCGTCGAGCAGGATGATGCGGGCCAGGGCGGTGTCGATGTTGCGGAAGTCGCGCCGCAACGTCGCCCTCGAGATCTCGCCGATGGCTCCGGCCACCTCCACGCCGGTCGGCCCGCCGCCCACGACCACGAACGTGAGGAGCATGCGCCTGCGCGCCTCGTCCGGCTCCCACTCGGCCCGCTCGAACGCGAGCAGGATGCGCCTGCGGATCTCGTCCGCCTCCTCGATGGTCTTGAGGCCGACGGCCTCGTTCTTCCACTCGTCGTGGCCGAAGTAGTTGCTCTCGGTTCCCGCGGCGAGGACGAGCGTGTCGTAGGGCACCGCGTCGTGGCCGAGCAGCACGAGCCGCTTCTCCACATCGAAACCGGTGACCAACCCGCGCCGCACCTTGACGCCCGCGAGGCCGGAGAAGACCGCGCGCAGGGGCGCCGTGATGTTGGCCGAGGACAGGCCGCCCGTGGCCACCTGGTACAGGAGCGGCTGGAACAGGTGGTGGCTCGAACGGTCGATCACGGTGATGTCGATGGCGCCGCACGCGAGGTGCTTGACCGCGTGGAGCCCCCCGAACCCCCCGCCGACCACGACCACCTTGTGCTTGCCGTTTGCCATGTGCCGCGCTCCTTTCACGGGGCCGCGGCGTAAAGGAACAGCGCCAACAGCGGGAGCTTTCCTTCGCCTTCGCCCGCGGCGACGCAGCTGCACCCCCCGGACACGGCGTGCGCGTCCGGGCCGCCGTCCCCCGCGTCGGCCCCGGCGTCCGCATCGGGGAGCGGCTTCGGCACCGTGTAGAGGCACACGTCGTCGATGTTCCACCCGCCCATCTGGCCGGACGAGTTCGTCTCGAGCTCGAACCGGATGCGGACCTCCTTGCGGCCCGCGGCCTCTTCCGAGATGTCGAGGTCGAACGGGATCCACTCGCGATCCGTGTGGTGGATCGAGGGCGGCGGAAGGCCCGCGTCCGCGTCGATCCCCGCGTCCGGCGTGGCGGTGTTCGACCAGACGAGCTCCTCGTTCACGTAGATGCGCGCCTGGTCCAGGGCGCCGTCCTCCACGTTGAGCCAGCGCCGCAGCCGCAGGCGGACGGTGTCGTAGGCGGACAGATCCCAGGCCGGGCTTTCGAGCGTGTTCTTCTTCTCGTCCTGGTACGCGCCGTTCCAGTTCGAGAGCAGGCCCAGGTCGTTGCCCCAGGCGTGCGTCCCGCTGAACGCCCCCTCCGGGTCCCCGCTCTTTCCGGTCGGCTCGCCCCATTGCCAGTCGTCGGCCCCCTCCGTGACCTCGCCCGAGAGGAGCTCGTGGGTCCATTCCGTATCCTCGATCTCGAAATCGTCGCACAGGATCTTCTCGAGCGGGCCCACGTACACCGTGTAGTAGGGCTCGGCCGCGTTGTCCGGCCGCATGATGACGTCGCCGCTCACCGCTTCGACCGCCTCGATGCGATAGAGGGAGGTCGTGCCCTCGGGCCGCGCCGGAACCGCGCCCTGGAAGCGGCCCGCCGCGCCCGCGGCCTCCATGGGCGTCTTCGTCCAGGTCCCTCCGCCGTCGAGGCTGTAAGCGAGCCGCACGTCGCCGAGGGCGCTGCACCCCGGATCCCCGGCCGCCACGTCGGCCTGCACCTCGAAAGGCGCGCCGGGAGCCGCGGTCCCGCCCGTGGGCGTGTGCTCGATGCGCATGCGGCCGAGCCCGCCCGTGGCGAGGCCGTGGGGTTTGAAGGAGGCGAAGATGGCGCAGAAGTGCGGGGTGCCGTTCGAGAGATCGCCGTCATCGTCGTCCGCCGCGAGCGCGGCCTCCCACACCGACGGCACGTCCGTGGCGAGCCGCGCGGTCTTGGCGAAGATCAGGTCCGTCGCGCGGTTGCCCGCGTCCTCGCCGAGCTCCGAGACGAGCCGTTCGCGCAGATCCCAGAACGCGCCGCCCACGATGAGCCCGGTCACGTGCTCGTCCGCGGCCGCGTCGTCCGGCCACACCTTGTCCGGCGAGAGGTCGCGGATGCCCTCGCCGCTCGTGAAGAAGCCGCGGCCGATGACGCTGTCCCCGGTGATCGACGAGGCCAGGGTGTCGGCGAGGCCCTCGCTGACCGCGGGGTCGAGCACCCCCGAGCCCAGCATGGCGCTCGCCATGTGAAAGCCGTGGCCGTACTCGTGAGAGATCACGTCCGCGACGGTGGCCGTGTTGTTGCAAGCGCGCCCGCCGCTCAAGGGGCCGCCCGTCAGCAGGTTGATCGCCTCGCCGTCGAACCACGCGTTGCAGTGGTCGGGCTTGCCGTCCGGCGGGTCCGAGATGTCCGCGTCGTCGATGTTCACGTTGACCGTCACCTGGCTGTTCACCCACGCCACGTCCTGCACGAGACCCGTCGCGTGCGCCCTCACGTCCGAGGCGAAGCGGAAGGCGTCGAGCTGGGCCTGGGCCAAATCGGTCCCGTCGCCTCGCCACACGAACGCGCCGCCCTCGGCGAGAGCGCCCATGTCCGCGACGAGGTTCGCGCCGCTCGCGTTCATGACCTTGAAGTAGGTGCCGTCGAGCATGGCGTTGAGGCCGGTCGCGCTCCCGTCGATGGAGAACGCGCCGTCCGCGTCGGTGACCGCGAAGCTCGACGCGTTCATGACGGTGACGAACGGCGCCGGGCTCGTGATGA
>JAQTNF010000122.1 GCA_028713995.1 Deltaproteobacteria bacterium | reverse complement strand
GTTCTCCACGGGCGTGCCGGTCATGGCCACGCGCCTTTTCGCCTCGAGCTCGCGCACGGCTCTCGCCTGCTGGGCCGCGGGGTTCTTGATGTTCTGCGCCTCGTCGAGCACCACCCTGTGCCATAAGACCCGCGCGAGCGTCCCTTTGTCCCTGGCCGCGAGGGCGTAGGTGGTGAGCACCAGATCCGCGCCCAAAGCCGCGTCCGCGAAGTCCTCGCCTTGCGCGCGCTCGGTCCCGTGATGCGTGAGCACGCGAAGGCACGGGGCGAACCGCGCGGTCTCGGCCTGCCAGTTCCCGATCACCGACATGGGGCACACGAGCAGGGTCGGCCCGGGAGCCATGCCGCGACACGCTCTGTTGCGCTCGTCCACCAGCAGGGCGAGGAGCTGCACGGTCTTGCCGAGGCCCATGTCGTCGGCCAGGCACGCGCCGAGCCCGACCTGCCCCAGGAAGGCGAGCCACGCGAGGCCGCGCTCCTGGTAGGGGCGCAGCTTTCCGCCGAAGCCCTCGGGCGTGGAGCACGGCTCGATGTCCATCTCGCCGCGGACGAGATCCCCGAGCTCGCCCTCCGCCTCCACGCCTACGAAGGGCAGGCCCGCGGGCGACGGCTCGGCACCGAGGCCCAGGCGCATGATCTCCGGGATCGACATGCCGGTGGGCGCGCCCTTTTCGAGGAACGCGAGAGCCTTGTCGATGTCCTCGCGCCGCACCTCGACCCACTGCCCCCGCACCTGCACGAGCGGCACCTTGAGCGCGGCCAGGCGCTTGAGCTCGTCGAGGGAGATCCGCTCGTCGCCGAGCGCCAGGATCCAGTCCACGTCCACGATCCCGTTCATGCCGAGGAGCCCGGCCTGGCCTCGGTCCTCGCGTGGGGCCGCGCGCGCGCGGGCCTTGATGCCGAGCCTGGCGGCGGGCCTGCCCCACCAGGACGGCGCGATGAGCCCGAAGCCCGCCTGCTCGAGCAGGGGCGCGGCCTCGCGCAAAAAACCGTGGGCGCCCGTGGCGTCGAGCGTGACCGAGGACGGACGCGCCGTGCGCAGCGCCACCTCGATTCCGGGCCACAGGCGCGCCGCGCGGCCGAGATCCGCGAGCAGGCGCTCCTGGGGATCGCTCAACCTGCGCCGCAGCACGGTGAGCGTGCGGCCCCGGGTCTTCCACACATCGGCCGCGGGCACGAGCAGGCTCGGGTCGTCCGCGGCCTGGAGCAGGAACTCCACGTTCCACGAGTCGCCATCGCCGCCCTGCTCCGGCGAGGAGACGCGGAAGCATGTGCGAAAGGCCCCGGTCGGGTGCAGGGCCGGATCCTGCCAGGCGCGCAAGGAGGCGCCCAGCGACGCCAGCTCGCTGCGGGCCCATCTCAACTTGGGATCCGGGGCCGCGAGCGCCTTAAGCCAGCTCGCAGCCACGCGATCCGAGCCGTGTTTTTTCACGCGATCGAGGCCGGCGCCCCGCACGGCGTCCCTCGCACAGGCGTCGACGAGCGCTCCGAGCGCGTCGTCGACCACGGCTGCTGCCGAGCGCACCGGGAGCGCGGACCAGTCGACCTTCTTGCGCGCGCGCCTCCCCCTCTCCACGAGATCCGGCGTGATCTCGGCCCTGCACGAGGCCGGCAGGGCTTGCGCGAGCAGGTGCCTTCGGCGCTGGTCCTCAGCGTCCGCGATCACCGGGAGCCACCTCGCCTCGAACCCTTTGCCGCGCTCCACGAGCCCGGGCACGACCTTGCCCCTGGCCGCGATCTCGAGCGCCAGCCTCGCGACCTCGCGCAGCACGCGGACACCTTCTGATATCGCCACGCCGGCCATCGGCCGCTCCGGGAGCGAGACGAGCAGGTCGAGCGCCTGCGTCGGGTCAAAGGACAGCGAGGGCACGGTGCAGGGCTCGAGCCCGTCGTCACCCGTCGGCACGAGGAGCGTGAGCGCGGCCTCCTTGGGCGCCTCGCGGGGCAGGGTGCAGCCCATCCGCTGGAGCGCGTCGAGGATGGAAGCGGCGCTGCGGCGCTCGGGATCCTCGGCCCAGATGCGCAAGCTCAAGTCGTTTGCCCAGACGGCGTGGAGGGCGATCATCTCGGACGCACCTTGAGCCAGTCGCAGAAAAGGCCGATCCCCTCCTCGATCCCCACCTTGGGTCTGTAACCCAGCACACGCGCGGCCTTGTCCACGTCGGCGAACGTGAGAGGCACGTCGCCCGGCTGGTCGGGCATGCGCTCGACGCGCGGGGTCACGCCGAGGGCGCGTCCGATGAGCGCCACCAGCTCCGCAAGGGACGTGGCGCTCCTGCCGCCCAGGTTCAGGATCTCGAAGCCCGCGCAGCGCTCGATGGACGCCACCACGCCGTCGACGATATCGTCGATGTACGTGTAGTCGCGCGAGGAGCTGCCGTCGCCGAACATGCGCACGGGCCGCCCCGCGCACATGGCGCTCGCGAACAGGTGGATGGCCATCTCGGGCCTCTGGCGCGGTCCATAGACCGTGAAGAAGCGCAGGCAGTGCACGCCCGTGCCGAAGAGGTGGTGGTACGCGTGGCACAGCGCCTCGCCGCCGAGCTTGGTGGCGGCGTACGGCGAGATGGGGCGCGACACGTCGTCGGTCTCGCGGAAGGGCACGTACGTGCGGCCGCCGTACACGGAGGACGACGAGGCGAAGACCAACCTCGGGACGCACGCGGCGCGGCAGCGCTCGAGCAGGTTGAGCGTGCCCTCCACGTTCACGCGCTGGTAGAGGCCCGGCTGCTCGATGGACGGCCGCACGCCCGCGTACGCGGCCAGGTGCGCCACCGCGTCGAACGGCGTCGCAAAGACGCGATCGAGAAGCGTGGCGTCGAGGATGTCACCCTCGAGGAGCGTGTAGCGCGGGCTCAAGAGCGCCTGCGCCACGTTGGCGCGCTTCACGGCCGGGTCGTAGAAGCCGTTGAAGTTGTCGAGGCAGACCACCTCGTGGCCGAGCCCGAGGAGCCGCTCGGAGAGGTGGGAGCCGATGAACCCCGCTCCGCCGGTGACGAGGACGCGCATGGCGTCAATGTAGCAGAGTTCGCGTGTGCCGAGATATCGCGATGCGCGTGAAGACGAAAACCCGGCGCTCAGGCGGTGATGGCCTTGGCCACGAGATCCATGTCGGCGAGCGCGCCCGCCTGCAGCGTGATCGCGCCCGGAAGATCGGCCTGCGCCGTAAGCTCGTCGAGCCGGGCCTTGTCGAGCACGCCCGCGCCCGCGTAGAGCTTGAGGAGCCGCGTGGGCGCCGCGAGCGCCACCTCGGCAGCCCACAGGCGCGACTGCGCGAGGAGCAGCGGGTCCCTCGACTTTGCCGCGGCGCGACACAAGGCCACCGCGGTCTCCACGTCGGCCATGGCGAGCGCCATCTCGAACACCGCGTGCTGGTGCCGCGAGAGCTTGGTGCGGAAGGCCAGGTTCGTGGCCTCGGACAGGAACCGGGCCGCGCGCGCCACGGCCGGCCCGCCCGCCTCGGCGAGACCCTCGACCTCGTCGGCCATGCCGCCGTAGAAGCGGCCCTTGCTCTTCACGTTCTCGCGCATGCGGAACACGCCGATGATGTTCTGCTGGATCTCGCTCGTGCCCTCGTAGATGGTCAGGATACGCGCGTCGCGCTTCACCTTCTCGACCTCGTACTCGGAGCAGTAGCCGTACCCGCCCAGCGCCTGGATGGCGTCATCCGCGGCGCGGTTGCCCACCTCGGTGGCGAAGAGCTTGGCCACGGAGCCCTCCACCTGGCGGTCCTCGGTTCCGCTGTCGAGCAGGTCGGCCACGTATTCGATGTAAGTGCGCGCCGCGGCCAGGCGCACGGCATTGGGCACGAGCAGCTTGTGGGTGTAGCCCTGCTTCTCGCAAAGGAGCGTGCCGAACTGCTTGCGCTCCTTGGAGTAGGCGACCGCCTTCTCGAAGGCCGACACGCCCACGCCCAGGCCGAACGCGGCCACCATGAGGCGCGTGAAGCCGAAGACCTCGTTGGCCTGCTTGAGCCCCTCGCCCTCCTTGGTCCCCACGATGTTCCCCGCCGGGACGACCACGTCCTCGAGCACCACCTGCGACGTGTCGGACAGGCGCAGGCCGTGCTTCACCTCGTGCTTGCCGGGCGTGAGGCCGGCCGTGCCGCGCTCCACCACGAAGAACGTGGGGCCGTCCGGCGTCTTGGCCAGGATCGAGTACAGGTCGGCGATGGAGCCGTTGGAGATGAACTGCTTGACGCCGTTCAACCGGTAGTGGGTGACCTTGCCGGACGCGTCCGTGATGCGCTCGGCTTTGGTCTTGAGCGCCTCCACGTTGGAGCCGGCCTCGGGCTCGGTCACGCCGTAGGCCACGATGAGGCCCTCGTTCGCGATGCGCGTCATCCACCGCTTCTGCTGCTCGGGCGTGCAGCCGACGCGGATGGGATCGGTGCCGAGAGCGATGGCGAGCATAGCCGTGGCGAGCCCGAGATCGATGCGCGCGAACTCCGTGGACAGGCGGTACACGTCGTAGGCGCCGCCGCCCATGCCGTCGCACTCCTCGGGCAGGAACACGAGGTGCAGGCCCACTTCCGGGCCGATCATGGCGCGCACCACCTCCACCGGGCAGGTGTCGGAGGCGTCCCACTTGAGGCGCTTGTCGAGCGGCATCTCGCGCTCGGCGAAGTCGGCGAGCGTGTTGAGGATGAGCGAAAGGTCCTTGGGATCGAGTCTCTTGAGCTTCATGGGGTCCCTCTTTCTCGCGGTCACGGAAGGCGACAATCTACGGGCGCCCGGGCCAGGGTGTCAATTCTTACCGCGGGTCCAGGCCCTTGCAAGGAAGCGAGAGTGTGGGTATAGCCGTTTTCGGTTCGTCCGGGGGCTCAAAAGGCCCGGCGGCTGTATCGCGCGAGCGAACGGCACGCGTCGGGGCCAGGAGGACTGCGATGCGACGGACGCTCTTCAAGTCGAAAATCCACCGCGCCACCGTGACCCACGCCGATCTCGATTACGAGGGCAGCGTGACCATCGACGTCGACCTCATGCGCGCCGCGGACATCGTGCCGTACGAGCAGGTGCACATCTGGAACGTGACGCGCGGCACGCGGCTCGCGACCTACGCGCTCGAGGGCGAGTCCGGGTCGGGAACGGTCTGCATCAACGGCGCGGCCGCCCACGGGAACCGCCCGGGCGACCTCGTCATCATCGCCACGTTCGCCGAGCTCGACGGCGCCGAGATCGCCCGGCACCGGCCCCAGGTGGTGCTCGTCGACGCGAAGAACCGCATCGTCGAAGCCGGCCACGTGGAGGTTCCGGGCCCGGCGCGCGTGCTCGAGGCCTAGGCGGGCAAGCCTCCATGCGGACGCACATTCTCGGAAGGACAGGGCTCGAGGTTTCGGTCGTCGGGTTCGGCGGCATCCCGCTCCAGGGCAACTCCCGCGACGAGGCCGCGCGGATCGTCGAGCGGGCCGTGGAGACGGGCATCACGTTCTTCGACTCCGCGAGGGGATACACCGACAGCGAGGAGAAGCTGGGGCTCGTGCTGTCTCGCCACCGCGCGCGGGTCGTGATCGCGACCAAGAGCCTGGCCCGCGACAAGGGCGACATGGCGCGGGACATCATCACGAGCCTCGGCCTCCTGCGGACCGACGTCATCGATTTGTACCAGGCGCACTCGGTCGGGACGCAGGCCGATCTCGACCGCGTCCTCGGTCCGGGCGGCGCATACGAGGCGCTCGACGCGGCAAGGCGCGCCGGCAAGGTGAGGTTCATCGGCATCACGGGCCACTCGCGCCCCGTGCTGCAGCGCGCCGTCGAGACCGGGCTCTTCGACACGGTCCAGCACCCGTTCAACTTCCTTGAGACCGACTGGCTCACGGACGTGATCCCGGCCGCGCGGAGGATCGGCCTGGGCGTCATCGGCATGAAGCCCGTGGCCGGCGGGGCGCTCTCGCGGGTTGCTGCCGCGAGCGTGCGGTTCGCGATTTCGCGCGGCGTGGACGTGGCCATTCCGGGCATGGACGCGATGGCGCAGGTGGACGAGAACGCCCGGGCCGGCGCTGACGCGGGAGAGCTGCGTCCGGATGAGCTTTCGGCCTTGGAAGCCGAGAAGGAGCGCTGGGGCGGCGCGTTCTGCCACCGGTGCGGCTACTGCACGCCGTGTCCGAACGGGCTCAACATTCCTTTCCTGTTCCTCATCGAGGCCTACTATACGCGCTACGAGCTGCGCGACTGGGCTCTTGCGCGCCTCGCGGGCCTGGGCCGGAAATACGCGGACTGCGCCGCGTGCGGTGAATGCCTCGCGAAATGCCCCTACGGCCTGCCCATCCCTGACCTGATGGCCAAGGCGGCGTCGGCCGTGCGCTAAAGCGCGCCCTCCAAGCCCACGCGGCGGTGAACCGCCGCGCTCAGGGAATGAAGGGCGCCGGAAGCGCCCTCAAAGCCCCACCGGGACTTCGGCCGTTGAGCCCGGTCGTTCACGACCGGGAGATGCTGGCGAGCGGTCGCCTGCCGCACACGTCTGCGGCGTGCATCCATCCACGCGGCGGTGAACCGCCGCGCTCAGGGAACGAAGGGCGCCGGAAGCGCCCTCACAGCCCCACCGGGGCTTTGTTCGCTGAGCCCGGTCGTTCACGACCGGGAGATGTTCACGACCGAACGATGACGGAGATCTCCGAAACGCATTCCAACATCGCGTGGGCGCGCCCTTGTGCATGGTGCTGCTCCTGCTCGCGGACATATCGTGCGACACTCGGGAGATGTGACTCCGAGACAGTCACGACGCCGTACTCGGCCTGCCACGCGAACGGAGTGGCACTTGGCAGGCGGGATGCGAGATGGGAAGAGCTTCCTTTGATTTGGCCAATGAAGACGCTGAGGGGCATCGTGGGACGGAGCGTTGCCAGGAGATGAGCGTGGTCGCACACGCAGTTCACTGCATGGACGATACCGTTCAGCTCCCTCGTTTTCGAGATGATTGCGGCAAGGATCGGTCCACGGTTGTTTTCTGTGATGAGCGACAACCTGTCCCTGGTGGACCAGACGAAATGGAAGAAAAGGCGGGAATAGGGCATGTCGTTCTCCTTGAGCCCCACCGGGGCTTTGTTCGCTGAGCCCGGTCGTTCACGACCGGGCGACGCTGGCGGGTGGCATGTACGTCGTATGCGACGCGCATGGATGCGGCGCGCGCCTGTCCACGCGGCGGTGAACCGCCGCGCTCAGGGAACGAAGGGCGCCGGAAGCGCCCTCACAGCCCCACCGGGGCTTTGTTCGCTGAGCCCGGTCGTTCACGACCAGGCAATATTCACGACCGGGCGGCCGGGCATCGTGATGTGGGTCGCTCATTTCCCGAAGTCGCCGTCGAACGACTCGAACTTCTTGAGCGCCTCATCGAGCAGGCGCTTGCCGTCGCGGCTCACGTGATCGAGCACGGCTGGCGTGATGACGATGAGCCCCTCGACGCGGTCGTCCCTGCGCGTCGTCGCGGCGAAGAAGTAGCCCACGATGGGGATGGAGGAGAGGAGGGGCAGGCCGCTTTTCGAGCGGGTCTCGGACTCGGCGTCGAGGCCGGACAGCATGATCGACTGGCCGAGGCCCAGGTGCACGAGCGTCTGCACGCGCGAGATGGTGCGGCCGGGCACGCTTTGCGTGGTCTCCGTGAGATCCGAGACCTCGGCGTCCACCTCCAGGTCGAGGAGCCCCGGGCCGGGCGCGAGCCTTGGCAGCACCGAGAGCCGGCACCCGTACGGCACCGTGCGCAGCTCGGCCGCCTGGGAGCCGGCCACGGCCACGTTGACCTCGCCGCCCGCCGAGTACGAGGCCTTGGCCCCGCTCGTGGTGACGAGCGTGGCGCGCTTGCGGATGCGCGCGTGGCCCGACATCGCCGCGGCGTTGAGCGCGGGAAGGGCCTGCCCCACCACCTGGTAGCTGGCCGAGGGCGCGCCGGTCACCATGTCGTATCCGACGTCCACGCTCTGCGTGCCGCCGATCTGCCCGGGCCACCCCATGCCGAAGTCGCTCCCGGACGACGCGCGCAGCTCGACGAACGTGAGGTCGAGCCGGATGTTGGCGCGCGGCCGCACCATGCCGTCGCCGATGCGCGCCAGCGACTCCACTTGGCCCGCGTACACCTTGGCGATGCGCTCGATCCGCATGAGCTCCGCCTCGGACGGCACCGTGCCCTCGATGAAGATGCGCGGGCCGAGCCGCCTCAAGGCGAGCTCGCCCAAGTCCTTGGTGAGCGCCCGCACCTCCTCCTCGATGGTCTCGGGCCTCCTCGCGAAGACCGTGATGCCGTGGGTGCGCTGCCCGCCGTCATACGTGATGAGCAGGAGCGAGGTCTGGCCCGGCCGCAGCGCGGTGACCACCAATTTGCGGCCGTCCTTGGGCACCTTGACCTCGATGACGCCCTTGGCGCTCTCCGAGAAGCTCGCCACGTCCGAGGCGTCGAGCACCCGCTGCTCGCCCACGACGAGCAGCATGTCCTGTCCGTCCTCGCCCTCGTTCCCGGAGAGCCCCGGCACGGGCGCCGCGAGCGCCGCGAGGAGCGCCGCCGTGGCCATCCGCCTTTTTGCGCGCATGATGTCCCTTTCCGGACCGGGAAGGCCGGCCCGGACACCTTATCGGCCGCTCGAAAGCGAAAGTTGCGTGGAAAATGCATCGGTCCGGGACCGGACGGCCTCGCGCCCCGAGTGATGATGGTAATTGACAAGTAGTCAATTAATTGTCATTTATGAATCCATGGGGAAAACGTACCTTCACCTGGATCGCCCGAACGCCCTCAGGGCCTTTGCGGCCGTCGATGCGCGCCTCCACCGGGACAGCCACCTCATCGTCGGCGGGGGCGCGGCCATGTCCCTGGCGTACGGCCACCCCCTGTCCACCGAGGATGTGGACGCGTTCACGGCCCGCGGGGGGCTCTCCATGGCCGATCTCGATCGGGAGGCGCGGGTCGTCGCAAAGGATCTCGGCCTGCCTCCGGACTGGCTCAACTCCCACTTCGTGACGTTCACGCACGTGCTGCCCGCGGACTATGGAACCCGGCTGAAGGAGGTGTTCGCAGGAGCGCATCTCACGGTGAGCGCCCTCGGCGCGGAGGACCTGCTCATCATGAAGTGCTTCTCCGGCCGCGACAAGGATCGCGGGCATGCGCGCAGGCTGCTCGGCCTCGGCGTCGATACGGCGCTGGTGAGCGGGCATTTCGATCGCCTCATCGAAAAGAGGGTGCCCGGCGCCGAGCGCGCCGCGGACTGGTTCGACGATCTGCGCGACGAGGTCGGCGTATGAAGCTCGGCCTGCTCACGCACGTCCCGAGCGAGGCGGAGCTCGCCCGTCTCTACCAGGAGCTCTCTTCTTCCGGCTTAAGGCTCGCCGGGCGCAAGCGCCCCTGGCCATACCGTCCCGCGGATCTCGAGTCCCTCCTCGCGCTCGGCGGCGAGATGCTCCGCTATGACGCGCGGCTGCTCGCCGTCCTGCTCCGGTTCTTCCTCGCCCGCTGGGGCGATCTCAATCCGCTCCTGCTGCGGCGTCGCATGGCCGGGATGGGCTGCCCCCAGGCCCTGCTCGTGATGCTCGGTTTCGCGAGGCTCGCGAGCCGCGACGCTGAGCTCGGGCGGCTCATCGACTACCTCTTCGCGGGATGGCCCCGCCTTCATCCGGAAGAGCGCTTCTTCCTGGACGCCGCGGCCCCGGGCAGCCGCACGGCCCTGCGGGCGCTTGGGCGCAACCTGGCGCCTTACGCGAGGTGGGGGTTCGTCGGCACGGAGCGACCCGTGGCCGACACGGGAACGAGGCAGGCGCTCGGGAGTTACGACGCGGGCACGCGGCGCCGCATCCTCCTCGATCTCGTCGAGAGGCGCGGGGCGATCACGCTCGCCGACTATCTCGACGCGGTGGATCACGCCGTCACGCGCCAGCAGGCCCTCGCCGACCTGCGCGCGAGCCCCGGGCTCGTCCTCCATGGCCGCGGGCGCGGCGCGGTCTGGCGCCGGAAGAGGTTGGCGCAGGCGGACGGCTCCCGAAAATAGGTGGCCTCCCCGGCCGACTTCTGGGACACTTCCTCATTCCGACACCACAAGGACGAAGACCATGAAGCCCAAGCTCAAGACCCCCCGCCCCGCCCACAGGCTGCCGCCCGAGAAGCTCTACGCGCGGCTCGATCCCGAGACGATCCCGTTCGAGACCACGGCCGAGCTCGCGTCCTACCGCGGCATGATCGGCCAGGACCGCGCCATGCGCGCCGTGGAGCTGGGCCTGCGGGTGCGCACGCGCGGGTTCAACATCTTCGCCGTGGGCGATCCCGGCTCGGGCAAGACCTCCACCCTCGAGCGCCTGCTCGAGGAGCGGGCCGCCCGCGAGCCCGTGCCCGATGACCTGTGCTACGTGTACAACTTCGAGGCCCCCGACCGTCCCGAGTCGCTCTGCCTGCCCGCGGGCAAGGGCCGCGCTCTCTCCCGCGACATGGAGCGCATGGTGAGCGAGCTCGAGCGCATGATCCCGCGCGTGCTCTCGGAGGGGTCGTTCGGGCACATCCGCGCCGGCATCGTGGCGGACACCCGGCGCAGGGCCCACGATCTCACGCGCCGGGCCTCCCAGGCCGCCGAGAAGCTCGGCCTGCAGATCGAGGAGGGGGACGACGGGCTGCGCGTGAGCCCGCTCGTCGACGGCCAGCCGATCGACCAGGCCGCCTTCGAGCAGCTGCCGCCCGCCCGCCGCCGTCGCATCGAGACCTCCATGAACGCGTTCCACGAGCACCTCGAGTCGTTCTCGTACGGCCGCCGCCAGCTGGAGCGCGATCACAACACCCGGCTGCTCGAGGCCGAGGTGCGCGCCGTGACGCCCGTGGTCGAGGACGTGCTCGGCGAGGTCGCGGCCCGCTACCGGCGTTACGCCGGCGGGCTCGAGGAGTACCTGGGCCAGGTCAAGGAGCACATCCTTGCGAACCACCGGCAGTTCCTGCCGCCCGAGGAGGGCCGCGGGGAGGCGCAGCCGCCCGAGCTCACGGAGCCGCTCGAGGATCCGCGCGTGCTGTACCACGTCAACGTGGTGGTGGATCGCTCGAGCGCAAAGGGCGCGCCGGTGGTGGTCGAGCGCGTGCCCACGCCGTCCAACCTGTGCGGCTGCTTCGAGTACCGCGAGACGCAAGGCGGGCTCGTCACGGATCACACGCTCGTCCGCGCCGGCTCACTGCACCAGGCCAACGGCGGCTACCTGCTCATCCAGGCGAGCGACCTGCTCACCAACGAGATGGCCTGGGACTGCCTGAAGCGCGCCTTGCGCCACAAGGAGATCCGCGTGGAGGAGGGTGCCGGCATGGACCAAAGCCGGCCGCGCGTGGCGGGCAGCATGAAGCCCGGCACCGTGCCGCTCAAGGTCAAGGTCATCCTGGTCGGCACCACCGAGACCTACTACTTCCTCAAGATCGAGGACGAGGACTTCGGCCGGCTCTTCAAGATCAAGGCCGATTTCGAGACCACCATGCCGCGCACCCGCGAGAACGTGCTCAGGCTGGGGCGGTTCCTCGGGCAGGTGTGCCGCGAGGAGGGATATCTCCCGCTCCACAGGAGCGGCGTGGCCCGCATCGTGGAGGTGTCGTCGCGGCGGGCCGAGCACCAGCAACGCATGTGCACGCGCCGCGCCGAGACGCTCGACGTCCTGGCCGAGGCCAACCTCTTCGCGCGCGAAGCCGGCGTCCGGTCGATCCGGGGCTCGCACGTGGAGGCCGCGCTCCTCGAGGCCCGCCACCGCAACGGCCGCATCGAGGAGGCGGTCGACCTGGAGATCCGCGAGGGGGCCATCCTGATCCGCACGCGCGGGTTCGCCGTGGGGCAGCTGAACGGCATCGCGCTCTACGATCTCGCGGGGACGATGTTCGGCGTGCCCGTGCGCATCACGGCCCGTACCTACGTCGGAAAGCGCGGGGTGGTGAACATCGACCGCGAGGTGAACCTCTCGGGCGCCATCCACGACAAGGGCGCGCTCATCCTGGTCGGCTACCTGGGCGGACGCTATGCCCAGGAGGAGATCCTGGCCCTGTCCGCGTCGATCACGTTCGAACAGTCCTACGACGAGATCGACGGCGACTCGGCGTCCAGCGCGGAGCTGTACGCCCTTCTGTCGAGCCTGTCGGGCTGCCCCGTCCGCCAGGGCGTCGCGGTCACCGGCTCGGTCAACCAGCTCGGCGAGGTGCAGCCCATCGGCGGCGTGAACGAGAAGATCGAGAGCATCTTCCGCGTGTGCAGGAACCGCGGGCTCACGGGCGAGGAGGGCGTCATGATCCCGGCGTCCAACGTGCGCAACCTCATGCTCGACCGCGAGGTGGTGGACGCGGTGCGCTGTGGAGACTTCAGCATCTACGCGGTCGAGACCATCGACGAGGGCATCGAGGTGTTGACCGGCGTCAGGGCGGGTGCGCGGCGCAAGGACGGCACGTGGGAGCCGGGCAGCATCAACGCCAAGGTGGCGGCGCGGCTCGCGGAGCTCTCCGACATCGTGCGCAGGAAGGGCGTGCTCACGGCCATGGACAGGGAGATATGATCATCGTAGGGTGGCGGCCGGAAGGGTGAACCACATGGAGCTGCACAAGAAGAGAAACTGACGCGCTTTCGAGGAGGCAGGTCTGTCTCCGAGGAAGGCGCGTCCCAACCCGGATCTGCCGCCCGCCTGAGCGCACTCTTTGGGCCGCGGGCGGTGAAGATCCGCTCGCAACCCAAGGAGGTGCGCGATGTCTACCGATTACCGTCCGATGTGGAAAGAGCTGGGCCTCGATCTCGAGGCGCACGACGCGCTGCTCGGCGTCCTGGGGCCGCTGTACGAACAGACCTTCACGAAGCAGCCCAACCGCCCCGCCGGCATGAAGTACTTCGACTTCGTGATGAGCGAGGTGCACGGCCTGCGCATCCAGGAGCTGATGGACGCCAGGAAGGCCGGGCGTAAGGTCGTGGGCACCTTCTGCACGTTCGTGCCCGAGGAGCTGGTGCTGGCCGTGGACGGCGTGATGGTGGGCCTGTGCGCGGGCGCCGAGTTCGCCCCTGAGCTCGTCGAGCAGGCGCTGCCGCGCAACACCTGCTCGCTCATCAAGGGCGCGTTCGGCTTCGCCATGGCCCGGGTCTGCCCGTACCTCGCGGCCAGCGATCTGGTGGTGGGCGAGAACACCTGCGACGGCAAGAAGAAGGGCTGGGAGCTCTTCGGTGAGTACGCCAAGGACCTGTACGTGATGGACCTGCCCCAGGTGAAAAGCGAGCAGGGTCGGGCGCTGTACCGCGCCGAGGTCGTGAAGCTCAAGGACAGGCTCGAGGCCCTGTCAGGGCGCAAGATCACCGTCGACGGGCTCGAGGCCGCCATCGCGCGGGTCAACGCCAAGCGCTCGGCCATGCACCGGCTCTACTGCCTGCGGGCTGCGGACCCGGCGCCGATCTCGGGTCTCGACGCGCTGCTTGCGAACCAGGTGTTCTTTTATGACGATCCGGAACGGTTCACGGGATCCGTCAACGCGATCTGCGACGAGCTTGAGGCCCGCGTGGCCGCGAAGCAGGGAGTGGCCAGGGCCGGCGCGCCGCGCATCCTGGTCTCGGGCTGCCCGATGGCCGTGCCCAACTGGAAGCTGCCGTCGATCATCGAGGGCGCCGGCGCGGTGATCGTGGGTGAGGAATCGTGCGTGGGCGAGCGCGGCACCCAGGCCCTGACCGAGATCAAGGGGAGCACGGTGGAGTCGATGATCGACGGCATCGTCGACCGCTACTTGAAGATCGACTGCGCCATCTTTTCGCCCAACCCCTCGCGCCTTACGCACATCGAGGCGATGGCGAAGAAGTACAAGGCCGACGGCGTGGTGCACTACGGGCTGACCTTCTGCAACCCCTACCAGATCGAGGCGGGTCCAGTGGAGAAGGCGCTCGAGAAGAAGGGCATCCCCACCCTGCGCATCGACACCGACTACGGCCCGCAGGACGCGGGCCAGATCCGCATGCGGGTCGAGGCCTTCCTCGAGCGCCTGAAGGGCTAGCGGGATGCGCAGCGCGGGGATCGACATAGGCTCCAGGGCGGTGAAGCTCGTCCTGGTGGATGACGGGCGTGTGGTGCACAGCGCGGTCGAAGACACGGGCTCTGACCCGCTCGCGGTCTGCCACGGGATTCTCGATGGACGGGGCTACGACTCCATCACCGGGACGGGCTATGGCCGCCACCTCTTCAAGGAGCACTGGCCGGATGCTCTCGTCATCTCCGAGATCAAGGCGGTCGCCATCGGCGCGACGTCCCTGATCCCGGGATGCCGGACCATCGTCGACATCGGCGGCCAGGACTCGAAGGCGGTCGCGCTTGATGCGGCCGGCAAGGTGCGCAAGTTCGCGATGAACGATCGCTGCGCCGCTGGCACCGGCCAGTTCCTCGAGATGATGGCCACCGTGCTCGCGTACACGCGAGAGGAGTTCGTGGCCGCGGCGTGTCGAGCCTCGTGTGCCCAGAAGCTCTCCAGCATGTGCTCGGTCTTCGCCCAGTCCGAGATCGTGTCGCTCATCGCCCGCGGCGCCTCCAAGGAGGAGATGGCGATGGGCGTGCTCCAGTCGATCGCGAGCCGCACGGCAGCGCTCACAGGCGGGGTGCCGGTGGAGGAGCCCGTGGTCTTCACCGGCGGCTGCGCGCGCAACCCGTGCCTTGCGTCCCTGATCTCCGAGGCGATGAAGCACCCCCTGCGCGTGCCCGAGTCGCCCCAGACCGTGGCCGCCCTTGGGTGCGCCCTCCACGGACGCCGGACGTGACTACGGGCCGTTCGCGCGGGCAAGGGCGCGCTTCGCCCTCTCCCGCATCCCGGGCTCGTCGAGCAGGGGCAGGGCGTCCGTGAGGTCGGCCTTCGCCCCGGCCGTTTTGCCGGTCCGCAGGCGTGCGATGCCCCGTTCGAGCAGGAAGCTCGCGAGCGCGGCCCGGGCGTAACCCGATCCGGGATCGATGGCGAGCGCCACGCGCGCCCTGCCGATGGCCGCGTCCACGTTGCCCGATACCCGCGCCTCGGTCGCGGCGGCCTCGTCCCCGACCGCGTCGCTGCGTCGCGCCCCGAAATCGCCGCACGGCGCCTGCGGCCCGACCTTGCACCCGAGGAGCACGCGCCCCTCGCCCGGTCCCAGGTCGTAGGTCGCGTTGCGCCCGAACGCGGCGGAAAAGGCGCGCTCGACGTCGCGGCGCGCTTCGGGCTCGGACGCGGCGTCGAGGACGAGCAGGCCGGCCGCTCCCCCCGGGGCGAGCGAGCGGGCCCAATGCGCGAGCGCGCGCGGCGAGACGAGCCTGCGGTACACGGGATCCTCGAGGAACGGCCAGCACCCGGCGATGGCGTCCGGCGGACCGGCGGCGTCGAGACTCGCCCACGGCGCATCCACCTGATCCGTGGGCCAGGGCGCGAGCGCGGTGAGAGAGGCGCGCCGCGCCAGGATCACGGACACGTTGCGGGCGCCGGATTCGCGGGCGGTCGAGATCTGCGTCCCATCGGACGGACCCACGAGCACCACGCGTTTCCGGGACGCGGCGAGGAGCACGGGCAGGGACGCGGCGAGGCGCTCGGCCCGGGCCACGAGCGGCGTGCGGGCGAGCGCGCGGCCGTTCGCGAAGAGCACGTCGCCGTCGAGGGGATCGCGGATCCTGGCCACCGCTCCGGATGCGTCGAATGCGACGCGGGCCTCACCGCTTTCGAGGGGCTGGGCCGCGCCCGCGAGCGCCGGGCTTGCGGGAAAGACGAGAGCCGGGAGCCACGCGCCGACCCCGAGGCCGATCGCCGCGAGCAGCCACAGGGCGATCCTGGCCTTGCGGCCGAGCACGATGCCCGCGGCGAGCAGCGCACCGAAGACGAACGGATCGATCCAGGCGAGCTCGACGCCTTGCGCGGCGGCGAGCGCCGGCACCACGGCCGTCGCAACGCCGATCGCCAAGCCGGATCCGGCGGCCGGCAGCCGGATCCCTCGGACCGTTCGGATACGTTCGCCGGGGACGAATAAAGCAGCTCCGGTCGCCAGCAGGAGCGCCACGCCCATGGCGAAAAGCACGCGTTCCCTGTCCGCGCCGAATGTGTCCATTGCGAGGCGGATCGTCCCGGTGACAGCCGCGAGCGCGAGAATCGCGGCCGCGATCCGCGCCGCCATGGCGGAGGTCCTCGTCACGTTCGCCGTTCTATCACGCCCCCAACGGGGTGCGTTCCTTTACTTGAGGTTTGAAACGCTCGAAAGGTATAGTCGCCTCGAGATGTCAGGCAGCCACCAGATCGGGACGACCGGCGTCACGGACACCGCGGTCGTGTACGCCGGTGACGGCGCGCCCGTCATCGAGGAGACGCGCATCGAGGTCGTGGTGACCGAGGGCCGCGATCTCGGCAAGACGATCCTCATCCCGCCCGAGGGGCTCGTGCTCGGCACCCATCCCGAGTCGGGGTTCCGGTTGCGCGACAAGGCCGTGTCCAGACGGCACGCGGAGCTCGCGCCGGTTCCGGGCGGAGTCCGGGTGCGCGATCTCGGCAGCACGAACGGCACGCTCGTGGGCGGCTGCCGGATCTCCGAGGCCGTGGTCCCGGTCGGATCCACCCTGGTGCTGGGCGAGACGCGCGTGGACCTGCGGGCCACGGTCGAGCGCTTCCCCCTGCCGCTTTCGCGAAGGCGACGCTTCGGCGAGCTGATCGGATCTCCGGCGGCCATGCGCCAGGTGTACGCCCTGCTCGAGCGCGCCTGCGAGGTGGACGCGACCGTGCTCATCGAGGGCGAGACCGGCACGGGCAAGGAGCTCGCGGCGCGCGCGGT
>JAQTNF010000121.1 GCA_028713995.1 Deltaproteobacteria bacterium | reverse complement strand
AGAACGCGCCGAAGCCCTCCGTCTCGCCGAATTGCACCTCGACCGCCGCGGCTTCCGGCACCTCGGCAGAGATCTCCTTCTCGGCGCGGCGCGCGAGCGCGTCGAAGTCCTTGATCGTGGTGCCGGGTTGCACCTTGACCGTCAGGTTGATCTCGCCCACGTCGCTTTGTGCCATGAAGTCCACGTTGAGCCAGAGCGCGGTGGCCGCGAGGCTCAAGGCGAAGATGGCCAGCCCGCCGAGGAGCACTTTGTTCTTGTGCCGAAACGAGCCGTCGAGAAGGCCGATGTAGAACGGAACGATGCGGTCGACCCTGGCCGCGATGCTCTTGAACGGGCTCACGCGCCTGCGCGTGCCCGTGTCGAACGAGAGCCCCCTGGCCACGAGGCGCGCGGTCAGCATGGGCATGAGGGTCAGCGCCACGAACAGGCTGATGAGCAGCGAGAAGCAGATGGTGAGCGCCATGTCGCGGAAGATCTGGCTCGCGAAGCCGGGCACGAACAGGATGGGGCCGAAGACCACGAGGTGGCAGAGCGTCGCGGCGGTGACGGCGACGGCCACCTCGGACGTGCCCTGCACCGAGGCCTCGGCCGCGCTCACCCCTCCCTTCTTGAAGTGGCGGAACACGTTCTCCACCACCACGACCGAGTTGTCGACGAGCATGCCGATGGCGAGCGCGAGGCCCGCCATGGAGATCATGTTGAGCGTGACGCCCATCTGGCCCATCACGCCGAAGGTGGCGATGAGGCTCACGGGCATGGTCACGCCCACCACGATCGACCCGCGGAACGAGCCCAGGAACACGAGCAGCACGAGCATGGTGATGAGCAGCGCCTGCCACGCCGTGTCGGCCAGGTTGCTGATCGCCCGGGTGACCATCTCGGACTGGTCCATGAGCGTCGTGATCTTGACGCCTGGGGGCAGCGTGGCGCGCATCTCGTCGATGGCCTTGCGGATGGCGCGGGCGGTCAGCACCGTGTTGGCGTCGGACTGGCGGCGGATGGAGAGCATCACCGAGTCCTGGCCGTTGTCGCGCGACACGGCACGCGACTCGACGAAGCCGTCCTGCACCTCGGCCACGTCGTCGACGGTCAGCATGCGGCCCTCGCGGTTGCCCACCACCACGCGGTTGATCTCGTCCACCGACGCGAACTGGCCCTCGGTCTCAATGGTGTACGACTTGTCGCCGTCGTCGACCTGGCCGCCCGGCACCTGCATGTTGGCCCCGCGCAAAGCGTTCACCACCGTGGTGGCCGAGACGCCGAGCGCGCGCATGCGCTGCGGGTCGATGAACACGTTGATCTGCCGCTGCTGCCCGCCTTCGATGTCCACCGCGGCCACGCCGTCGACGCGGTCGAGGCGCGGCTTGACCACGTCCTTGGCGATCTTGCGCACCTCGGCCGGGGCGTACGGGCCCGACACGCCCAGCATCATGATCGGCATGAGGGACGTGTCGATGGAGAACGCGATCGGCTTTAGGACGTCGGTGGGCAGGGCCTGGTTGAAGATGTCGAGGTACTTCTGCACCTCGCGCTCGGCGGCCTTCATGTCGTGGCCCCAGTTGAACTCGGCGAGCACGATGGACGAGCCGGACATGGAGTAGGAGCGCAGCTTCTTGACGCCCTTGACCGAGGCGACCGCCTGCTCGATGGGGCGCGAGACGAGGGTCTCGATGTCGGCCGGGCCGGCGCCCGTGTAGGTGGTGACGATGACGACCGTGGGGAACGTGAGCTCCGGGAACATGTCGAGCTTGAGGAGCAGGTAGTTGTAGGCGCCGAAGGCGACCACGACCAGCACGAGCACCGCGGTGGCGATGCCGCGCTTGACGGCGAAGGAGATGAGTCCCTTCATGAAGGCCTCCTCACGGCTGCTTCGCCGCGGGCGCGTCCTCCACCTTGATCCGGTCCCCGTCGCGCAGCGCGCTCTGGCCCAGGACCACCACCTCGTCCTTCTCCGTGAGGCCGTCTCGCACCTCCACGAGCTCGTCCTCGCGCAGCCCGACGCGCACGTCGCGCTTACTCGCCCGCGTCCCGTTGCGCACGAAGACCGTGGCGCGGCCGTCCTTCAAGCGGTTGACGAGCGACATGTTGCGCACCACGAGCGCCTGCGGCCGCTCGCCGAGGAGCAGCCGCAGGTCCACGAGCATGCCTGGGCGCAGCGCGTGGTCCGCGTTGTCGAACATGGCCTCGAGGGCCACCGAGCGGCTCACGCGATCAATCGAAGGGGCGAGGCGTGAGATGGTGCCCTCCTTGGCGAAGCCGGGCATCGTATCGACCGTGACCTTGGCCGGCAGGCCGAGCCTGAGGCGCGGGAAGTCCCTGTCCGCGGCCAGGGCGCGCACCTTGACGCGGTCGAACAGCACGATGGAGCAGGCCGGCACCTGGGGCATGGCCATGGCGCCCGGCTCCAGGTTCACGTTGGTCACGAAGCCGCTGATGGGCGCCACGACCGTGCTCTTGGACGCCACGGTGCGCGACTGGCGCACGCCCGCCTCGAGCTGCACGACCTGCGAACGCGCCGTGTCCACCGCGGTCCGCAGCTGGAGGACCTGCGACTCGGTCACGACCCCGCTCTTGAGGAGCCGTTCGAAGCGCTCGAGATCGGTTTCGGCCGAGGCGAGCTGCTGCCGCGCCGCCTCGAGGCCGGCGTTCGACTGGATGACGCTGTCGCCGAGCGTCCCGCGACGCAGCTCGAACAGGACCTGGCCGGCCTTCACGAAGTCCCCCATGGCCACCTTGACCGCGACCACGCGCTCCGGGATCTCGGCGTAGACATCGACCTCGAACTCGCCGAACACCTCGCCCGGCAGGTCGAGCCACTCCCGCAGGTCCGCCCGCGAAACCGGCTCCACGCGCACCACGCGCACCACGTCGTCCGCCCCGCCGGCCGCCGCCTCCTTGGGCTTGTTGCACCCGGAAGCGGCCGCCGCGACGATGGCGAGGATCGCGGCGATCGGTTCTGCATTATGAAAGGTCCGTCTCATTGAACGACTCCTCAACATGGCCAATTAGTGGGGACCGCGAGGAGTGTCAAGCACGCCACCAGCGTTTGACCGACCGGACGCGCGGGTCCATAGTCGGAGCATGGGTCCGATGCGAAGAACCGTGGCCGCGCTCGCGATCCTCTCCTTCGCGTTTGGCTGGCTTCCCTGCCTGGCGCCCTTTGCCGACGGGGCCGGTGACGCGCCCGCAATCTGCGCGGGCGGTCCGGGTCCCGCGAGCCCGGCGGCGGGCCCCCGCATGGACTTCGCCCGCTGCTTCGGCCCGGCCGAGAGGCTCGCGCCCGTCACCGTCGACGCGCCCGGGCCCGAGCGCCTGCCCCGCGTCCTGTGGTTCGCGCAAGGCGGCGAGCGGCCGGGCTTCGGCAGCCCGCTCGAGCATCCTCCCCGAGCCTCAGCTTAGCGCAAATGGAACATCGGCGGTCGAAAGCGCGTAGCGCCTTCGGCCATCAAGGGAACACGTTTCGCGTGGAAAGGCGGGCAACATGACAAACCCGAATGAACAGGGACAACAGAAGAGCTGGCTGCGCAGGCACGTCGGCGACATCCTCCCCGCGCTGGCGTTCGCGGTGATCATCGCCGCGGCGCTGCTCATGCGCATGTGCAACTCGCACTGAAGCAGGGAGGTCGGGGCGCGACATGCTCCGCGCCGGCTTTCGATTGACAGCGGCGCGCGCGTTCAGTATGTTCGTCCATGCTCCCTCTCGATTTCCAGGAAGAAAAAACCGTTGAATTACAGGTGGTTAGGAGCACGACTCCGCTCGCGGCGGTTCGACGCCCCGCGGGCTTTTTGACAAGGCGGTGCGCACATGCGTGACAAACCCACCAAGGTGATCTTCGTGACCGGCGGCGTGGTCTCCTCGATCGGCAAGGGGCTCGCCGCGGCGTCCATGGGGGCGCTGCTCGAGAACCGCGGGCTCAAGATCACGCTCATGAAGCTCGACCCGTACATCAACGTGGATCCGGGCACCATGAGCCCGTTCCAGCACGGCGAGGTGTTCGTGACCGACGACGGCGCCGAGACCGATCTCGATCTCGGACACTACGAGCGCTTCACGACCGCGCGCATGACGCAGGGCAACAACCTGACCACCGGCCGCGTGTACTTCGAGGTCATCACCAAGGAGCGGCGCGGCGAGTACCTCGGCCGCACGGTGCAGGTCATCCCGCACATCACCGACGAGATAAAAACCTTCATCCGCGCGCGCGCCAAGGACGTGGACCTGCTCATCGTGGAGGTGGGCGGCACCGTGGGCGACATCGAGTCGCTGCCGTTCATGGAGGCCATCCGCCAGCTCAAGGTGGAGCTGGGCCCCGGCAACGCCGTGTGCGTGCACGTGACGCTCGTGCCGTACATCGCCGCGGCCGGCGAGCTCAAGACCAAGCCCACGCAGCACTCGGTGCGCGCCCTGCGCGAGATCGGCATCCAGCCCGAGATCCTCCTGTGCCGCACCGAGAAGCCCATGGACGCGGACCAGCGCGCCAAGATCGGGCTCTTCTGCAACCTGACGCCCGAGGCCGTGGTGCCGTGCGAGGACGTCGCGTGCATCTACGAGCTGCCGGGCGCGCTCAAGCGCCAGGGCCTCGACGACCTGCTGGCGAAGCTGCTCAACATCTGGTCGCGCGCGTCCGACCTCAAGGAGTGGGACCGCGTGGTCAAGCGCATCAAGGAGCCCAAGGAAGAGGTGCGCATCGGCGTGGTGGGCAAGTACGTGCACCTGCGCGACTCGTACAAGAGCCTGAACGAAGCGCTCGTGCACGGCGGCATCGCCAACAACTGCCGCGTGGACCTGCTGCACGTCGACGCCGAGACCGTGGAGAAGGACGGGGTGGAGGGGTTCTTCTCGCAGATCGACGGGCTGCTCGTGCCGGGCGGGTTCGGCGAGCGCGGCGCCGAGGGCAAGATCGCGGCCATCAGGCGCGCGCGGGAGACGGGCGTGCCGTTCTTCGGGATCTGCCTGGGGATGCAGATGGCGGTGGTGGAGTTCGCGCGCCACGCGTGCGGGCTGAAGAGCGCAAACTCCGAGGAGTTCGCGCCGGGGACGCCGCACCCGGTCGTGCACCTCATGAAGGAGCAGGAGGGCGTGACCGAGAAGGGCGCCACCATGCGCCTCGGCGCGTACCCGTGCGTGCTCGCCGAGAAGAGCGCGGCGCGGGCCGCGTACGGGAAGGATACGATCTCGGAGCGCCACCGCCACCGCTTCGAGGTCAACAACGCCTACCGCGAGGCGCTCGCCGGCAAGGGAATGGCGCTCACGGGCCTGTCGCCGGACGGGAGCCTCGTGGAGATGATCGAGCTGCCCGGCCACCCGTACTTCGTGGCGTGCCAGTTCCACCCCGAGTTCAAGTCCCGGCCCATGGATCCGCACCCGCTGTTCGCGGCGTTCATCCGCGCCGCCCTCGAGGCCAAGAAGCGCGGCGCGCCGCGGGTCTGATGAACGTCCTCGTCGCCATCTTCGCGCTCGGAACGCTCGTGGCGCTGCACGAGGCCGGCCACTTCCTGGCCGCGCGCGCCCTCGGCATGACGGTGCTGCGCTTCTCCGTCGGCTTCGGCCGGGCCGTGGCCGCGTACACGTCGAAGCGGACGGGCATCACGTACCAGCTCGGCGTGGTGCCGCTCGGTGGCTTCGTGCAGGTGAAGGGCATGAACCCCTTCGAGGAGGGCGCGGCCGAGGATCCGCGCTCGTTCCGCAACCGGCCCGCGTGGCGCCGCGCGCTCGTGGTCGCGGCCGGGCCCGCGGCCAACGTGGTCGTGGCCTGGGCCGTGATCTTCGGGCTCTACCTCAAGGGCCAGCCGATCGTGCTCGACGAGCCGCGCATCGGGCAGGTCACGGTCAACGGCCCGGCCGACCGGGCCGGGATCGAGCCGGGCGACACGGTCGTGACCCTCGACGGCGACACGGTCTCGTCGTGGGCCGACGTTGTGACCCGCATCCACGCGCGGCCGGGCAAGGAGATCGCGCTCGAGCTCATGCGCGACGGGAAGACGCGCACCGCGAAGGTGAAGGCCGCGAATGTCCGGAACAAGGGGCTGATCGGGGTCGGCCCGACCACGCGGCTCGTGCGGCTCGGCCCCTTGGACGCGGCGCGCGAGGCCGCCCTGCGATGCGTGGACGTGACGGCGGGCACGGTGAGGGCGCTCGCCGGGCTTTTCAGCGGGGCTCCAAGCGACGTGGAGCCCGTGGGGCCCGTGCGCATCGTCTCCATAGCGGCCGACACCCTGCGCACAGGCGCCACGACCTTCTTCGCCCTCGTCTCGTACCTCTCGCTCATGCTCTTCATGTTCAACCTGTTCCCGGTGCCGGCCCTCGACGGCGGGCGCCTCGCGTTCCTTTTCGCCGAGCTCGTGGCGCGGCGGCCCTTGAACCGCAAGTTCGAGGCCTGGGCCAACCTGGGAGGCTTCGCGCTCGTCATGGGGCTGCTCGTGGTCGTCACCGTGAAGGAAGTCTTCTTCGGTTGAACGAGCGGAACTTTCCAAAATGGGGGCCGGTGTCAGCATCCCGTCGACGATGTGCTCCACGCCCAGGGGCCGCTCGCGTTGGTGCAATAGTGCGGTGTTCCGTCGCAGTTGTGCACTTCGCATGCGTGAGCCGCGTCGCATGTGTAGCTCGTCCCCCCGCACGTTCCGAAAGCGCCGGACGTTCCGCACCCGCTGCACGTCATCATCAGTTGCAGAATCGTCGCCCCGCATACGTCCGCGCACGCGCCGGCCGTCGTCGAGCAACCGTCGACCTTGTCACACGCTTCCTCGCAGCACCCGCCCGCCGTGCAAAGTGTGGGCGTGGACGCACACGAGCAGGTTTCGCAGCCGCCGCTGCTGTCACAGAGGCTCGAACACGTTGCAGGATAGTGATTCCACTCGTTCCCCCCCGTGCACGAGTCCGACGGGCAGTTTTCCACCCCGCACACCGTTCCGTAATTGATCGGGTTGCACCCATCGCAGCACTGGTCCGTGGTCACGCAGGTGCAGGCCCCGGCGTCGGAGTCGGAGTCGGTGTCCGCGTCGCCGTCGCCGTCGCTGTCGGTGTCGGCATCGGTGTCCGCGTCGCCGTCGCTGTCGGCATCGGTGTCCGCGTCGCCATCGCTGTCGGCATCGGTGTCCGCATCGCCAGCGTCCGCCCCGCCGTCCATGTCGGTGTCACCGTCGGTGTCGGTGTCCGAATCAGAGTCCGTGTCTGCGTCGGTGCCGGTTCCTCGAACGCAGCGCGCATGGAAACCATCGCTCCCCTTAAGCCAGTTGTTGATCAACGAGCCGGCACTGAATTCAATCGTCCATGCGTATCCGGAATTGTCGGCGACGGGCGAGGACGACCAGGTAAACCAGCAAACCCCCGTCACCTCGGGGGCCCAATAACAGCCGTTTTCTCCCGGACCGCCAAAGCCCGGGCAGCCGCAGCAAGTGCTTGTCGCGCACGACTGTTCGAGGCACTCGTCCGTTAAGTCGCACGTCCCTCCGGACATAGTGGCATTGCACCCGCGCACGAAGGAGCGCAGCTCGCCGATCGTAGGCAGGTGCCAATCCGAAAAACCCTGGAGCTCCAGGGCCGCGCAGTAGTCGATCGCCCCTTGCCACACGAACGTCGTGGATTCGGCGTATCTCTGCCACATGTAGCCCGTGACGGCGTCCTGCCAGACCCCGCCGAAGATGTGGGGATTGTACGGCCAGTCGTCGTCCGCGTTGGCGACGCCGTCGCCGTCGATGTCGTCGTCGAGCGCGTTCGGAATGCCGTCGCGGTCGTTGTCTTCCGCTTGGTTCGGGTCGGGCAGTGTCGGCGCGGTGCCGGTCTGCTGTTCCAGGTACGCGCTCAGGTTCGCGACGCACTCAGTGTTTGGGTCGAGCACCGCTTCGCCGGCGCGTACCTTGGCCTTGAGCTCGTTGCTGATCGCGCCGTCGTCCTCGAGGTCCGAGCGGATCGAGTTCACGAGGAGCTGGAGCTTGCCGTCCACCTCGGCGTCGTCGAGCGCGTCGAGCGCGGCCGCCTTGTCGATGATGCACGACACGGCCATGAGGTACTGGTTGTCCGGGCTGTCCGCGCCCGTGAGGTCCATCGACGTGCCGTGCCCCATGTTCGCGAGGTCCGGGTGCAACACGCCGAGCGCAGTGTACAGCTCGCTCTCGGCCTGGGCCACGGCGTCGGCGAACGCCTTGCCGTCTTTGATCAACGCGAGCGCGCGGCCGGACGACATATGCGTAAATATGTTGAGGAACGCGTTCTGCCCTGCGCCGTCGGCGATCTCGTACGCCGCGCGGAGCGTGATCGCGGAGCCGGACACGCGGTTCGCGATCTCGTTGAAATAGAAGCCGCTGCCGATGATTTCGGAGAAACCGATCTGGTCCGTCGAAAGCGCGAAGTTGCCGAGGTCATCGCTCGTCTGCGTGTTGTAGACCGTGCCGGTCGTCGCGCCGGTCGAATCGAGCATCGCGATCTGGATCGTCGAGCCGATGATGAACGGGCCTTTCTGCACCGAGCCCTCGATCTGCGCCGAGCCTGTGGTGTCGGTATCCGTGTCGGTATCCGTATCCGTGTCGCCGTCCGTATCTGAGTCCGTGTCTGCATCCGTGTCGGTGTCACCGTCCGTGTCAGAGCCGGTGCCGGAGTCCCCACTGTCGTCTCTCTTGTTGCTGCAAGCCAGCACGACGCTGCACAAGACAAAACAACATGCAATCAATAGCGACTTTTTCACTTGTACACCTCCCTGTTGAATGCGCCGTGAGTGCCTCGTCATGGCGAGAGCGTTTGTTGAAGGAGATGTTACCGACCCACTGAAACCTGGACATCATCCCTGTGGATGATATCCATTGACACTACGATGCGTTCCTCACACGATCCGTCGAAATCTCGAAACAGAGAGGCACCATGGGGAATACGGAATCCAGACCACCGCTCGACGACGTGCCACTCCCGTCTCTCGACGAAACACCGATTCCGACGCTCGTGCACCAGGACGGGAAGATGGTCTTCCTCAACAAGGAGCTCTTGAGGCTTGTTCGCGAGCTCGGCTACGTGGACGACAAGAATCCGATTGGCGTCGGTGCCGAAATCTGGGGCCACTTCGTGGGCGAGGATCTGGAAGAGATGAAGCAGTTCCTCGCGAAGCTGGTGTCCGGGGAACGGCTCGCGCACAACGTCACGCGCGTCGCCACGGACGGGGCCGGAAACCGCTACCAGCTTCTCGGCTCGTGCCGTGTCACCACGTGGCTGGGGCGGCCCGCCTTCCTCACGTCATTCATCTGCACCGGAAAGCTGGGAAAGAGCCGCGCGTCCGGAAATCGAAACGTGAAGCTGATGAGCCTCACGCCGCGGGAGCGCCAGATCGCGTTCCTGGTCGCGCAGGGCTGCTCGAACGAGAACATCGCGGCCGACCTCGCCATCGGCCTGCCGACGGTGAGATCGCACCTGAAGGCTGCGTATCGAAAAACGTGCACCACCTCGCGGGTGGAGCTCGTGCGCTTCCTTCTTACGACGTGAGGGGCACGTAGCGCAGGAACCCGACCTCGTCGATCTCGCGGCCCAGGAGCAGGAGCTCTCCGCGCGGAGAGCGGGTGAGATGAGCGGTGAGAGCCGCGAGCGCGCCGGCTTGCGACGAGCCCGGGCCAGGGCCGTCAACCACGAGCGATGAGGGATCACGACCGAGGGCGACCGCAGCAAGCGGCGCAAAGGCGGCTCCGCCGGCCTGGTGGCGCAGGCGCACGTTTGCGTCGGGCGGGGGCAGGGCGCCCGAGCGTTCGAGCAGACCGCGCAGGTCAGCGGCCTTAGGACCCGGTCGGACCACGCCGGCCGCGAGCGCGCCGAGCTTCCTGCCGCCGGGCTCACATCCCACCACGAGCGCGACCGCGCCCTCCTGGAACGCTTCCGCGGCCAGGGCCGCAGCCAATCCGGGCGCGCCCGCGGCAGCCAGCCTCGCCTCCCACTCGGGATCCGCCTCGTCCCCGCACACCACCAGAGCCATCGGCGCGTCGTCGCGGTCGAGCAACTCCGCGGCCGCGGACAAGGCCGCCTCGGCCGACAGCCAGCCCTGGCTCACCGTGAGCGCGGGCATGCGGTTCTTGAGGCCGATGGTGAGATACCCGGCGGGTGAGCTGTGCACCGAGTTGGGCGCGAGCGCCGGGCTCAGCGTGCGTCCGGCCGAGGCGTGGATCTGGGCCAGCATCTCGAGGCTCACCGCGGGCTCGCCGAGCGCCGTGCCGGCAACAACCGCGAGCTGCGAGGGATCGGCCACGCCCGCGTCCGCGAGCGCCCGCGACGCGGCCACATACATGAGCTTGGCGAGCCGTCCGAAGCGTCTGCGCTCGGCGGGCCTGGCGTAGTCCTTGATCGGGACGTCGGCGAGGCGGGCCGTTGCCGTGCCCGCGGGAGAGTCGACCCCGACGCCGCACACCCCGATGCCGTGCACGTGCAGCCTCATGACCTCGCCTCCGGCGCGGGACCGAGCACGAGCGCGCAGTTGTTGCCGCCGAACGCGAAAGAGTTGGAGAGCACCACCGGCCGCTCAGGCAGCGCCGCGCCGCCGGGTCCCACGAGCGCGATCGGACAGTCGTCGCCTGCCGTGGCCGCGCCCGCGTTCTCGAAGGCCCGGCGCGACATCACGGACAGCACCGAGGCCACGGCTTCGATGGCGCCGGCGCCGCCGAGCGTGTGCCCCACGAGGCCCTTGCACGACGAGACCGGCACGTTCGCCCCGAGGAGCCGCGCGATGGCGTTCGCCTCGGCCGCGTCGTTGAGGCGCGTGCCCGTGCCGTGGGCGTTCACGTGGTGCACGTTCGCGGGAGAGAGGCGCGCGTCGTCGAGGGCGCGGCTCATGGCGAGGAAGGCCCCGGCGCCGTCCGCGGGCGGCGCGGTCATGTGGTGGGCGTCGCTGCTCATGCCGAAGCCGAGCAATTCGGCGAGCGGCTCGCGGCTCGCGGCGAGCACATCGTCGAGCCTCTCGAGGAGCAAGAAGCCGGCCCCCTCGCCGAGCGTGAGCCCGGGCCGATCCGGTCCGAAGGGCGTGCACATGCAAGGGCCCGTGAGCTCGAGAATGCGAAAGGTCGATATCGTCGTGTGGCACAGCGCGTCCCCGCCGCCCGCGAGCACCCGCTTGCAGCGCCCCTCGCGGATCCACGAGGCGCCGAGCGCGATGGCGTTGGCCGAGGACGTGCAGGCCGTGGACACGGTGGACACGGGCCCGCGCACGTCGAGATCGCGCGCCACGAGCCGGGAGGGCGAGGCCATGCAGCCGCGGCCGCGAAAGCCGAAAGGCGAAGGCGTGGGGCGTCCGTCGATGAGGGCGAAGACCATCTCCTCGTTCACGGACTGCCCGCCGGTGCTCGTGCCGACCGCGAGCCCGTCGGGTGCGGATGCGCCCCGGGAGCATGCGTGGGCCATGCACTCGCGCGCCGCGGTGAGGCACAGCCGCCCCGTGGGGCTGTCGAGCTCCGGGTGGTCGTGCTGCGCGAACCACTCGGGCCGCACCTCGCCCACGGCCACCTCGAAGCCCAGCGCGTGCCTGCGGCTCGGCCCGAACACCCGCGACGGCGTATGAAGCGCGGCCTTGAGCCCGGCCACATCTTGCCCGGCCGCACAGACCGCTCCGAGCCCCGTCACCGCCACGCGCACCTTGTCCACGAACGCCCTCCTCGCTTGGGGCCCCGCGCGGGCCCGTTGATGCGAGGAACCTATGGAACCCCTGTCCCTCGTGTCAACGTTCCCGGGCGGAAAAATGGCGGCGCGTGCCGGGCGTCTGGTAGCCTGGGGCCGATGCGCGGACGTGCGGCAGCCTTGTCCCTCGGGCTCATCGCCCTCGCGAATGCGCCGGGCTGCGCCTGGTTCGCGGGGCCGCCGCCTGCGCCGCCGAAGCCCGCTCCACCTCCGGACGCGGGACCGTTGCCCGAAGCCAAGAAGCCGCCGGACGACCTCATCGATCCGTCCGCGCTGGGGCCGTACTTCGCGAACGTCGGTGACGGCGCCGCGATGAAAGCGCTCGCCGAGGATCGGGTGGACGATGCGGCGCGGCTCTTCGACGAGCTGGCCCTTTCGTCCACGGATCCGGCGATCGCGTTGCGCGCGCGCTTCATGGCCGCGCTCCTTGCCGGGAGACGCGGGGACGACGTGCGCGCCCTCAGCGAGCTTCCCGGGCTCGCGAACGATCTGCCGCTCGTGGCGGACACGGCCCGCCTGGCGGCAGCCGAGTCCGCGATACATCTCAAGAAATACGCGCAGGCCGCGGACCTGGCAGGCGCCGTGCCGGAGACGAGCAGCCTGGCGCCGGACGCGCGCCTCGTGCGGGAGAACGCGCTGCGCGCCCTCGAGCCTCCGGACAAGGCCGCGCCGCCTCCCGCGCCGGAGCCCGGGACCAGGGCCAGGGAATCCAAGGCGGCGCTCGAGGCGTACGAGAAGGCCGCGGAGCTCATGCGCCACATGCGACACCCGCAGGCGGAGCAGGTCCTCTCCCGCGTCATCCGCCTCGCGCGGCCGAACGGCGACCTGCAATGCCGCGCGCGCCACGATCTCGCCACGGTCGCCTCGCGGCTGCGCGATCACGAGCGCGCCGCCAAGCTCTTCGACGCCGCGGTGGCCGCGTGCCAGGATCCGGACATGCGCGTCAGGTCCCTGTACCGCGGAGCCAAGGCCTACGAGGCGGCGGGGCGTTGCGAGGACGCGGCGCGCCTGTACGCGACGGTCGAGTCCGAATTCAAGGACCACTCCTACGCGGACGACGCGCGATTGCACGGCGCGGTCTGTGCGCTTGCGCTCGGCGACCGGGCGCGTTTCGAGGCCATGCTGTCCACCCTGCCCGACGACTACCCGCAGGGCGACATGCGGGCCGAGGCCCTGTGGATGCTGGCCATGGACGGCTTCGAGCAGGGCCAAGCGGATCGCGCGTGCGAGGCCATGCGCCGCTACAACGAGCTCTTCCCGATCGAGGAGGGCTGGTACGCGGCGGGCCGTTCCGGCTACTGGCTCGGACGCGCCGAGGAGCTGCTCGGCGACAAGACTTCCGCCGCGTCCCGCTACGAGCAGGTGGTGTCCACCTCGCCCTTCACCTGGTACATGGTGCTCGCCTACAACCGGCTCGCGGCCCTCGACGCCGCGCGCGCCCGAGATCTCCTTGCGCGCCTCGCACCGGCCACGGGTGACCAGCCGGCCATGTTCCGCCGCGCCCTGCTCGACGAGGTCCCGGGTCTGGCCACGGGCATCGAGCTCTTGCGTCTCGGACTCGTCACGCGCGCGCGCCGCGATCTCGACGCCGTCCTCGCGCGACCGAAGCTGCCCTCGGACGTGTACTGGCTCGTGGCGGCCCTGTACCGGGGCCTGGGCGACTTCGAGGAGATGCGCGACATCTCGTCGCGCGCGGGAAGCGAATGGTCGAGGCGCTACCCCTCGGGGCGCGACCTTATGCCGTGGACCCTGGCATTCCCCAAGGCGTACGAAGCCGAGGTGGCCGCCGCGGCCGTGGAGAGCAGGGTCGCGCCGTCGCTCCTGTGGGCCGTCATGCGCGAGGAGAGCGGGTTCAACTCGGGCATCGAGTCGTGGGCCAACGCCGTGGGGCTCATGCAGCTCATCCTGCCCACGGCGCGCCGCGTGGGCAAGGACCTGGGGCTCGCCGCGACCCCGGCCGCCCTGCGCAATCCCGCGGTCAACATCCGCATCGGCGCCGCGTACCTCGCGCGCCTCGCGCAGCGCTTCGACGGCCACCCGGCGCTCGTGGTGGCGGGCTACAACGCGGGCGAGGGCGCGGTGCTGCGTTGGCTGAAGGCGCGGCCCTCGTCCGATCTGGACATGTTCGTGGAGCGCATCCCCTATGATCAGACGCGCGGCTACACGAAGCGAGTGCTCGCGACCCTCGCCACCTACGGGTTCCTGTACGAGCCGGATCGGCCCATGCTCGCCCTGCCCATGGTCCTGCCGTGAGCCGGCCGCGCGCCGCGGTCCTCGCGACACTGCCCGTCGTGGCCGTGCTGTGGACCGTCATGTTCGCGTGGAAGCCGCTCGATTTCTGGCTCGTCATGGTCTTCTCGCAGGCCTGCATGATCGCGGCCGCGATGCGACTCGATCCGGATCTGCTGCGCGACCTGCGGCCCGCGCTCGCGCCCGCGGCCCTGGGCCTCGGCTCCGCCGCGATCCTGTACGGCGTGTTCGTCGCGGGCCACGCGGTCTCGACGCGCCTTCTGCCCTTTGCCGGCGGCCAGATCGCGGACATCTACGCCGTCCGCGACGAGTGGCGGGCTTCCATCGTGGGCGCGCTCCTCTTCCTTGTCATCGGGCCGGGCGAGGAGATCTATTGGCGCGGCCTCGTGCAGGGCGAGCTCTCGAAGGCGTGGGGAACGCGCGCGGGCGTGCTCGTCACGGCCGCCCTGTACGCCGGGGTGCACCTGCCCTCACGGAACTTCATGCTCGTGGCTGCGGCCTTGGTGTGCGGCCTGTTCTGGGGCCTCATGTACGCCTGGAAGCGCTCGCTCCTCGCCAACGTGGTGTCCCACGCCGTGTGGGACGTCCTCGTGATGATCGTCCTGCCCATCCGCTGAGCCGCGCAAGATCCGTCCCGGGGGTTTACCGGCCCGAGGCCGTGCACACACTGACGCCCGAAAGGAGGTGCGCCATGTTCGGATGGAGAAGCTACGGGTTCGACGATGTCTGGGACGAGATGGCCAGGATGAACCGGTTGTTCGCGAGGCTCGATCCGGGGCTTGCGCACGGCGGCGTGTTTCCGCCGCTCAACGTCTACGATGATCACGAGTCGTTCGTCGTGCGCGCCGAGATCCCGGGTGTGGAGGCAAAGGACATCGACGTGAGCGCGAACCGCGACTCGCTCACGATCAAGGGCGAGCGCAAACCCGCGCCCTTCGACGACGAGTCCGGCTGCCACCGCCGCGAGCGCGACCACGGCGTGTTCAGCCGCTCGATCTCGCTGCCCGTGCCGGTGGATCCGGACAAGATCCGGGCGAGCTACGTGAACGGGGTGCTCGAGGTGGTGCTGCCCAAGGCGGAAGAGGCCAGGCCTCGCAAGGTGAAGATCGACGGCTGAGAAAGGAGGAACGCCATGTCGGAGAAAAATGACAGGAAGGAGATCGCCGTCCGCGAGAAGGAGGCGGTGGTCAAGGACAAGGGCGAGCCGACCCGTTCCGGGATCGCGTACTCGCCGGCGGTGGACATCTTCGAAACGGACGCGGGCCTGACCGTGCTCGCCGACCTCCCGGGAGTGGATAGGGACCACCTGGAGGTGGACGTGCGCGACGGCGTGCTCACCGTCGAGGGACGGGTGAGCGAGCCCGAGGCGCGTTTCAAGCCCGTCTATTCGGAGTACGGGATCGGCGGGTATTCGCGGCGCTTCAGCCTGGGCAACGACATCGACGCCTCGAAGATCGAGGCCGAGCTCAAGGACGGCGTGCTGAGGCTCGTGCTGCCCAAGACCGAGAGGCTCAAGCCGCGCAAGGTCGAGGTGAAGACATCGTGATCTTCGCCTCCTGATCGAGCCCTCCCGGGCCCGCTCCGGAACGCGTCCTGCGCCCCGAGGCGGGCCCAAACCTTGAATGGTGCCAGGCACTAGCAATTAAGTATTTTATTTGCTACAGTCTGCCAAGTTCTCAAAGGAAAAAGGAGGCTGGCCGTGCCCAGACCGCCACGCATCGACTACCCCGGAGCGCGACACCACGTCATGAGTCGCGGCGCCCGCCACGCCCCCATCTTCTTCGACGACCGGAGCTGCGCCCTGTTTCTGTCCATCCTCGGAACGTTGCCTTCGCGCTTCGGGCTGCGCATCCACGCCTACGCTCTCATGCCCAACCATTTCCATCTCCTCGTCGAGTCCGAGCGCGGCCGGCTCAGCCATGCCATGTCGTACCTCCTCTCCCAGTACGCGCGTTCCGTGAACCGCATCCATTCCTGGGACGGCCCACTCTTTCGCGGTCGCTTCCACCACCGGCCCGTGCTCGCCGACGCGCATTGGCTCCATCTGCTCGCCTACATCCACCTGAATCCCCTGCGCGCCAGCCTCGTGACGCGGCTCGGCGACGCGATCTGGACGAGCCACGACGCCTATGCCGGACGCTCCGTGGGGCCCGATTGGCTCTCAACCGACGATCATCTCGATGCGTTCGGCGGCTCGAAGGGATATTCGGAGTTCGTCCGACAGGTGCGCATCGGCCGCATCGGAGCACCCGTGGGGTTCGCGGCGGTCGGCTTCGCGGGCCGGCAGACGAAACGCGACACGGCGAATGATGCGAAGTCGCGAGTCGCACGGATCTTTCCCGTGGCCATGGCCCTCGCGCAGGTGGCGCAGGCTGCCGGGGTTCCTGTCGCGGAGTTGCGAAGAACGAAACGGGGCCGCAAGGGCAATCCCGCGCGGGTGGTTGCCGCGTGGTGGCTCGTCCACGGGGCCGGACTCACGAACGTGGAGGCCGGGAAGGCGCTTCGCATGCACCCGGTCCGGGTGAGCCAGGCCGCAAGCCGTGTGCACAATTCCAGGGGAATGGACCCGTGCGTCGACGCCCTCGTCTCTGCTCTCGAGGAGCTCCCAGAAAATTCTTAATCGCTAGTGCCTGGCACTTCTTGAGGCGGGCCCAAACCTTATTTGACTGCCGACCCGGACGGGGAATGCAACGCATGTCGTGGTCTGCCCTCTCGCGCGTCGTGGGCGGCGATCTGCCCGATCCGAAGTATCCCGTTTGAAAAGGGAATTATATAGTTGACTCCCGTGTCAAACGGGCGTACACTTACCTACATGGACATTATCATCGCCATTCTTGGATGGCTGCGTAGCGAGGGGAGTATGATTTTACAAGCTCCCTTCTTATTCGTCTTATCATTATCGGCGGTGGGTGCTCTCATGTACGCGCTATTACATCGCTGGTTTCGCGGGGTCATACAAAATCAGA
>JAQTNF010000120.1 GCA_028713995.1 Deltaproteobacteria bacterium | reverse complement strand
GCGGATGGTTGGCCACGTCTTCCTCCGTTCGAAACGCGAACGCGATGGCCTACCCCACACACGCGGCCGTTGTCAAGCGCGGCAACGCGAACATATAGTGCGCTCATGGCCAATCCGAAGGTGTTCGTCACGCGCGCGATCCCCGAGGGGGGCATGAGGTTGCTCGAAGCCGTATGCGCGGTCGAGGTGTGGCCCGGGGAGGCGCCGCCGCCGCGCGAGGCGCTGCTCGAGAGGGTGCAAGGCGCCGCGGGCCTGCTCTGCATGGTCACCGACCGCGTGGACGCGGCCCTTTTCGATGCGGCAGGGCCGGGCTTCAAGGTCGTGAGCAACCTGGCCGTCGGCTTCAACAACATCGACGTGACCGAGGCCACGCAACGGGGCGTTCCGATCGGCAACACGCCGGGGGTGCTCACCGAGACCACGGCCGATCTGGCCTTCGGCCTGCTCGTGGCCGCGGCGCGCCGCCTCGTGGAGGGGGCGGACATGGCGCGCGCGGGCGCCTGGACCGCCTGGGGCCCCACGCTGCTCCTCGGCCGCGACGTGCACGGCGCCACCCTCGGCATCGTGGGCATGGGGCGCATCGGCGAGGCCATGGCGCGGCGCGCACGCGGCTTCGATATGAAGGTCATCTTCTCCGATCCCGCCGGCAAAGCGGCCGGATGCGGTCTCGACGAGGTCCTCGCCGAGGCCGACTTCGTCAGCCTGCACGTGCCGCTCACGCAGGCCACGCGCGGCCTCGTGGGCGACCGGGCCTTGTCGCTCATGAAGCCCACGGCCGTGCTCGTCAACACGGCGCGCGGCGAGGTCGTGGACACGGACGCCCTCGTGCGGGCGCTCTCTTCGGGAACGATCGCCGCCGCGGCCCTCGACGTGACCGACCCCGAGCCCCTGCCGCCAAGTCACCCGCTCCTCTTTCTTCCCAACTGCCTCGTGGTCCCGCACCTCGGCAGCGCGAGCCTCGCCACGCGCGATCGCATGTCGGTCATGGCGGCGCAGAACATCCTCGCGGGTCTTCGCGGCGAGCGCCTACCCAACTGCGTCAATCCGCAGGTATACGAAGGAAAAGCGCTTGTTCCGCGTTGACCTGCCGGCTCAGGTCCCGCACAATCAAACGATGTTGCAAGGAGCCAGGATACTTCTCACGGGCGGGGCGGGGTTCATCGGCACGAGCCTCGTGGCGCGCCTCGTCGACGCGAACCGGATCACGGTCCTCGATACCCTGCACCGCAACGCGCTTGTGGCCGCGGGGCTGGCCTCACACCCCAACGTGACCCTGGTCAAGGGGGACGTGCGAGACGCCGCGACCGTGCGCGAGGCCGTGCGCGGCGCGACCCACGTCGTGCACCTGGCGTCCATCGCCGGCGTGGACACGGTGATGAAGAACCCCTTCCTCACCATGGAGGTGTCCATCAAGGGCACGTTCAACGTGCTCGAGGCCGCGATCGCGGAGCCCGGCATCCTGCGCTTCGTCGACTTCTCCACCTCCGAGGTCTTCGGCCGCTACGCGTTCCGCGTGGCCGAGGGCGACGTGACCTCGCTCGGTGCCGTGGGCGAGGCGCGCTGGACGTACGCCGTCTCCAAGCTCGCGACCGAGCACCTCTCGCATGTCATGCACCGACAGCACGGGCTGCCGGCGGTGGCCGTGCGGCCGTTCAACATCTTCGGCCCGCGCCAGGTGGGCGAGGGCGCCATCCACCACTTCATCGTGCGCGCGCTCAAGGGCGAGCCCATCACGGTGCACAACGAAGGCGACCAGATCCGGGCGTGGTGCTACATCGACGACATGATCGACGCGCTCCTCCTCATCCTCGAGAAGCCCGGGGCCGTGGGCAAGACGTTCAACATCGGGAACCCGCGCTCGGCCCTCACGGTCCACAACCTCGCCCACCTGGTGGTGCGCCTCGCCGGCTCCTCCTCACCCGTGGTGCACGTGCCGTGGGACTTCCCGGACGTGGAGCTTCGCATCCCGGATATCGGCCGCGCGCGCGAGGTGCTCGGGTTCTCCCCGCGCGTCGACCTCGAGGAAGGGCTCGTGCGTACGATCGACTGGTACCGTTCGACCATCGGCCGGGGCGCTTGAGATCCCAAGACGGAGGCACGTCATCCGGTCCCAGGTCACGAAGCTCGTCGGCAGGCTCGCGTCGCACGCGCCGCACAAGCGCGAGGCCGCCATCCTGGCCTTGAGCGAGCTGCCGGTGGAGGACGTCGTCGGGCCCGTGGCCGACCTCCTGCTCGAGGAGCCGTCGTCGGAGATCCAGGCCGCCTGCCTCGATCTGCTCGAGAAGATGGGGGCGGTCGCATCGCTCGAAGGAGCGCGCACGGACGGCTGGTTCGAGCGCATCGAGGAGGGCGTGGGCAACTTCGACGCGGTGCGCGGGATCATGGGCGAGCGCTTCCTGGCCTATGCCATCATCCTCGGCGTCCAGATCCGCACGCTCACCACGGATCCGCGCTTCCCGGCCAACACCACGGTCGAGTTCTCCGTCGGCGACGACGAGCCCGAGACGCTGACCCTGGGCGAGTTCCGCACGCGCCTCGTGAATGCGCTCGTGAGCCGGACCCATGAGCCGCCGCCCCTCGAGCTGCCGCTCCTTCCGGACGCGGCGGCCGGCACCATCGGGAACCGGCTCCTCCTCCTCGCGCCGCTTTTCGGGATCTCGCTCGAGCTGGTGGTGGCGGGAAGCCTCGACGAGGATCGTCCCCGCGCCCTCGTGGGCTTCGTGGACGAGAGCGGCTTCAGCTTCATGGATCTGCGCGACTTCGAGATGGGTATCAAGGAGAAGGCGCGGCGCGATCTCGCCGGGACCGCGGAGGAGCCGTTCCGCCTCGATCTGTCGGCCGTGGACAGGGCGCGCGCGGCGGCCAAACGGGGTGAATACGACCAGGTCATCTCGACGCTTGAGACGTGGCCCGGGCTGCTGTCACTCTTGCAGCGCACGCCCGTGGCGCAACAGCTCGACGGCGCGCAGGTGGCGACCATCGGCGAAGGGCTCGAGCTCCTGGGGCTCGCGTTCAAGATGCGCGGGCGGCTCCTGTGGGCCGAGGAGCTCTTCCGCCTGGGCCTGCAGTTCGTGCGCGAGGGCTCATCCGCGGCGCGGCTCTTCCTCGGCCTGGGTGCGCTCCTGGTGGAGACCGAACGCTACGGCGAGGCCATCGGCCTTCTGCGCCGAGCCGCGGCGCTCGGCCTGCAGGACGCGGAGGTGTTCCCGCCGCTCGCCCGCGCATTCCTGAAGCGCGGCAAGGTGGTGGCCGCCATCGCCCTCTTCGAGGCCTTGCGCGAGGCGGGTGAGGCCACCTCGGAGACGGACCGGGATCTCGCCGAGGCGCTCGCCGTTCTCGAGAAGGCCGGCGTGTCGTGGGACGTGCCCTCGCCCGGCGCCGCGGGCTGAACGCCGCGCCGTCTCTTCGCACCGGACCTTTTTCAGGCAACGGGCTTTACCTTCCGCGATTTGTGCCCCACATTGTAAGAAAAGGGGATTGAAGGAGGTGGTCATGGCCGACTCCATGATGGAAGTGACTGACGCGACGTTCGAAGAAACCGTTGTCAAGAGCGATGTGCCCGTGCTGGTGGACTTCTGGGCCCCGTGGTGCGGCCCCTGCCGGGCCGTGGCCCCCATCCTGGCCGAGCTCGCGGACGACTTCGCGGGCCGGGCCAAGGTGGTCAAGGTCAACGTGGACACCGAGATCAAGATCGCGGCCGAGATGGGCGTGCGCTCCATCCCCACCGTGGCCCTGTTCCACAAGGGCGAGCCCAAGGAGGTCTCGGTCGGGCTGCGCCCCAAGGATCACTTCGTGAAGATGCTCGAGAAGGTCCTGCCCGTGAAGAACTGACGGCCGTTTCCTTACTGGCATGTCTGACCGACCGTTCTGACGGTGGCCTGCCGCCCGCGCTGCTCGCGCCCGAAAAACAGCCGGCGTTCTACCGCGAGTGGCTCGACTCGTTCTTCGCCCGCGACATCCAGCGGCTCTTCGCCTTTCGCGACATCAACAAGTTCAATACCCTGTTCGAGTACGTGCTGCGCCAGAGCGGCGGCCAGCTCGAAACGACGCGCACGGCGTCCGCGCACGGCGTGTCCCGCGCCACGGTCGAGAGCCATCTGCAGGCGCTCGAGATCACGCATGCGCTCAGGCTGGTGCGCCCGTTCCACGGCGTCGGCCAAGCCGAGATCGTGCGCCAGCCCAAGGCCTACGCGTTCGACACGGGCTTCGTCGTGGCTCCCATCGGCGCGCCGGCCTACGTGAAGCGCTTCAAGGATCTCGAAGTGACCGTCTGCGATCTCGACGCCCTGTGACCTGCGGGCCATTGGTGGGGGGAATGTGTCAATCCAGCCCAATTGGTGCGACCGAGCAATGCCGGTCCCTTGGAAAGGAAGGAGGCGAAACCTTCTTGAAATTGGGATGAGTCGTCCAGCGGGTGCGAAACCCGTCCGGTCAAAGCCGAGCCCGGCAGGCCGGAAGCGAGCCTTGCGACGGCAACGGCAACGATGTCGGCGAAGCGTAGGTGCGCGGGCTCATGAGCCGTGGGAATAATGAGCCGAGGCCGATGGGTGTGGGGACGTCGGAGGGCCGCGGAGTAGCGTTGAGGCCGGGGAACGAGAGGCGCGAAGGACCCGGAAGAGAGAAGGCGCGAGGTGCTAGGCAAACGGCTTGGCCGGTACGGGCTCAGGCTCGCGCAGGACAAGACGCGCCTGCTGGATTTTCGGCGACCGCCGGACAGCCAGCAGAGCGGAAAAGGCCCGAGCACCTTCGATTTCCTGGGCTTCACGCACTATTGGAAACGAAGCCGCAAAGGGGCGTGGCACCCGGCCTGGAAGACGCGGAAGAAGAGCCTGCGCAAGGCGATCACCGCGCTCCAAATTGTGCACCACTCTGCTTGCGGGGTGCGCGATCCCCTCCAGGGAATGGGCTTGGCATGGTAGGAAGGTTGGGCGCATCCTCCCACCGCGGCCAGGATGCGGGGAGGCCGCAAGCCCTGGGGCTGGAGCAAGGCGAAGGAAACGATGAGGGATAACTTGGTGATTCCGACTCTTGCCGCGCTGCTCGCGTTCAATTCCGGATGCCTGGGCTGCTCGGGCAAAGGTTCGGGTGGGGACTTCGGCAACGAAGCCGGGACGGGCTCTGACAGCGAAACCGGCACCGATTCCGAGGCGGACGCGGATTCGGGTACGGACGTGCTCGACTGGGTCGTCCTCGACGGCGGCGTTTACGACATGGGCAGCCCCGACGGCGTGGGCGACACGGACGAGCGCCCGCGGCACACGGTGGAGATCCGGACGTTCCGCATGTGGCGCACCGAGGTCACCGTGGGGCAGTACGACGCGTGCGTGCAGGCCGGCGTCTGCACGTCCACACCCATCCAGGATTTCTGCGATCCGACCACGCCCGATCATCTCGACGCCCCCCGCGACTGCGTCGATTGGAACCAGGCCGCGGCGTTCTGCCATTGGGTGGAAGGGCGCCTGCCGAGCGAGGCCGAGTGGGAGTTCGCCGCGCGCAGCCGCGGGCGGGATATCGCGTTCCCCTGGGGGAACGAGCCCGTCACGTGCGAGCGGGCGGTGGTCGATCAGGGCGGCCTCGGGTGCGGCAAGGGCGACCATTGGCCGGTGTGCTCGAAGCCGTTCGGCAACAGCGCGCAGGGGCTGTGCGACCTCGCGGGAAATGTCTGGGAGTGGGTCGAGGACACCTATCACGAGAGCTACGACGGAGCGCCGGACGACGGGAGCGCGTGGGTGGACCCTGGGGCCGAGTTCCGCGTGCTAAGGGGCGGCGGCATCGGAAGTCCCGGGTGCACGTTCCGGGCTTCGGACCGCATGTTCCACGATCCGGGCTTCGAATACGGGGGCCTGGGTTTCCGCTGCGCGAGGTAACCGGCGGCCTTTGTCGGGAATTGAATTTATGGGCTCGCACGGCCGGAAACCGCGTCGCGGGAGGGATTGGCATTAGCTCCCGTTCTTGATAGTTGTTCCCGTATATTTACAGGAGGTGTTTTCCAAGTGCTTCCCGGGGCTACCCATCGTTTGCTCTGTTTTCTTCGTGTCTTTTTCTCCGGATGGCGAAGGGCGGTATTCCCTTTGATCCTCGTCGCCTGTCTCATCACGATTTCGCGGGGGTTCAGGGTGCCTTATCGCTATGCCCTGGCGCAGTGGCTCTCGACCTATCAATATGGCTTCGTCAAACGAGGGCTTGTGGGAACCGTTTTCTACCCTCTTCTCAAGAACAAAAACCCAGCCGAATTGGACGCATTGATTCTTCTTTTTTCCACGGCGACACTCCTCCTCGCCGCCTATCTTTCCATTCGCATTTGCAAGGAGCCTTTGCGAAAATCCCTGGAACAGGGGAATCACTCCTTCCCGATCTCGGTCCTTGTCTTCGCGACATCCGCATTTTGGGTTGTTTCCGGGCACTCCAACGGCTATTTCGACCATTTGCTCACAATCATTACCGTCCTGCTCGTGTTCTGGACCTGTCATGGGTATCTGTGGACCATCCCGATATTCTGCATTATGGGAATGGCGATTCATGAGCTGTTCATCCTATATGGGCTCCCTGTCGTCGGCTTCGCGGCCCTTATGGCGTTGAATCACCGCTTTCAGGGATCTGCGAAGATTGTCGTTGGAAAACTGGCGCTACTGTTCATCCCTGTGCTTCTTTCCATTTCCATATTGGGGTATTCCAGCTTTAACGTTGATACCAACGTCATTCGAAAACTGGAAGATCACATCTCTTCTTTCAGCCGGGACGGGGATCCTCGCGCTGACATTTACTTCGTCACATTTCAGAGCGTGCATAGCCCATCCCGTCATTATCAATACCAGGGCCGAAACTCATTCCTGCGTCGTCTGGCGCGCGATGACATCAATGGCATCGTGCTGCCCGCAACCGTCTTCCTGTTGGGTTTGTCGCTGGCGCAGTTGCTCCGCGGTCGTCGCTTCCTTCCGGCTCTGGCAGCCGTCGCGGTTGTCGGTGCACCATTAGGTTTGCATCTATATGCTTCCGACACGGTGCGCATCACTCCGTTCATCATCCTTCACGCCTTCGGGGTATGGATGACCGTGGTGTTGATTGAGGGACCGATGCCCCTGCCTCTTTGGCTTAATAGGGGATTGCTGTTTGCAGGAATCCTTGTCGTGGTCAACAGTGCGATTCAAAGGACGCCGTTTATGTTCGATGATGTCGACAAGGAGTCCACCGGATATCCTAGAAGCGCCGATAGTTACACGGCCATCGTACGCATGCCGGAGGTCTTCAAGAACTCGAAGTTCGAGTCGGGATCTTTTCAGAACTGGTCCGTTCAGGGCCGGGCGTTCGGAGAAAGTCCTAGAAAAGAGAATGTTCGTGCCGAGAAGCGCCCGCTGAAAGGTCGGGAAGGTGTCTATTATGCGTCCAGCAAAACGTCGCCCGGCAACGCGCTTACTGGAATCCTGGAATCGGTCGCTTTCCATGTCATGGCGCCGAAGATATCGTTCTTCGTGGGTGGCGGTGGTGACATAAAAAAGACGTATGTGTCATTGGTGGTAGAGGGGAAGGAAGAATATCGAGTATCAGGAAGGCGCAGTAGAAATATGAGACCAGTTTATATTGATGTGAGTCCGTGGATCGGGAGAGATGCGCGCATATCCATTGTAGACACATCGAACGACCCTGAATGGGGCTATATCAGCGCGGATGGTTTCTGCTGGACTCAATGACGAAGCGGGTCGAAAAGGGTTAGGAGCGTACAGGATCAGGCCTGCTCGGCGTGCCGGTGGACGAGGTCCTCGATCTCCACGGATGTGCCCATGGCGAGCGCCTGACGCGCGAGCCCGAGGCACGACCCGGCGTTCGCGGCGCGAACGGATCGCTTCACGGCCGGGATCCACATGGGCGTCATGGACAGGCTGCGCAAGCCGAGGCCGATGAGCAGCGGGATGAGCAGGGGCTCGGCGGCCATGCCGCCGCACATGGAGACCGGGATGCCCGCGATCTCTCCCGCCTCGACCACCATGCGGATCGAGCGCAGGATGGCCGGGTGGAGCGGCGTGTAGAGGTACGCCACCTGGTCGTTGGCGCGGTCGATGCCGAGCGAGTACTGGATGAGATCGTTCGTGCCGATCGAAAAGAAATCCACCTCCCGGGCGAGCGCGTGCGCCACGAGGACCGCCGACGGCAGCTCGATCATGCAGCCCACCCGGATCGCGGCCGGCCCCGCGCTCCCCACCTCGAGCCGCGACTCCTCGAGCAAGGCGTTGACCTGGCGAAGCTCCCCGAGCCCGCTCACCATGGGGAACATGACGCGAAGCTCGCGTCCGTGCGCGGCGCGCAGCATGGCCCGCAGCTGCGCCTTGAACATGGTCCTGTTCTTGAGCCCGAGCCTGATGGCGCGCAGGCCGAGCGCCGGGTTGGCCTCGGACGATTCGCGCTCGCCCGGCAGCTTGTCCGCGCCCAGGTCGAACGTACGGAAAATCACGGGGCGCGGCGCAAGGGTCTCGATCACGGCCCGGTACGTGCGCTGCTGTTCGTTCTCGTCGGGGGGCAGGGCCCGATCCAGGTAGAGGAACTCGGTGCGGTACAAGCCGATGCCCTCGGCCCCGTAGTCCGGGCAAAGCGCAGCCTCGGCCGGCAGCTCGATGTTGGCGTACAAGGCGATCGCCACGCCGTCCTCGGTGACCGCGGGCTCGTCCCGTCCGGCGAGGAGATCCTGCTCGGCCAGGGCGAACCCGAGCCTGCGCTCCTCGTAATCCCGGACGGTGCCCTCGTCGGGACGGATGATGACCTGCCCCTCGATGCCGTCGACGATGACGACGTCACCCGACTCCACGCGATCGGCCATGAGGGAGATGCCGACCACCGAGGGGATGCCGAGGGCCTGCAGCATGATCGACACGTGGCTCGTGCGCGTTCCCGTGCCGATCGCGAAGCCCTCGACCCGGCGATCGGCCATCTGCGCCACCTCGCCGGGGCACAGTTGGGCGACCACCAGGATGCACGCGTCCTCGATGTCGATCTTCAGAAGATCCTCGGCCTCGCCGAGCAGGTTGCGCAGCACCCGGTTGCCCACGAAGTCCACGTCCTCGGAGCGCTCCTTGAAGTAGGCGTCGCCGAGGCCGGCCAGGATGCCCTTGATCTCGTCCATCTTGCGGGAGAGGGCCCACTCGGCGTTCACGAGATCCCGCGCGATGACCGCGGCCGCCCCGTCGATCATCATCTCGTCCTCGAGCATGAGCAGGTGCGCTTGCAGGATGAGTGAATGGTCTCCCTGCGCCGGGCCGCGGTCGCCGATGGCCGCGCGCGCCGCTTCGAGCTGGGTGCGCGCCTCGTCCACGGCCCGCATGAACCGGTCCACCTCGCCGCGCGCCTCTGCCTGTGAGATGCGTTGCTTGGGGATCCTGATCCTGCGCCGGTCGACGACGCGCGCCTTCGCGATCGCGATCCCGGGCGAGGCGGGGATGCCCCGCAGGCGGATCGTTTCACTCATCGTTCCTCACCGAACCCGCCTTCGACGAGCGTGCGCAAGGCCGCCACGGCCTCACGCGCGTCGCTCCCTTCCGCCCTCACCGCGATCTGCGAGCCCTTTGCGGCCACGAGCATGAGCATGCCCATGATGCTCTTCCCGTTGACCTCGCGGTCGCCCTTGGTGACGAAGATCTCCGACGAGAACCTGGAGGCGGCCTGCACGAACCGCGTCGCGGCCCTGGCGTGGAGCCCCAGCTCGTTCACGATGGTCAGCACGGCCCTTTCGGTCGGTGTCATGCGAGAACCTCGATGAAGAGCGCGGCGGCCAGCACGACCGGCGCGAACATGGCCAGGGTCGGCTTGCCGCGCGTCACGACCAACCCTCCGAGAAGCCCGGTTGCGCCCATGGCGAGGCCGGCCCACTTCGGCGCATCGGAACCCGCCTCCGAGGAGACGACGGCCAGGATGGCGCCCACGCACACGGCGGTCAGGACCTTGAGGGCGGCGGTGCGGGACGGGCCGAGCCACCCCGCCACGCGGTGCAGGCCCATGGGCCCCTCCCGATATCCGACGGCGACGCCCGCCACGCGGACGAAGACGTGCACGATGTTGAAGGCCAGCACCAGCGCCGCCACCCCGGCGAGCGGTCCGAAGAGGAGCGTGACGAGCACGGCGACCGCGGTGCTGGCCGGGGCGAGCGCGCCCCAGAAGAAGGGATCGCCCACGGCCGCGAGCGGTCCCATGGTACCGCGCTTGAACGCCGCCACCTCCTCGTCCGGCGCGCCGTCCTCCTCGAGGCGCAGCACCGCGCCGGCCAGCACGCCGACCAGGTACGGGTGGGTGTTGAACGGCGCGCCAAGGCGCAGGACCGCTAGGCCGAGGGCCTCGCGTTCCTTGTGGACGCGCGCGAGGGCCGGCGCGACGGCGAAGGACAGCCCGGCGGACTGCAGCCCCGCCTCGTTCCATGTGCACTGGACCAGGGTGAGGCGCAGGGCGACCCCGAGAAGATCGCGCGTGCCAAGGGCGCTCATCCGGCCACCGTACACGCCACGACGAAGGTCGCGGCGGCGAGCGCCACATGGCGTGGCCCGGCGACGCAGCTCATGGCCACCGCCGAGCCGAAGATCACGGCCATGGCCGCGCCGAGACCCGCGAGGCCGGGCGCCGGAGAGCCGAGGGCCCGCGCACCGAAGGCGGCAAGCACCGCAAGCGCTGCGCCAGCGGTGACGGCCGTTCCGCCCGCGAGGAAACGCTTGCCGATCATCCTGTGCACGAGCGCCGCACACGCCGCGCCGGGATCCGCGGCCGACCACGGGGAGCACGATCGGATCCGCTCGCCGTCCAGCCGGGCGCCCCTGCGTTCCGCGGCCCGTGAGAGGAAACCCGCGGCCGAGGCCACCGCGGTGAGCGCGCAGAAGACCGGATCGCCGGAGACGACCGGGATTCTGAGGCGGTGGGCGAGGAGCAGCGCGGCGCCCCCGACCGCACCGGAGACCGGCCAGTCGGCTTGATCGCGCGGGACCATGGAGTAGAGCTGGAGCGCAATCCCGAGCCACATCCCCTGGCTCTCGAGGCCCGTGAGCCAGCCGGCCGCGACGCACAACGGGAGCGGTTGCACGACGGCCATCTGGCCGAGGCAGCGGCGCTCGAGGGTGAGCACGCCGCCCGCGGCGAAGAGGGCAGCGATCCAGATCAGTGCTTCGACCATCGCGGGCCTCCGGCCACGTCTTCACCGAGGCGCAGGGCGTCGCTCGGGAACGTTTGGATCCCGACGGTGACGCCTCGCCTCGTCATTTCGAGCAGGGTGCGCTCCTCGTCGGCCGACAGGTAGACGGCGTCCGTGATCCGGCGCCGCTCCGGCGTGGCGTGCACGTTCCCGATCATGAGCTCATCGAAGCGGTATCCGTGCTCCTGCGCGCGCGCCGCGTCGGACACGTCGCTCACGAGGACCAGGGTCGACGCCGCCGGCGATCCGTCTAGCTGCGCGCACAAGGAGGCGACCCGCGTGACGGTCACCTCCACGTTTTTCGGCGCCGCGAGCCGGTAGACGGCCAGCATGGCCGGATTCGCGGCAACCTCGTCGTCGGCGACAAGAAGCCGCTGCACGCCGAGGAAGGGGATCCAGAACTGGACCACCTGCCCGTGGAGCAGCCTGTTGTCGACGCGGATGCGTACCGGGCGTTCCATGGCCTTGGGCCGCCTACGCCTTGTCCCCGCGCAGGAGCTCCCCGGCCACCGAGATGTGCCGGCGGCCGTGCACCATGGCGACCGCGGCGAGCTCGGACACGTCGGTGGTCTCTCCGCGGGCCGTGAGCGCCTTGAGGAGCAGCGGAAGGTTGAATCCGGTCACGACCTCGACCTTCCCGTGATGGAGGAGCGTGCAACCCACGTTGGTGGGCGTCCCGCCGAACATGTCGGTGAGGATCAGGATGCCCTGGCCGCCGTCCACCTGCGCGATGGCAGCGTTCAGGGCGTCCTGGATGGAACGCGCGCCGTCGCCGGGTCCCACGCCCACGACCGCGATCCGCTCCTGGCGACCGGCGATCATCTCGGCCGCGTCCCGCACTCCCTCTCCCATTGATCCGTGGCAGCACAGCACGATGCCGATCATCATTCCACCTCTTCCTTGGAAACGTGGGACGCGAACGATTGGGACAGGTCGGTCGGATCGGGCGGCGCGCCCGAAGGTGTCAGGTCGGCCTCGACGCGGCGCTTGAACTCGATGGCCGAGTGGTGCCCCATCGCCTTGAGCAGCTGGTTGCGGGCGGCGACCTCGACGATGGACGTGAGCGAGCGCCCGGGGCGCACCGGCGTGGTCACCTTGGGGATGGGCACGCCGAGGATGTCGTGGGTCTCCATGTGGATGCCCAGACGGTCGTAGTTCTTCCCGTCCTCCCACTCCTCCAGGTACACGACCAGGTCGATGCGCTTGAAGTCGCGGATGGCCGACACGCCGAAGAGGTCCTTGATGTTGATGATGCCGAGCCCGCGGATCTCCATGTGATGCCGGATGATCTGGTTCGAGCTCCCCACCACGGTCGAGGGCGGCTTCTTGATGACGTCGATGACGTCGTCGGCGACGAGCCTGTGGCCCTTCATGACCAGGTCGAGGGCGCACTCGCTCTTGCCGATGCCGCTCTTGCCGATGATGAGCACGCCCACGCCGAAGACGTCGACGAGCACGCCGTGGATGGAGCGCACGCGCGCCAGCCGGTTCTCGAGGAACTTGTGGAGCGCTTCCACGAACGTGGAGCTGCGCAGATCGGTGAGGAGCAGGGGCACTCGGTGCGCGTCCGCGGCGCGCACCATCTGGTCCGGGACGTCGGAGCCCCGCGTGACGACCACGGCCGGCGGCTTGCAGCCGAAGAGGTTCTCGCTTGCCTGCGTGCGCGCCTCGGGCGCGAGCGACCACATGTAGTCGATCTCGGTGCCGCCCAGCACTTGCAGGCGGCCCGGCCGGAACATCTCGGTGAAGCCGGCGAGGGCCAGGCCGGGACGCTGGATCGACGGGCTCGTCACGCGGCGGTCCAGGCCGTCGCGGCCGGCCAGGATCTCGAGGCCCAACTCAACGCGCAAGGTCGAGAAGATCGTCTTGATCTCCATAACTTCGTACCTGGGCTAGAGGATCGGATTCCAGGGGGGATACTAGCACGCGCCTCGATTTCAAGGAACCTCGTGATCTCCCGGGCTCGCGGTGCGGCCGGCGCGCATGCGGCCCTTGCTCTTCGAGATCTGGCGCTCGATCTTGTCCATGACCTTGTCGATGGACGTGTACATATCGTCGGTCTCTTCGCGTCCGTTGTAGGTATTGCCGTTCGCCGAGATCGTCACGTCGCAGGCATGGATGTACCGTTCCACGGACAGGACCACGTTGGCCTCCACCGGGCCGTGCAAATATTTATTGACCTTGTTCACCTTCTCCTTGACCAGCTCCTTCATGGCGTCTGTGGGATCCATGTGCCTGAACGTTATCGAAATTTGCATGAGCCGTCCTTCCTGGTGTCTCCACCGTTCGCTGTTCAGAAAAACTTCCTGCGCTTTGCAGATGAAAGTATTCCCAGCATCTCCCGGTATTTGGCCACGGTGCGGCGGGCGATCTCGATGCCGTCCGCCTTGAGCATCTCCACGATCTTCTGATCGCTGCGCGGCCTCCGCTTGTCCTCTCCGCCGATGATTTCCTTGATCTTGTTCTTCACGCTCTCGGAAGCGATATCATCTTCGAAGGTGCGCTTGATGGATGAGTTGAAAAAGTACTTGAGCTCATAGATGCCGCGCGGCGTGTGCACGTACTTGTTGGTCGTGACGCGGCTGATGGTGGACTCGTGCATGCTGACCGCCTCGGCCACGTCGCGCAGGATCATGGGCTTTAAGAAGTCGACGCCCTTGTCGAAGAAGTCGCGCTGCTTCTCCACGATGCACTCGGTGACCTTGACGATGGTGCGGCGGCGCTGGTCGATGGAGCGGATCAGCCACTGGGCGGAGCGCAGCTTGTTCTGCACGTACTCCCGGGCCTTGGGGTCGGCGTCCATGGCGCTGCGGAAGAAGCCGGAGATCTTGAGCCGGGGCAGGCCGTCGTCATTGGCCACCACGTAATACTGCTCGCCGATCTTGTGCACGTACACGTCGGGCGTGATGTAGCGCGTGTCCTCGGTGACGAAGTTGCGCGCGGGCCGCGGCTCCAGGTTGGACACGATGCGCGCCACTTCGAAGACGTCGTCGAGCGAGATGTCGAGGTCGCGGGCGATGGCCTGGTAGTTGTGCTTCTCCAGGTTGCCGAGGTGCCGGTCCACGATGGCGCGCACGTCCGCGTCGAGCTCCAGGGCCTCGACCTGGGCCAGCAGGCACTCGCGCAGATCGCGGGCGGCCACGCCGACGGGATCGTACATCTGCACCATCTTGAGCACTTCCTCGGCGTCCTCGACTTCGAGGCCTGCCTCGGCCGCGAGCTCCTCTATGAGCGGCTCCTTGAAGTACCCGTCCGCGTCCAGGTTGCCGATGACGAGCTCCACGAAGCGCGCCTCCTCGGGCGAGACCACGCTCATCTGGAGCTGCCAGCGCATGTGGTCGGCAAGGGTCGTGCGCGTCTTCAGGCTCGCTTCCAGCGAGGGCATCTCGTCGTTCGACGGGCGGAAGGAGGGCGTGGGCGCCTGGTTGGCGTAGTTCTCGAGGTACTTTTCCCAATCGACCTCGTTCGCCCCCTGCACGGCCTCGCGATCCGTGGGCCGCGACGTGACCTCCACCGTCGGCTCCGGAACCGGGCCCGAGTCGCCCGCCGCCTCCGCCGCCGTTCTCTCCTGCGGATCGCCTCCCTCGCCGGTCTCCTCGAGAACAGGGTTCTCCTCCAGTTCCTGGCGGACCATGTCCACGAGCTCCATGCGGGAAAGCTGAAGGAGTTTGATGGCTTGCTGAAGCTGGGGGGTCATGATCAGCTGCTGGCTCAGCTTCAGCTGCTGTCTGAGTTCCATCCCCACCATGTTTCGGCTTCTGCCTCCGTGGTCTGTCGTTCGGACCCGCCCTCGGGTCTCCTTCTCAGAAAAAGTATAAGCACTCTCGGGGGCGGAAACAAAGGCAAAAACGCCCGAGCCGTGCTTCTTGCATGCGGCCAGCCCCCGGTGTAACAATATTTCCCTGAATAGATTTGCTTAGGTGGTGCGTATGAGTCAGGTGGTCGGCAGCGTCCTCGACGGCAAGTACGAGCTCATCCGGCTCCTCGGCGAGGGGGGCATGGGCGCCGTGTACGAGGCCCGGCACCTTCTCATCGGCCGCAGGCTCGCGGTCAAGTTCCTGCACGTCCAGTACGCGTCGAACCAGGAGGTCATCACCCGGTTCCAGCGCGAGGCGCAGGCCGCGTCGAAGATCCAGCACGAGCACATCATCGAGGTCACGGACATGGGGACGGCGCCGGACCGCACCCCCTACATCGTGATGGAGTACCTCGAAGGGCGCGACATCAAGCAGCTCCTGGAGGAGACCGGGCCGTTGCCGCCGCAGAGGGCGAGCCACATCATGCTCCAGGCGCTCTCGGGCCTGCACGCCGCGCACGAGGTGGAAATCATCCACCGCGACATGAAGCCCGAGAACATCTACATCATCAGCAAGTCCGGCAACCCGGACTACGTCAAGCTGCTCGACTTCGGCATCTCCAAGTTCCGCTCCCTCGAGGGCGAGGGCGTCAAGGGTCTGACCCAGACCGGGACCGTGCTCGGCACGCCCTACTACATGTCGCCGGAGCAGGCGCGGGGCGATCAGAACATCTCGAACCGCTCGGACATCTACGCCATGGGCGTCATCCTGTACCAGATGCTGAGCGGGCGGCTCCCGTTCGACGCGCCCAACTACAACGCGCTCCTCATCAAGATCCTCACGGAGGAGCCCCCAGACCTGCTCGAGTTCAACCCGGATCTTCCGGCGGAGATGGTCGAAGTCGTTCGCTGCGCCATGTCGCGCGATGCCGACCAGCGCTTCCAGAGTTGCGTGGAGTTCCAGCAGGCCCTGCGGCCGTTCGCGCCCGGATCGTTCGGGACGATGGACCAGCACCTCACCATGGCCTCGCGAACGGCGATCCAGGCGGCCCTGTCAAAAACGCAGACACCGCTCGAAACCGTGCAGCGCGGGGACGAAAAACCGCGCGCCAACCGGAAGATCGCCGTGGCCGCGGCCGCGTCCGTGGCCGTCGTTGGTGTCGTTCTCGCCGCGCTCTTCGCCGCCGGCGCGTTCGTTGGCAAGGCGCCGCGGCCCGAGCCCGTGCCGGTCGCGGCTCCGGCCCAACCCGTCGCGTCCGTGCCCACACCCGCGGCCGTCGGGTCGTCCGCCGCGCCCAAGCAGGCGCCCACGGAGACCGTGCACCTCCGGGTGATGGCGACGCCGGCCGAAGCGTCAATCAAGATCGATGGCGTGATCGGCAAGAACCCGTTCGACGGCCCGGTCATCAAGGACGGCACCGTGCACGTCATGGAGATCGCGGCACGCGGCTTTGCGACGCAGACCGCGCAGGTCTCCTTCGACCGCGATCAGGAGCTGTCCTATGCGCTCGAAAGGGGCGACACCGGCAGGAGGGTCAAGGGCGCGGCCAAGCCGGACGGCGCCAAGCCCTCGCCGGAAGAGATCGCGGCTCCGCCCGCAGCCAAGTCGCCGGACAAGGGTGCGGCCAAGGGCAAGCCCAAGCGCAGGATCGACGACGACGACCCCTGGTAGGCTTCAAAGCTGGAATAAATACCTCCCTGCACCCGTTGCATAAAACCCGCACATGGCCTGTAAAAGATGCCGGAGCCTAAAAAAAATGCATAGCTGACCCGGCCTTGGGGAGCGGGGCGTGGTGGGTTTCAAGCTGCACCGCAAGGTCGCGGTCGGGCCGGACGGCCGCGGCTGATTGCGCGTTCAGCGGTGTATCCGCGCGAGTGGTCGGTGACAGGGCCGAATCCGAGGCCGAATTTTATTTTTCTGCTCGTTGCGGCGCAGGTTGACGATCAAC
>JAQTNF010000119.1 GCA_028713995.1 Deltaproteobacteria bacterium | reverse complement strand
CCAACCCGGCCGATCCGCAGATGACCGTCGCCTGGAACACGGAGCTCGCGTGGGTCCTCGAGATCACCAAGTGGGACGTGCGCGAGTACGATCCCAAGGGCGAGCTCTTCCAGGACGCGGGCCGCGCCTCGGGCCGCGTGGCGGTGTGCTTCAAAGCGGGCGGCAGGTATCAGAATTCCTGGGTGGCCGGCACGTTCGAGAACGCCGTCGTGCGCTACCTGGGCAAGCCGCCGTGGGTGGCGGCGAAAGCTGAGCCGAAGCCGTCGGGCGGCAAGGTCTCGGGAGGCGGGGCCGGAAGCGGGGACGGCGGCGGAGCCGCTTCCAAGGCCAAGGAAGCGCTCAAAAAGGCCAAGGGCGAAGACACGGTCCAGCCCGAGCCCAAGCCCGACCCCAAGCCGGACGCCAAGCGCGTCGGCGTCAAGATCCTTGTTCCCGTCGGCGTCATAAAGAAGAAATAGGATCAATGGATATCAAGCCCTCCAAAAGGATCACCGCGCTGCCGGTGTACGCCTTCAAGCTCGTGGGCGATCGCGTGGAAGAGCTCAAGGCGGCCGGCGTCACGCCCATCGACTTCGGTGTCGGCGATCCGACCACGCCAACGCCCGGACTGGTGCGGGAAGCGTGCAAGAAGGCGATCGACAGGCACGCCGGCTCCGGCTATCCGAGCTACGTGGGCTCGGGCGAATTCCGCTCGGCGGTTGCGGCGTGGACGAAGCGTCGCTTCGGGGTCGACCTGGATCCCTCCGCCGAGGTGACCTCCACCATCGGCTCCAAGGAGGGCATCTTCAACTTTCACGAGGCGTTCGTCGATCCGGGCGATCTGGTGCTCATCCCCTCGCCCGGCTATCCACCTTACTCGCGCGGCACCTGGTTCGCCGAGGGGCGCGCGTGGTTCTACCCGCTCGACCGCGCGAACGGCTACCTGCCCGATCTCGACGCGATTCCCGAGGACGTGGCGCGCGCGGCGCGTGTCATGTGGGTCAACTATCCCAACTCGCCGTCCGGCGTATGCCCGGGCCGCGACTTCTTCGAGCGGTTGTACGCGTGGACGCGCAGGCACGATATCATCCTGGCCTCGGACGAGGCCTACTCGGAGTTCTACTACGGCGAGGCGCCGCCTCCCACGGCGCTCGAGGTCGGGCGCGACGGGATCGTGGTCTTCAATTCCCTGTCGAAGCGCTCGGCCATGACCTGCTACCGGGCCGGCTGGGTGGCGGGCGACAGGCGCATCGTCGAGACCTTCCGCAAGATGAAGACCAACGTGGATTCGGGCACGCCCACCTTTGTACAGGACGCGGCCGTGGCGGCCCTCGGCGACGAGGAACATGTGCGGTCCATGCGCGAGGAGTATCGGGAGAAGCGCGACATCCTGGTCGCGGGCCTCAAGGCGGCGGGTCTGCCCGACTCCACGCCAGAGGGCACGATCTACGTGTGGCAGCGCGTGCCCAAGGGCATGACGTCGCTTCAGTTCGCCACGCTCCTCATGCGGCCCGAGACCGCCATCGTGACCACGCCGGGCAGCCTCATCGCCGAGCCCGTGGAGGGCGGCCGCAACCCGGGAGAGGGCCATGTGCGCTTCGCGCTCGTTCCGACGATCGACGAGGTCCGGCTCGCCGCGGAGCGGATCGCACGACTCGCGCTCTGACTGTCTACAACCGTGGACGTCCCGCGGGGGAGGGGGCCCCAAACCCGAGGATTTCCGGGCTCCGTAACGTGGTACATTCGTTGCAAGAGGCGACAGCCGAGTCAATATGGGTGAGCACAGCCAGATGCGGATGGCCATAGACGCGGCGCGCGCCAAGGCCGCGGCGGCCCGCGCGATCCTGAAGACGTCCGGCACCGACGAGTCCGATGCCGTGACCCTCGTCGAGGCCGGATGGGCGCAGGTGGCGCGGGCGGTCGGGCTTGCCGGCGCGGTCGCGGACACGAAGGGCCTCGTGGTCCCGCAGCCACGCGGCACCGGAGACGTGGCGGGGCTCGAGCGCGCCGTGCTTGCCCTCGAGAGTTTCTACATCGCGCATTTCGGCGCGCCGACGCTGCGCGCGTTGCGGCTCACCGGGCGCGCGGCGTTCTGGATCGCATTCGCGGCGGTCGTCGCGGTCCTGGCGTTGGGGCTCGCGGCCACGGCGACCGCGCCGGGCGAGCATGAAGGACTGGCGGCCGCATATTTCGTGAGGCCGGGCTTCACGGGCCACGTGTTCGAGCGCCTTGATCACGCGGTCGACTTCTCCTGGGGGGCGCGCGCGCCCATGGATGGCGTTCCTGCCGACAACTTCTCGGTGCGATGGGAGGGCTGCCTGTACGTCGAGCGCGGCGCGAAGACCGTGCTCGCCGCGGGCGGCGACGACGGCATTCGCGTGTGGGTGGACGGCAAGCTCGCCATCGACGACGGCGACCGCCACATGTTTCGCGTGAAGAAGGCGCGCCGACCGCTCGCGCCGGGCGTCCACAAGATCCGCATCGACTACGAGGAGTGGGTCGGGAACGCCCAGGTCTTGCTCGGATGGTCGCGATTCGGCGCAAAGCCCGTGCCGATTCCGGCCGGGAACCTGGTGCCGCCCGGCGGCAACGCGCGGCACCGCTGTCCGCCCTCACGAGATCCGTGACGATGGGCCTCCCGCCCGATTCCAATCTGCCGCCGGCCCGACGCCGGCTCGCGCTCGCCGCGATCGTGGCCCTCGCGGTCGTCGTCCGCCTGCCGCTCCTGCACGGCTCGTTCATCGCCGTCGACGACTACAAGCAGATCGTGCGCAACCCGGTCATCACCGAGCTTTCCTACGAGAACCTGAAGCAGGTGGTCTTCACCAACTTCATGCAGCGCGGCCACGCGCCCATGTACGTATCGTTCATGCTCAACTGGGCGGCCACGCCCCGGAGTTATGCCGGGTTCGCCGCCGTGAACCTGGCCTTTCTGCCGCTCATCGTCGCGGCCTTCTACGGGTTCTCCGGTCTCTTCGTGCGCGGCCATGTGTGGCGTCTTGCTGCCACCGCGCTCTTCTCGGTGCACGCGGTGACCGCGGACGTCGTGGCGTGGATGAGCGCGCGCTGCCACCTCTTCGGGGTCACGTTCCTGTTCCTCGCGCTCGTCGCGTGGAAGGCCTACCTGGACGCTCCTTGTCCGCGGCGCAAGGCCGCCTGGTACGCGGCGTCCTTGCTGGCGGCCGGCTTCGCTGTGTGGAACAAGAACCTGTTCTGCACGGTCGGACTCCTGATCGTCGCGTACGACGCGTACCGGCGCAGGCGCCTCGACCTCGCCTGTGTGCTCGACAAGCTGCCCTTCCTGGGCCTCTTAGCGTTCGCCATCGCGGCCCTGCAGGCGAACCCGTATCTCCAGGACGTCTCCACGCCGGCCATGGGCGGCAGCATCGCGGCCACGCTTCTCAACGACGCGAGCCTGCTCGTCGAGTACCTGCGATACCTGCTACTTCCCGGACCGACGTACATATGGATTGACGTCTATCCCGTGGCCGGCCTCCTCGACGTGTCCCGCGGCTCGAGCCTCTTCGCCATGCTTCTCACGCCCCTCGCCAACATCGGCGTCCTGGCCGCCGCGGCCGGTTTCCTTCTGTGGCTGTGGAGGCGCGCGCGGCTCGAGGAGCCCCTTGTCGCGGCCGCGTGCGGGGCAATCGCGCTCGCGCCGGTGATGAACATCCCGCCGCGCTGGGTCGAGTTCGCCTTCCGGTACGACCTCGTGCCCGCGGCCTTCTTCTGCGTCGCCCTGGCCGCGTCCGCGGCCCACATCTCGGCGAGGCGCGGCCGCCGCGCGGGCGTCGCCGTCGCGATCATCCTCGCGTTGCTCACGGCCTGGCACGCGGGCCAGACCTACGCCCAATCCCGCGCATGGCGCACGCCCCTCACGCTCAACGAGGCCTGCATCCGATCCTTTCCGGACGCCAGACCTTGCCTGCAACAGGCGGCCGAGGCGTACGCCGGGCAGGGCAACCCGCGCGCCGCCATACGGCTCTACGAACGCATCGATCGCATCGTCACGGAGCGCGGCGCGCTCCGGCGCGAATCCTCGGCCTATCGGCTGGGCCAGCTTTACACGCGCATCGGGGATCCGATCCGCGCGTGCCACTACTTCGAGCGGGCCCTCCTGAGGGACAGGCTCACCCCTGCGTCGCGCGACGAGGCGCGCCGGGCGCTCGCGAGCGAAACGTGCGACGACGCGTTGCCGTGAGCCGCGGGGCCGACCGCTTGGGATGGAGCGGAACATGTTGTATGTGGAAGACGTGGACGAGGAAATCTCCGATGAGGTCAAAGGCGCGCCCGGGGTCCGCGCGCGGGTGGATGCATTGCTCGAGAGGGCGCGGCAGGCTGCGCTCGCGGCCCGCGTCGTCCTCGACACGCGCGGCGCAGTCGCGAAGGACGCGGCCCAACTCCTCGCCGCGGGATGGCGCTCCTTCTCGGCTGCGCTTCGTGCGGCTCACGGGGCCGACGCGGGGGGCGAGTGGCTCGCGGCGCTGTCGGGCGCGGCGGACGCATGGACTTCGCGGCTTGAAGGGCACCCCCCGAGACGGGATCTGAGGCTCGCGCTCGCGGAGCTCGCCCGCGGCATCCGCTCGCTTCATGCGTGGAAGATCCGGGTCCTCGGCTCGCGCGCGGAACGAAGGCTGCGCCTCGCCGGGCGCATCGCGCTCGCGGCGTCGGGAGCGATCTTCGCGGCCGCGATCGCGATCGGCGTGGCCGTGTCGCTGTCGATCCCGGACTTCGACGAGGGGCTCACCGCGATCTACTACACGAAACGCGGGCAGGCGGGCCATCCGTTCGAGCGCATCGACCACCAGGTGGACTTCTCGTGGGGCAGGCGCTCACCCATGAAGGGCGTGGGCCGCGATCGCTTCTCGGTCCGCTGGGAGGGCTGCCTGGTCGTGGAGAACGGCCGGCATCCCACGCTCGTGGCCGGGGCCGACGAGGCGATCCGCGTACGGATCGACGGCGTCAAGGCCATCGAGGACTGGAAGCCCCATCAGTTCAGGACGAATTCGGCAAAGGGCGGCCTCAAACCTGGCGTGCATCGGATCCGCGTGGACTATGAGGACGTCTCCGGCGAGGCGCGCGTTTTCCTCGGCTGGACCGAGGACGGCGAGCCGCCGCGGCCCATCCCGGCCGAGAACCTGGTGCCGCGGGACGGAAACCGAAAGCACAAATGCCCGTAGCGTCGCCCAACGTTCCGGCTCCCGTCGGGGAGGATCTCCCGCGACGCCGCGCGCTCGCGATCCTCGCCGGCATCGTGGTCCTCACGCTCCTCGCGCGCCTTCCGCTCCTTGCGGGCGACTTCATCGCCTACGACGACGGCATCCAGATCTTCCGCAACCCCGTGATCAAGGACCTCACGCCCTCGAACCTGCGGGAGACGCTGCTCACGAATTTCCGCGGGGTGGCGGCGAGCCCCATGCATACGGTCAACATGCTGAATTGGGCCGCGACCCCGCGTTACGCCGGGTTCGCGATCGTGAACATGGCCTGGCTCGCCGCGCTCACGGTCCTCTTCTACCGGTTCGCGGCTCTCTTCCTCGACTCCCGCGCGTGGAGGCTCGTGGCCACGGCCTTCTTCACGCTCGCGAGCTGCAACGCGGACTCCGTGGCATGGATGAGCTCGCGCTGCCACTTCTTCGGCGTTGGGTTCGTCATGCTCGCGTTCGTGCTGTGGCAGGCCTATCTGGACGAGATCCACGCGCCGCGCCGAGCGCTTTTCTACGCGCTCGCGTGCCTGGCCGGGGCCGCGGCCATCTGGAACAAGAGCGTGTTCGTCTCGGTGAGCGTCCTCCTGTTCGTTTACGATCTCTACCGGCAAAGGCGCCTTCACCCGCTCATGTTCCTCGACAAGCTCCCGCTCCTCGCGCTGGCGGTCGTCCCGCTCATGAACCCGCCGCACGTCGGCGGCGTGACCAACCTGGACCACCCGTCCATGGGCGGGAGCTTCACGGCCACGCTCCTTACGGACGCCGGTCTCCTGGTGGAGTACCTGCGCGCCCTCGTGGTCCCGGGCCCGGGCACGGTGGCGAACAGCGTCTACGCCGTGAGCGATCCGCTCGGCGTGTCCGAGGGCGCGAGCCTGCTCGCTCTGCGCCTGCCGCCGGTCTTCAACATGGCCGTCCTCGCCCTCGTCGGCGCGGGGCTCGTCCTTCTGTGGCGGCGCGGGCTGAGGCAGCCCCTGTTCGCCGGTCTGTTCATCCTCGCGGCGCTCGCGCCCATGATGAACATCCCGCCGCGCTGGGTGGAGTTCGCCTTCCGGTTCGAATGGCTGCCGTCCCTCTTCTTCTCCGTGGCCGTGGCGGCATCCGCCGCGTTCTTCTGGCCGCGCCTCGGGCGCGCGGGGAGGGTGGCCACGGCCGCCGCGCTCGGGCTGCTCCTCGCCTGGCACGCGGGACAGACGTTCGTTCAGAGCCGCTACTGGCATGATCCGGAGGCCTACTGGAAGGCGTGCATCCGCAACTTTCCGGACTCGCAGATCTGCTACCTGAAGCTCGGCATCCATTACGCGGACAAGGGTCTCACCAGGAAGACGCTGGCCGAGTACGAACGGCTCGATCGGCTCAACTCGCAGCTCGATCCCAAGCGGACCTTCCAGTCGGCCAAGCACCTCGGCGACCTGTGCGGGCACATGGGAGATGGCGAAAAGGCCCGCTTCTATTACGAGCGGTCGCTCCTTCGGGACGAGCTCTCCGACACCGAGCGAACGGTGGTGAAGGCCATCCTCGCCGGGCTCAAGAAGAAGGGAGGCGCGAAATGACGGTCGGCTTGAGCCTCGTCGTTCCCGTGTACAACGAGGAGGCCCTCATCCGGGAGACCCTCGGCCGCGTGCGCGCGCAGCTCGAGGCGACCGGCCTCACGTTCGAGATCGTGTGCGTGGACGACGGCTCCACGGACGACACGGCGGACATCATCGACGAGGCGAGCCGGGCGGACGAACGCGTCGTGGCGCTGCACTTCGCGCGCAACTTCGGCAAGGAGGCGGCCCTGTGCGCGGGCCTCGACGCCGCGCGCGGCGACGCCGTCATCCTCATCGACGCGGATCTGCAGCACCCGCCCGAGCTCATCGGGCGCATGGTGGAGCTGTGGCGCGAGGGCCACGACATCGTGGAGGCAGAGAAGGCGGATCGCGGCCGCGAGAGCCTCGCGTACCGGCTCTTCGCGAAGCTGTTCTACGCGCTCATGGGCCGAGTGGGCGGCGCGAATCTGCGCCGCGCGTCCGACTTCAAGCTTCTCGACCGCCAGGCGGTGGAGGCCTTGAAGGCGCTGCCCGAGAAGGCGCGCTTCTTCCGCGGGCTCGTGGGCTGGATCGGGTTTCGGCGCGCCGCGGTGCGGTTCGACGTGCCCGAGCGCAAAGCGGGCCGCAGCGGCTGGTCTTCGGCCAAGCTGGTGCGCTACGCGGCCTCCAACATCATCTCGTTCACCACGCTGCCTTTGTACCTGACGGCCTGGGTCGGCCTCGTCACCACGCTTCTGGGCGTATTGCTCGGCGCGCAGACCCTCTACAACTTCGTCGCCGGCAACGCCGTGAACGGGTTCACGACCGTGATCCTGCTCGTCATCTTCTTCTCCGGCATCATCCTCTCCGCCATCGGCGCCGTGGCCGTGTACCTGGCCAAGGTCCTCGAGGAGGTCAAGGGCCGGCCCCTGTACATCGTCCGCAAGCGGCGTGATCGAAGGTAGGCTCAGGGCAGACAGATGCTCGGGCCGGTGCTGTCGGTGTCAGTGGGCGTGCAGGTCTGGTCGGACGGGCATTGGCTCGAGCTCGTGCAGACGAGCACGCACCAAAACTCGGCATCGTTTGTGTCCGTGTCGCTGTCCGTGTCCGGACCTCTGAGGAAGCACGTCGCCGTGGCCGCGTAGGAGGTGGCCTCGCAGGCCCCGCCCAAGCCCGTGCAGTTCGCGGCGCAGTAATAACCATTGCCGAGACCGGTCACGCCGACGCAGTCCGAGCCGTCGAGGCAGGTCCCCTTGCACGTGCATGGCCAGGCCGAGTTGAGCGGACAGTCCGCCACCCCTGTATCCGAGTCGGAGTCGCTGTCGGAGTCGGAATCGCCGTCCGTGTCGGAATCGCCGTCCGTGTCGGAATCGCCGTCCGAATCGGAATCGCTGTCCGTGTCGGAATCGCCGTCCGTGTCGGAATCGCCGTCCGTGTCGGAATCGCCGTCCGAATCGGAATCGGCATCGGAGTCGGAATCGGTATCGGAGTCGGAATCGGCATCGGTGCCGGAGTCGCACTGCGCCTCGTCCTCGCCGCCGGAGCAGTCGCTCTCGCCGTCGCACAGGTAGCTTTCCGGGATGCAAGCGCCGTTGTCGCACTTCCACGCATCCGAGCCGCACGATTCGCTGCCCGCGTCGGTGTTGCCATCGTCGATGGATGCGCAGCCGATGCCGGTGGTTGCCGCAAGGACGGCGACCGCGACTCCGTGGAACGTTGTTCTTCCCTTCATGGTTCCTTCCGTTTCCTTCGCAGACCGTCAGGGAAGGCAGACCTTCGAGCCCTGGGGGGTGGGTGTGCAGGTCTGGTCGGACGGACACTGGCTCGTGTCGGTGCAGACGAGTATGCACCACCACTCCCCGTTGCTCGTGTCCGTGTCGCTGTCCGTGTCAGGACCTTGGAGCAGGCATGTCCCCAAGGCCGCGTAGGAGGTGGCCTGGCAGGTTCCGCCCATGCCCGTGCAGTTTGCGGCGCAGTAGGACCCCTTGCCGAGACCGTTGACGCTGACGCAGTCCGAGCCGTCGAGGCAGGTCCCCTTGCACGTGCACGGCCAGGCCGAGTTGAGCGGACAGTCCGCCGCCCCTGTATCCGAGTCGGAGTCGGAGTCGGAATCACCGTCGGCATCGGAATCGCCGTCCGTATCGGAATCGCCGTCCGTATCGGAATCGCCGTCCGTATCGGAATCGCCGTCCGTATCGGAATCGTTGTCCGAATCGGAATCGGCATCGGAGTCGGAATCGGTATCGGAGTCGGAATCGGCATCGGTGCCGGAGTCGCACTGCGCCTCGTCCTCGCCGCCGGAGCAGTCGCTCTGGCCGTCGCACACGTAGCTTGCGGAGATGCAGGCGCCATTCCCGCACTGCCATTCGCCGGAACCGCACGATTCACCGCCCGTGTCGGTGTTGCCGCCGTCGACGGATGCGCATCCGATACCGATGACGGTTACGAGGATGGCGATCGCGGTCAAGCCGAACGTTGTTCCTGTCTCCATGCCTTCCTCCGTTCCTTTGCTGAATATATAAAAAATAACACCAAATGAGTGACGACGGCAACTGCAAGAAACCGCATGTCCCATCAGGCTACGGTCGCGGCGCAAATGAGCAGGGCGAGGCAGGCGCCGTTGATCGCGACCTCCTCGCGCAGGACGAGACGGGGCCTGACCACGCGCACGGTGCGATAGGCGATCTGCGCGAAGCCCGCGGCGGCCAGGACAATCGAGAGAGGGTTCCTCGACAGGGCGTCCGTCACGTCTCCCGAGAGCAGCAGGGTCGCGGCGGAGGTCGCGCCGCATAACGGGCACGGCGCGTGGGTGAGCGCCTTGTGCGGGCACGCGGTGAGGAACGCCACCAACGGACCCGCGGCGCCCGTGGCCGCGAGCGCTGCGATGAGGAGCGCGGCGAGCGCGACGACGAGGATCCCGAGGTGCACGCCACGCGCCGTGTCAATCGCGATCGGCACGAGCGCTCCTGCTACTGCGCCAAAGCGGGAGGTTGCGGAGTGGGCGCGGGCCCGGTCGGTGCGGGTTGGGACGGGGCCGGCTGGGCCGGCACGGGCTGCATGGGTTGCATGGGCTGCGCGGGCTGGACCGGCACGGAAGGTACGCTCGCCTGCATTTGTTGCGCCTGCTGCTGGATCGCGGCGCCAAAGGCGTTCGCCGCGGAGTCCACCACCTTCGCCGTTCCGTAGATGACCAGGAAGTACCACATGAGGATGACGACGATGGCCAGCGGGTTCAGGATCACGCCGGTGATGGCCATGCCGCGCGGCTGGCGGGCCTGCGTCTTGACCACGAGGTCCGCGATGCCCAGCCCCAGGCCGACCAGGGCCGGAACCAGCGCCCAGGTGCCGCAGAACGGGAAGAAGCCCACGACGACGGCGACGATCCCGATGACCATGGACGCGATACCCATGCGCCCATGATAAGGAAACCGCGGCGGATCACAAGCCCGGTCGTCGCGCTTGTGCGACGAGGGGGGCGAGGGTACAAAAACAGCGGAGCGCCCATGGAACAAGCCGTCTTCCGCAACCGCCTCGCGTCCTGCCTGAAGCAGGGGACGAAGTCCGGCATGAGGACCTTCGCCTGGCTCGCCATGCTGGTGGTGCCCGTGTCGCTGCTCGTCACGCTGCTCGCGTGGAGCGGGCTTTTGAGCCGCGCCGCAGTGTACGTCGCGCCCGCGTTCCACCTGGTCGGCCTGCCCGAGGAGGCGGCCGCGGCGTTCCTCACGGGCGTGCTCGTCAACTGCTACTCCGGCATCGCGGCCATGGGCTCCATCCCGATGACGGACAAGCAGGTCACGATCCTGGCGCTCATGATTCTGTTCGCGCACAACCTGGTGGTGGAGGCGCCGGTCCAGCGCAAGGCCGGCTCATCCGCCGTGAGCATGATCGTGCTTCGGCTCGGCTCGGTGGCGGCCGGCGCTGCGGCGCTGAGCCTGCTCATGCCCGACGATTCCGGCCCGGCGCGGGCGCGCGGGGTCGCCGAGGCGTCGTCGACCGCCTTTCTTGCGGTGCTCGAGTCGTGGGCGCAAGGCACGGGTGTGTTGCTCGCCAAGATCGCGGCGCTCGTGCTCGGGCTCACGATCGTACAGCGCGTGCTCGATGACTTCGGGCTCATCCGCGTGCTGGCGCGGTGGCTCGGCCCCGTGCTCTTCCTGCTCGGGCTGTCGCGGCGCGTCGCGTTCCTGTGGATGGTGGCCAACACGCTCGGGCTCGCGTACGGCGCGGGCGTCATCCTCGACGAGGTGGAGCGCAAGGGCATCTCGCGCGACGAGGTCGATCTCCTGAACCGCTCCATCGCCGTGTGCCACTCCCTGCTCGAGGACACGTTGCTCTTCGTGGCCGTGGGCGCGAGCGCGTTCTGGATCACGGTCCCGCGCGTGGTCGCCGCGGCGCTCGCCGTGTGGGGTACGAGGGCATGGAGACGCATGCGTCACCATCCTTGACGCTGCGTCGCCCCGGGCCTTAGCATCGATGTCGGATGCACAAACGCCACACACGCGCAGCGCTCGTCCTGCTTCTCGTGGCCATCCCCAGCGGGATCACCGGATGCTGGCCGTTCGCGGTCGAGGATGACGACGACGACATCGTGTACGACGCCGGAGACACAGGGGGCGACAATCCCTGCGTGGCGTACGGTTACGTGTCCCGGGGAGTTGTCGAAGGCGTCGACGATATCACAAGGCTCGCGGGATGCACGTACATCGAGGGCGACCTGGTCATCGAGGGGACGTCGCTCGAAAGTCTCGCCGGGCTCGAGGGATTGCACGCGATCGGGGGCTCCCTCGTCGTCCGCGACAACCCGAGCCTCGCCTCGCTCGTGGGGCTCGACGGGCTGGTGCAGGTCGACCGCGGCGTCACCGTCGAGCGCAACCCGCTGCTCGGGGATCTGGCTGCGCTCGCTTGGCTCATGGACGTGGGCGGCGACCTCCGCATCGAGGGCAATCTCGGCCTGGCGTCTGTCGAGGGGCTCTTCGGGATGGTGAGGCTCGGCGGATCCCTGCTGTCCGTCACGGACAACCCAGTCCTGTCCACGTGCGACGCGGAGGATCTGGTCGAGGCGCTCGAGGCCAAGGGCTTCTCCGGCACCGTGGAGATCTGGGGCAACAAGAACGTGGGTCCGTGCGAGGACGTGGACGGCGGGATTGAGGCCGGCGAGGACGCGGGAGGGGACGTGTGAGCGCTTGTACAGGAGGAGATGAAGCATGAGGTGGCTGGCCAAACCGTTCCTGTGGCTGCTGACGTGCATCGTCCCGGTGTTCATCGCGGCCTGCTACGGCGCGGGCTTCGGCGTATCCGACGGCCCGTACTCGGATGGAGGATCCGGAAGACTGACACGCGCCAAGGGACGCGTGCTGAACGCGATAACGGGGCTCGGCATCAAGGGAATCCACGTCATCTGCCTCTGGCAGGTCGGCACCGACGACCGCGCCGCGGACGACACGTACTCTCTGCCCGGGGACGGCGCGTTCGAGGTCTGGTACGAGGAGAACAGCCCGTGCGACGTGCTGCGCTTCGAGGACGTGGACGGCGACGACAACGGCGGACATTTCGCCGCGCACGAGGAGCCTTTCGCGGAAACCGAGGGCGAAATCGTCGAGCTGGTTCCGGAGCCCTGAGTGGACGCACATGTTACCGCGGTGGCCGTGGCGCTGGGCCTCGCGCTCCTGCCGCGCACCACAAACGCCGAGGACGCGCGCCCGGTCGCGCCGCCGCCGGTTGTCTACGTCGCGCCTCCTCCCTCTCCCCTCATACCCTGGCAGGAGCCCCCGCCCGAGAACAGGAGCGGCGGGTTCGTGTTCTTCGTGGGTCTCGCCGTGCAGGCCGCGATCTACGCGGTCGGGCTCTCGGTCTACGCGGCGTCGGGATCGGAACTGTTCGGAGGGACGAAGACGGCGCTTTCGATCTGGGGCGGGTCCTACCTTGCGCTCTCGCCGTCGGCGAGCAGCGCCGTTGTGTGGCAGGCCGCGCGCACGAACAGGTCCGAGGAGGGCAAGCTCACGTGGATGATGGCCGGCGGCTACATGGGTGCCGCGGTCACGGCCGCGCTGGGCGCCTGGTTCACGTGGGGCACGGACACCTATACGGGTGAGGAGATGTTTGCCGCGCCAGTCCTGCTCGTCATCTTCCCGCTCCTTTTGCCGCCGCTCGGGGAGGCCCTTGCCTATGTCCACACGCGCGCCCCCAAGGAGGGCGACCCCGATGAGGCGGCTATGAGAGGTCCGAGCGTGAGCTACATTCTGCCCGCCGCAATACGCGCGGCCGATGGCTCGGGGCGCGTGATCCCGGGCATGACCCTGGCGGCGGGGACGTTCTGACGGCGGCTCACGCCCCGGCCGGCTTGGTCCATTCCCGATTTCTGATGTCGCGCGCGGCGAGGAGGAGGGCGTCGATGTCCTCCTCAAGGAGTCGGGCGAGGATCTCGAGGTCGATGCGGACGTACTCGTGTACGAGGACGTTGCGGAAGGACGCCAGTCGGGGGAGCGCCGTCGCGGCCGCATCCCTCACGATGCCCTTCTCAGCCATGCGCACCGCCGTCTCGCGGTAGGTCGTCGTCTGGATGCAGAAATCCGACGACAGGATGTGCTCCCCGAGGTCGAGGAGGCCCTCGATGACCACGTGCAGCCCGCGCTCCACGGACCACCGGGTCGCGAGGTTCGACGACAGCTCGCGAGCCGACATCCCGCGTCTTTTCGAAAGCTCGGCGAGGTCGGCCTCAAGGCGGCCGAGACGGAAGAGGAAGCGGGCCTCGTCAACCATGGGAGCCTCCCTGCCTCGCCTCGTCCGCGATACGCAGGAGATGACGCTCATCCTCTGCGAGCTTGCGCGCTCGAATGTGCAGGTCGATGCGGCCTGCGGGATCCGCGTCGTAGAGGACGAGTCCCTCCGAGAGGGCGCGCGATGCGAGAGCAGGGGCCTCGCCCAGGGCGCTGTTGAGGATGACCACGTCGACGCGATCGGTGTTAAGGCGTGAGGTGGCCTCGGACAAAAGATCGAGCTTGACCATGGGATCGAACGGTTCTTCGAGCCGGAACGCGAGGTCCACGTCCGATCTCGCGTCGGCGTCACCACGGGCGAACGATCCGAACAGCAGCGCGAGCTTCACCCCGAGCTTCTCGAAAGGGAAATCGGCCAGCTTTCGCGCGATGTCGTTCCTCAACATGAAGCCATCATACCACGACTCAAGAAGTCTGCGGCGCGGCGTGGGAACCTACGCGCGCAGGAGGTCCGCGACCTTGACCTCGATCTCCTTCTCGATCTGGCCCTTGAGCAGCCTGGCCATCATGCCCAGGGTGATCTCCAGGGAGACCCGCGTGGGGGTCATGACGACCTTGCCGCTCTTCAAGCCCGCGCCCGTGAGGTGGCAGGTGTCGCCGTCCCAGCGCGACTTGATTCCGAACTTGCGGTTCATGTCCTCTGCCATCCGGTCGAGCCGTTTGCGCAACTCGGCCGGTTCGAGCGCGTGATCCCGCGAGATACTGATGTCGGCCATGGGTTCTTCCTCCGTTGGTTCGCGATCATAATATGGTCGATGTCCGGCCTCGTGCAAGTATCCTGGCCTCGCGCCCGGGGATGCGGCTATACTCCGTCCCTCGCGACCGGAGGAATGCGATGAAGCCAATAGTTTCGCTTCTCGACAACGGCCTCGTTCTGGTGCTCGCGGAGACCCACGCGGCGCCAGTCACGGCGTTCCAGATGTGGGTCGGCGTGGGCAGCGCGGACGAGACGCCCGCAGAGGCCGGGCTCGCGCACGTGTTCGAGCACATGCTCTTCAAGGGCACGAAAAGGCGCGGCGTGGGCGAGATCCCACGCGACGTGGAGCGCGCCGGCGGCCGCATCAACGCCTGGACGTCGCACGACGAGACCGTCTTCCACATCACGCTCGCGAGCCGCTTCTGGGAGGAGGGGCTCGACATCCTCGGCGACGCCATCGCCAACACCGCGCTCGACCGCGACGAGCTCACCCGCGAGTTGGCCGTCATCCTGGAGGAGATCCGCATGGGCGAAGACTCCCCCGAGCGCGTGGTGATCCAGGATCTTTTTCGCGGCGTGTTCCGGCGGCACCCTTACGGAAGACCCGTGATCGGGTTCGGGAAGACCGTGAAGAGCTTCACCCGCGAGGTCGTAGCCGATTTCTACGCGCGCTGGTACACGCCTTCCAACATGGTGCTCGTGGTGGCAGGCGATTTCGATCCACGCCTCGTGTCGCGGCGGGTGCGCAAGACCTTCGCGCGATTTCGGGCTCGGCCCGTGCCCAAGCGGGTGACGCGGAAACCCGAGCCCACGCAGCGGGCGTCGCGCGTGAGCCACACCACGCGGCCGGTGGCCGAGGCCCACGTCAGCCTGGGCTTCCCCGCTCCTGGTCTCGTGCACGAGGACGTGCCGGCCCTCGATTTGCTCGCGGCGGTGCTCGGTCAGGGCGCGAGCTCCAGGCTCGAGACGCGCGTGCGCAGGGAAGCGGGCCTCGTGAGCGAGGTGCGCGCCATGGCCTACACTCCGAGGGATGCGGGGCTCCTGGCCGTGAGCGCCACGCTGCCGCCCTCGCGCATCGGCAAGGCGGTCGAGAGCCTGCTCGCCGAGACGCTGAGGCTCGCGCGGGAGCTTGTGGGGCCCGAGGAGCTCGAGAAGGCACGCAACATGCTCGAGAGCGACGCGATCTACTCCGAGGAGACCGTGGACGGCATGGCGCGCAAGCTCGGCTTCTACCAGCTGCACGCGGGCGACGTTGGCTTCGAGGCGCGCTACCTCGCCGCGCTCGGCCGACTCGATCCGGCCGAGCTTCTGGCGGCGGCGCGACGCTACTTGGTTCCACAAAGGGTCACGGTGTCGCTCGTCATGCCGGAGCACGTGCGCGCAAGGGCCGATCTGCGCGGGGCGCTCGCGGCCGGGCGGCGCGGGGCGACCGGTCTTCGCAGGAACGCGAAGCCAACGGTCGAGGTGGCGGTGACGCGACTGCCCACGGGCGACGTGCTGATCGTCAGGCCCGACGCGGGGCGGGTGGTGGCGGTGCGGGCCGCGTTCCTCGGCGGACAGCGAGCAGAGCGGCCGCAGGAAATCGGGCTCTCCACGCTGCTGGCGTCCTCGATCACGCGCGGCACCGTGCGTCGCTCGGCACAGAGCGTGGCCGTGACCATGGACCGCCTGGCCTGCTCCATCGGCGGTTTCGCCGGCCGCAACACGTTCGGCATGCAGGGCGAGTTCCTCGAGAAGGGGCTCAGGGAGGGCTTCGCGCTCCTCGCCGAGTGTCTGCGCGAACCGGGCTTCGCCGAGGCCGAGGTGACGCGCGAGAAGGAGCTTCTCCTCGACGAAATCCGCGCCAGCCGCGACAACCTGAGCCAGCAGGCGTTCGAGCTCTTCCAGGCCGGTCTGTTCGGCGGGCACCCCTACGGCAGGCCGCTCCTCGGGACGGAGCGCACGGTATCGTCGTTCAGGGCCTCCCACTTGCGCAGCCTGCTCGCCGCGTGCACACCGGCCGGGGCCATGGTCCTCGCGGTGGTGGGTGCGGCCGATCCGGGCGAGATCGCTGCCATGGTCGAGGAACGCATGGCCGGTGTCCGGGCCAAGGGGCGCGCGGTGGCGGCGCCCGAGGAGTGGGAGCGCCCCAAACGGCCGCGGCAGGTCGTTCGCGCCGTGGACAAGGAGCAGTCGCACGTGGTGGTGGGCTTTCCGGGCACGCGCCTTTCGAGCGACGATCGTTTCGCGGTTGAGGTGCTGGTGGAAATCCTGGGCGGTCACGGCGGGCGCCTGTTCGGAGATGTGCGCGAGCGCCGCGGCCTGGCCTACTCGGTGACCGCAGCGTCCATGGATGGCATCGAGCCCGGGTACGTTGCTTTTTACGCCGCCACGTCGCCCGGACAAGAGCGCGAGGTGCTTGCGGCCATGGCACGCCATGCGCGTCTCATCCGCGACCAAAAACCGCCGGCCGAGGAGCTGCGGCGCGTCAAAACGCATCTCGTCGGCAGCCAAGCGATCTCTCTGCAGCGCAACTCGGCCCGTGCGTCGGGCATGGCGCTCGGCCACCTTTACGGGCTCGGCCACGACGCAGCCGATCGCTACCCCGGTCGCATCCAGGCAGTGACTGCGGAGGCCGTGGTCGAGGCGGCCCGCCGCTACCTCGATCTCGATCGCGCGGTCGTGGCTTGCGTGGGGCCAGGCGCCGACCGCCTCGACCTCGTTGGGGGTGCACAGAAAGCCGCCACGAGAACATAGCGCCACTCGTCTTCCCCCTTTCCCCCATCCCACCCAAATGGATCATCTTGGAACGATTGATGTTTCTCGCAATCGGCCGGTCGGTTGAAGAAAGCAGGAAACTCTGTTCCCCAAACGGCCGATGAGAACCTCGACCGCGCGGCGTCCGCAACGCCCGTG